>CAJIZC010000001.1 GCA_905181785.1 uncultured Candidatus Poseidoniales archaeon
ATCCATTTTTGGCGACATTTGATGGACACAATAGGGGCATTCAATCGCTTCCATAAGTGAATTAGGTTTCATCACTCGATAAGCATTCACCCGTATCGATTCCTGTCCTTTTCAAATCGTTGAACCTGGACAACCCCGTGAAACACAAGCCGAAACACGCCGATGGTTTTCGGATTCAGCGTTCTTCGATTTCAATTTCCTTAATCCGAACTTCAACCCATTCGATCCTTTTTGCCCGAACAGCATCACGGATTTTCCGCTGCTTTGATGTCAACTGACTTTTACCAGACTTGACTTCAATGAATTTAATTTCAATCTCTTCATCTTGATCAAGGCCCTTGAACCCGATGAAATCGATTGGGTTGCCCAAGAAACTGAGTTCCGATACGCTGTTGACCGCGGTCATTGACCAGGGTGCGACCAGTTCGGTGATGTCACCCTTGAGCACAGCACGTTGGCGTTTGACCGAATCTTTGCGGGCGCTCACTTCAGCATCCTTCACTCGTTGGTCATGGCTGGCAACTTGAATTTTCAAATCTGAGAGTTGAACGCTCAATCTGTAAATAATCCGGACCAGCACGTACACGATCATCACCGTCAAAAAAACTGCAAGCGATGCCTCAAGGTTCCCCAACTCAACCATGGTCCCGCTAAGAGTTCATTGGACTTAGTCGTTCTCGGAGGGTGCCGGATGCGTCGAAGCGATGTTCACAATCGACTGCGAACGATAACCAACGCCATCAGCGCGCCATTGACACCGAGGAACAAATGGGGCAAGTAGGCCAAGGTATCGGTGAGCGCCATGGCCAGAATGGCCAGCGATTGAGCGCCGTAACCAAGCGATGAAGACACGAAAAGTTCGAAGGTCAAGTTCTTGGAACCCTTGCCCGTTACTTTGGAAATGATTTGGTCTTGCCAGTTGAAAAAGCACAGATAAATGAAATGAAAAGCGGTGACGTTGCGTTGTTTTTCCCATGGGTGAGCCACCGGGCGAACGCGTTCATCCACCCTGCTTGTGGAATCTCCAGATCCTAAAGCGCGCATCAAAATCGAGTAGTGGTTGAACAAAGAATACTGAAACAGAATGGCTAAAATCATGCCCGAAGTTAATGCGATTTCCCACTCTAAAACAACACCAAAGGCGTACATAACGGCGATTAAGCCTATTGTATCGGCCACAGTGTCCCAATACCGCCCCACGTGCGAAGGGCGGTGGCGAATGCGCGCCAATTCCCCATCAACGGCGTCCATTACGCCTTTGAGGACAAGTAAAGCGCATGCTTCGATGGTTTGGCCCTCAACAATCAGCCACGCACAGAACAGGGACAGCAGAAAATGCAAGTTTGTCACTTGGATGACTGAAATTGGTTTTTCTTTGAGAAAGTTCGCAACGACGCGTGCGATTGGCCTGCCCCATTCAGACAAGTCGATGACCTCGCGGTCCCCGTATTTCCTCACTGCCAAGAGTGCACCCAATCAAACCCCACAGCACTTCACTCATAGCCGTTGAGGGTCGAAACACCACCTTGCAGGGCAATTGCTACCTTTCAGTTGCCAAGCCAAGCATTCCTTTTCACGCTCAAAAACAAATACTACTGCACCAACGCCGGTGCATGGACTCGGCGTCTCTTTCATCGTTAATGAAGCGAAAACCAGAGTTTGCGGTATCGATTGTTTTGCTGGGCGTTTTGGCTCTTCTGTACGCCCTTTTCGGAGCCTCAACATGGGCTGTTGAGCCGATTGAATCGGCCACGAGGTTCTGTGAGGATATATCCGACGGTCTGATCAAAGAACCGATCAACACGCTCTCAAACCTCACCTACATTGTTGTCGGGCTTGTCATTCTGTGGAACCTTCCAGCCAACACCGGTGAAGCCGCAAACCCAATGCTCGAGAAAGGCATGTACCCCGTTCTTTTTGCTGCAGGCTCAATGTACATCGGAATCGGCAGTTTTGCCATGCACGGCACCAACACAAATTGGGGCACAAGCATGGACTGGACGGGCATGCTGTTCTTCATTTCCTTCCCTGTTTACTACAACCTCAGCCGCCAATACCGGTGGAGCGATCGCTTGTTTTTGAGCGTGTTTTTCATTGTGTTTCTGCTGACGGCTTTGCTTGATACGTATGCAGCAAACAACAACCTCGTCCTCATTGAAAATTTCTCAGGTGATAAGAAGCTCCGACTCTCGAGCATCACTCGCGACTACCTGTGGTCGCTCTACATCGGTGTCTGGATCATTCAGGAAGCCAAAAACATCAGTGGAAACAGCCTTCCATGGATGATCGGACTGCCGCTGTTTGCATGCGTCACGCTTTCTGTCGGAGCGCCGACCATGCAGATCGTTGTGCTTTGTCTGATGTTTGCCGCGATTGCTGCTCTGCTTCATTTCCAACCTGGTCAAACGTTGCTGCGTCAAGCCAACCCTTCGCTTTGGATTGGCCTTGCATGCTACATCGTGGCCAACGTTGTATGGCGCTTTGGCCAAAATGGTGCGGCTATGTGCAATCCGGAATCATTGTTCCAATACCACGCCCTGTGGCACCTGTTGACTGGCTTTTCAGTGTACTTCTTCTATCGATACTTCACCACAGAGATCAACTCAGATGACACCGCACTTTGAGCCTGAAGCGGAAGTTAAGCCGTTGGTTGGTTTTGAGCCAATGGTGGTTGCCACTTTCCGTTGTTTTTGCTGTGATCAAGCACGTGCCAGTAGAGGGTGATGAGGTCCACCCCATCGTCTTCGACAGCATTGACCACTTCGTTCGCCACCAGCACGGGAGGGGCGCGTTTCCAAGCGCCTTTAGCGACAATAGACAGTGGAAATAATGTCAATGCCGGACCATTCACGGGCAGTGAAAACCGAGTGAACCAAGCCCGTTCGACCACCTTGGATGACGCCATGGCCGCATTGACATCGGCCCATGAGTTGCCTTTCCCCGCCTTTTTCTTGACCAGCCAGGAGGGATTAACCGACGTGTCAACGCGGTAGCCATGCTTTGCCAACACTCCTGCCATCCACGGCGCCACATACCCAGCAGGAGCTCGGAACCACGGTCGGAAGTTCGCCCCACACGCATCCTTGAGCAGCGCAGTTGCTTCTGCCAGTGCTTTGGAGAACCCGTCGACATCTTCTGGCCATGCTGACCAGGATCTGTGCGTCATGCCGTGGCAACCAACAGTCAATCGCCCGCCGTAGGCCGTCAACACGCGGCTCAGCCAGTGCTGAAAGGTTTCATCGGCCAGCAGGTCGCCGATGACAAACAATGTGACGGGGTGGTGATTGGACTCCAACCATGCTTCAAATTGCTCAAGGCCGATTTTGTAGGCTTGAGAAAGCCCCTTGTGTTCAACGGGCTTGGTGCTTCGAGTTGGATGGCCCTGGGCGGAAGGGACATGGCGAAGATCGTCAAAATCAACGGTTAACCAAGTCCGTTTCAAAGGCCTCAACTCCGAGGCAAATCGATGATATGAAGGCGGTGTGGCACCGTGCGCTCACCGATTTCAATGCCGATGAATTCTTCGATGATTTCACCTTGCCATGCTTCACAAATGCGGGTGGCTGTGGCAAGCCCGGCGGTGTTATGTGGGTGAACCGTAATCTCAATTCTGTGATGCGCTTGTTCAGCAATGGTCCGCTGTTCAAGCCAGGTGAATATGCGGTTAGCGGCCATCAACGCAATGCCTTGGCGTTGGTACGAAGGGCGCACCCAGTAGCCAAGGTTGTATGAAGAGCCGACCAGTTGAAGTTCATCCCCAAGCCCAATAAGGCCGACAAAGGTGTTGGTTTCTTGTTCGCAAACCCACCAGAAGTGGAGTTCATCCGCGCCCGCTTGGCTCTCGACATCAAACAGCATGTCGCTCAATTGGCCTTGAACGTTGGACGAGGCATCCAACCACGGCAACGCAGTTTGTGCAGCGTTTGGATCTTCGTTGTAGGCTTCGAGGAGGTTTGGCAGGATTGACTTGCTGACCGGTTTGAGCATCAACCGCTGGTCGAGGTCAAGTTCGGGTGTCATCGCTTATGCCCCTGTGCCGAGTTGAGCGACCGCTGCGGCCACTTGTTCATCGTTTGGATGGACATGTTGTGCCATTGAAAGGGTCCACTGCAAGTGTTCTTCTCGCCCCAATTGCCGCATTGCTGCTCCAATGTGAAGCAGCATGTCGAGGTTGCCCTCCAAATGAGGTCCAAGTTCGTCAAGCGTGTTTGCTGCTTCGGGGAGTTTGCCAGCCTTTATTGCCTCCAAAACAGCCACCACTTCTCGGTACACTTGGCGAGGGTCCCATGGTTGTTTAGCCGGCCATGGCCAGATTCGATTGTTGTGCTGAGGCTCAGGAGCCGGCGCGTTCGGTTCGGTGACTTCCGTAGATCCTTCGGGGAGTTCCGGGGTGGTTGGAGCCAAATCGTCTGGTTCTTCGGGGAGTTCCGGGGTGGTAGGGGCCAAATCGCCAGGTCCTTCTGGAGTTTCATTGCCTGGTTCAGCCGCTTGGGCTTCAACTGGTGCCGCGTTGGCTTGGGACGCAACATCAGGAAGATCTGGTGTCGATGGAGCGCTCATTTCAGGCAGAGCCGGCGTCTCCACGACCGCAGGGGCAAGCGGTTCTACAGCGGTCGCAGTCGCGCTTGCGGTCACTGGCAACGGTACCGATGCCACCGCTTGCGCCACCGGTAAGGCGGGGGTCATCACGGGCGATTCGCCCGGCAAATCAGGAAGGTCGGGCGTCATTGGGACGGTGTTTGGATCGGGTCCAACGCTGCCGGTCAAGTCAGTATCGTTGTCTTTATTTTTGGTCATTGGTGAATACAGGTTTCCAAGCCCCGTGTGAACGGGTTCGGCAACTTCAGCCATCGGGTCGTGGGCTTCGATGACAAAATCCACTGGTGTTTGAGGGGCGTCGCTTGCTTCAAGTTCAATGGCTTCGGGGGATTGGTAGTCCACCGTTTCAGAGAGGGTTGGGCTGCCTGCTTTGATGAACCCAAGATCGGCGTCATCGCCATCGCCCAGCAATTGACCTTGATCGATATCGACCGTGACTTCATCAAGCGTGAGCACGGCTTCTACAGCGTGCACTTCTTCCTCTTCGGGTTCTTCTTCACCCATCAATGTCGCCATTAATTCGCCACCGGTTAATGACGGGGCTGCCATTGGCTGGTCTCGAGCGGATTTATCCAAGACGTAGTAGCATTGAGCGCAGGATTCGACCCCCTCTGCATTGACAAATTCGCAATAAGGGCAGACATCACCATCAACGGAATCTTGTTTCTTCCTTCGAAACATAGGCTGCACCCCAACTCCTTCGTCCAACATTTTGGGTTTAAGTGAATGGGTTTCTCGTCCCGCTCAAGCATCATTGCGTGAGGCATACGCTGATGGGGTGAGGTGGACTGCGCGAAGCATGGAGGAGCGAGGCAATGTTCGGCGCATGAACAGCAGCGCTGCTCAAAAGAAAGCGGATCGCGACATCGCTGGTGAAATGCCGCTCAAATGGCAGCGTGGCCAAGAACACTTCACGCGATTCACTGCGCTGATCAAGCGTGAACTCGATGATGAAACAGCCATGGTCGAGGAACGCTGGAAAACATGGTCAAAGCAGCGCCTTTTAGGCGCTGGTCTCGCCCTTTTCGACCTCAATGCCCGCAGCCAAGGCCGCTTTTTTGGCGAGCCCATTCTGGTGTTTGAAAACCGCCAAGGTTCTCGCCTACCGATTCACCGCTTTGGCCATGGCGACATCGTTTTGATTTCCCGCGCCCGGCCGTGGGGTGAAAAGGTCGTTGAGGGCATTGTCCTTGACCGAGGCCCTACTCGCATCCGGGTTGTCGTCGGCGAGAAGCCAAAGGACCTCAAGAAAGGCACATGGCGTTTGGATCGAGGGGCCAATCGCGTGGCGCATGATCGCATGCATGAAGCGCTGTCAACCTTCCATTCCAGCGAAGGGGAAGGCGGTACGGTTCTGCGCGATTTACTGTTGGGTTCATTGCACGACATGGCCACTTCTGCGGCCCGGCCACCAGAAATCCATGGTCAAAAGCGCCGAGGGCCACTTGGGCTCGACAAAATGCAGCTAAACGCCTCACAGCGAAAGGCCGTAGATTCGGCGATTGAGCGTCGCTTATCGCTGATACAAGGGCCACCCGGTACCGGGAAAACTCACACGGCAGTGCACCTTCTCTCGGCGTTTGTCAAGCTTGGGCGTGGCCCTGTTTTGGCGACAGCTGAATCAAACGTAGCGGTCGATAACTTGCTTGAAGGCTTGCTGGAATTGGGTGTGAAAGCCGTTCGCATTGGCCGTCCTGTCAAGGTGCGAGAGCACCTTCGTCAAGCCACACTGGATGCCCAAATCGAGCACCACCCCATGCAGGAAGAACTTCGGTATATTCGCGAGCAAAACGACGAACTGCGCCGTAACCTACAGGGGCTCAAAGGGAAAGATAAGGGCATGGCTCACCGCGATGTGAATCGGAATTTCAAGGAAATGCGAGCCATCGAAGCAGGCATGATTTCAGCTGTCTTGGACGAAGCGGAAGTGATCTGCGCCACCACCATTGGCGTAGGCCACAAGTTGCTCAAGAACCGTCGATTCCCCGTTGTGCTGATGGATGAAGCAACGCAGGCGAGCGAGCCAAGTGCGCTCGTTCCCATCACCCGCGGTTGCCGCCAACTCGTTCTGGTTGGCGATCATATGCAACTGCCACCCACCGTCATCAGCGAGGCTGCCCAAATTGGCGGTTTAGGCCAATCGTTGTTCGAACGGCTCACTGAATGCGGCGTGGACACCAACATGCTGACCACACAATACCGCATGCACCCCACCATCCGAGAATACCCAAGCGCTCGGTTCTACGAAGATCGACTTGATGATGGCTGCACGCCCGAAGAGCGCCCACCTGCTGCAGGATTCTTGTGGCCAGATTGGGACCACCCCGTGGCGTTTGTGCCGGTTGAAGGTTCCGAAATCCTTGATGATGAAGGCAGCAGTAAGTCAAACATCGATGAAGCCGCCAAAGTCCTCTCGGTGGTCAGCGGTCTGTTGTCAGCTGGGGATTTAACGCCCGCCGATATTGGCGTGATTACGCCATACAGCGGTCAAGTGCGCTTGTTAACCGACCTGTTTGAACAAGCAGGCGGGCGCGATGAGCATGGCCCATATGCCGGTCTCGAGATCAAAAGCGTGGATGGATACCAGGGCCGGGAAAAAGAAATCATTGTCTTTTCAGCCGTTCGAGCCAACGATCAAGGGGAAATTGGGTTCTTGCGCGACCGCCGGCGCCTCAACGTCGCCATCACAAGGGCCAAACGGGGCCTCATTGTCCTTGGCCATCCCAAAACACTCCGCCATGACGCAACGTGGCGGGCGTGGTTGGATTGGGCTGAAGAGCGTGGTTTGTTCGCTTGGCACATCACCCATGGCTAACACAACGAGCCAATAGTTGACAAAGGGCAGAACCCTCGGTGAAGCATGGCCGATAGCCCAGTCAGTGTCCATCAAGGCGGAGGTACACTTGCCCAAGCGGTCCTTGCCTCAGCACCTGAGGGCATGCTCATTGCACCAGTATGGAAGCGCGTTGCCGCCTACATGCTGGATGTCGTTCTTCTTTCCATCGTCTTAGAATTCGTCACCGGTGGGTGGCTTTTGGCCAGTTTGACCAACGTTTCACTTCTCAGCCAAGGTGCAAAATCGGCGTTGTTCTTTTTTGTCAACTGGTTCATTTTGTTGTCTGCGATTTACCTGTACTTCAAGTGGACCGGCAGGGTCATTGGTCGCTCTTTAGCTCAACGTGGGTTCCGCATTGCGATTGTGCATGACAACGGCACGCCACTCGAAGACCACCACTGGGGCCCGAGGGCCGTCGGTAAAATGGTGTACTTGATCCCCATTGCTGGCCCGCTATGGTTTGGTTTGCGCGACGTGTTGCGCGGCCGTTCAGAAGAGGATGAATACCGAACCTCAATTGACAAAACCCATCACACCGTGGCAGCCGTTGACTGGTCGTTGCCTTCTGAAACCCGCTTGCGGTTGCGTTGAATTGAAGTAGGGCTTCGTTGAGTGCCCGGTAGGTGAGCAGATGAGCGACGAACACAGCGCACGGACAACTTCACTCGAAGCACGGCTCACATCGGTCAAGATGGAAATCGATGACGATGATGAAGACGTGATTTTTGTCACCATGAACATGACCAATGAAGCAGCCATCCCAATCGGAGGGCTTTCGGCTTACATCACCACGAGTGGGGGTAAGAAAATCGACCCATTGACGGCCATCACTTCCCTCGGCCCAGGCCTCACTCGCACCTTCACATTCGAATTCCAACTCGACAAGGGCACATGGACATACACCGTTTCAGGCGGCGGACAAAACCTCACGCTCGGCCCGTATGAGGCCGACTTCGAATACACGGCAGAAGAAGGACGTTCGTTTGGCAACGCCATCGGATCGAGTTTGTTCAGCGGCGCTTTCGATGCCAACCTCGACACCTTTGGCCAAGTGCAAGAAAAAGAACTCATCGACCCGTCAAGCGTGATCATGACCTCTTACCACGGAGAAAACGCCACCGGTGGGGCGACAAAGGTCAAGGTTGGAGAATCCAAGAAAGCCAAAAGCGATGAGGAAGGCCCGCGTAAACCCCCATGGGCCAGCGATTCGCCCCCGACAACCCCTGACCCTCTTAGCGCCCCCTTGGGCGGTTCAGATTCCCTTCTTTCCTCGCCTGTGAGTCAACCCGAGCCAACACCTCAACCGATTGCAGAGGAACCAATCGACTTGCTGTCCATGCCATTGCCTTCGGCTGCCACCAAAATGACTGAGCCGGAACCTGCTCCTGAGCCAGCCCCCGAGATCCTCCCTGAGCCATTGGCATCCCCGCTGACCCCAGCTGCGGAGCAAGCGCCTCCTTCCTCGATGACGCCACCGGCAGTACCTGCCGCTCCCGCTCCATCATCTGGTCCTACCAGCAGCCCACCATCCGGCCCACCGTCCGGTCCTCCAAGCGGTCCACCGAGCGGCCCACCGTCCGGTCCTCCTTCTGGCCCACCGAGCGGCCCACCGTCCGGCCCCCCATCTGGTCCACCAAGCGGCCCACCGTCCGGTCCTCCTTCTGGCCCACCAAGCGGCCCACCGTCCGGTCCTCCTTCTGGCCCACCGTCCACCCAACCAAAGCGCCCTGAAGGCCTGTGAGGGATTTCCATCGGCGAAGGATTTGTTATGGAATTGTGCGGCAATAAAGCCGCTTGGCAAATTGCTCCAGATGGCATTACTTCTGTTGATCTGGAAACCGTCGGGAATCTTATCGAAGGCTCAGGCTACACCGTAGAAATCCGCAATCGGCTTTGTTGGACCTTTTCAGGTCCTTGTGACATGACGTTATACCCCAGCGGGAAAT
>CAJIZC010000002.1 GCA_905181785.1 uncultured Candidatus Poseidoniales archaeon
AATATCACAATTCCTCAGTTTGAAATGACTTTAGATGAGGTTGCTGAAATTTCACAGAGGTTAAGCGGATTCTTTCAGAAAATAGATGTTAACATCGACTTTGATGACTGGAAAGATTGAATCCATCAACAGATTGATTCAGATGAGTTGCAAGAGGTTATTCGATTACCCTTACAACTTCTAAAATCTGTTGAAGGGTGTTCAGTGGGCCAGTCGGAACTCTAACGACAAGACATACATCGCACACGGGGCTATCGCAAGGGCTTACAGTCCGTCATCGTTCGTAGTTACGGATGGCTTACTGTTCCAGCACTGCATCAAGGGGTTTCATAGCGATTGGTGACGCTAAAGCGATCCCATCGCCGTAATCCCTCCAATCGTCCTGGCCAAGCACTTTCGCTCTCACGGTGTGCTCGAGGGTGAACACGGCAGGGAGCAGGAACGCACTTGTCACAAAGGCGAAGAAGATCAACAAGCACATGATCATGAAGAAGTTCTCCAAGCCAGGGAAGGCCGCTAAAAAGCCCGCTGCAATACCCGAGATTGTAGTAAGGGTGGTTTCAAAAATAGTTTGTCCGGTTTCTTCAATGGCGTTTGCAATGCCTGTCGGCGTCTCCCCTTCTTCCTGGATTCGATGCATCACGTGAATTGAATCATCCACTCCTATGCCGAACACGATGGTTCCAATCATCGCTGTGAAAATATTGACGTTGACGTCCCCGCTTTGCATCAACAATGGCTGCCACAAGATGACGACTGCCACCGGGATCATCGTGTACACGCCGAGTCGAACGGATCTGAACACAATCGCCAAGACAACAGTGAGCAACAACAGCGTCACGATGGTCGTGGTGCTTTGAGTGTCGTGGATCCCATCGTTGATGTCCAAAGAAACAGGTAAACCTCCGGTGAGGAGCGACATGCTGGTTTTGGCAACCGCTGGTTCTTCTGAGAGCATACCATCGATTTCTTCCCGCAATTCGCCTGCAACATTGAGGTTCATGTATGGCTGTGTCACATAGACGATTGCTTTGGTACCAGCTTCATTGAGCAGCATTGAACGCACTTCCTCACTTAAGGTGTCAAACACGGCGTTGACCATGTCCTTGCGCAATCCCTGACGGCCTTCAGGACCCGTCAACTCAAGGCCCAACCAAACGTTGCATTGAATCGGGTCATTGCTTTCCCAGCACGGGTCGTGGAGCAAGTCCCACAGGCTTCCTTCGTAGAGGGTCACGCCGTCAGTGAGCGTTATGGTTGCCGGAATGGTTCGAAGGAAAGTAATGATGCTGGTTGTGTTCGTTTCATCAACATCATCGATTCGAACTTCTAAAGCGTCAATCGCATCGAGAACGGGTAAATCTCTGATGTTGTCGGTGTTGTTTGCTTGAGCCTCTGCGGTTCGTTGTTCGGCGTTGAAGATGAACAGGGAGGTTTGACCACCGCTGAATTCACGAGAATACTTTGCCAGTGAATCCAATGAATCAATGCCGTCTGGGGCTTCAGACGAACCGGTGATCGGTTCATCAAGAGTGTCGAGGTTTGCTACACCGTAAGCAGTGACGCTGCCGGTGACCAGCAGGATGGCAACGAACCACTTCACGGGCCACTTTCCAATGTTCTTCCACATCGAAGGGTTGCTGCGTTTGTTGAACTTCAGCAACCAAGCGAGCGTGGGCACAAGAATGATGCTGAAAATGAGTGTCGAGGTAATGCCGATGACAAGCGTGATGCCGACAGAGCGGATTGGCGAGATCGGCACAATCATCGGGGCAATCAGCACTGAGAACCCTATGACGGTGGTCATGGCTGAGAGGAATACGGCAACTCCTGTTGAGCGAGTCATCTCAAGAACGCAGTCTCTATAGAAATTAATGTCCCACAAATCAGGAACGGGTTGCAACGCTTCACCCGATCGACGTCGTCGGGCATTTTCATCGTTGGCCTTGTCGATTTCCTTTCGACGCACCTCCTCAATCCTGTTCACCATGTGCAGCGCATAGTCCACGCCTAAACCAATCAGAATCGGGAACGTGGCGACGATCATCGGGGTCAAGGTGATATCGAGGATCACTGAACTTCCGAAGGTTACTGCCAACGCCATGACGATGGGTGTTCCGGTGATGATGACCACTTTGGCCGAGCGGTGCAAGGCTGTGATCACCAAAACGGTGAACAAAATAGACCATGGAAGAATCATCAGCAAGTCCTCATAAATTGCATCTGAGATGTCTTCAAGCACCTTGGTCAGGCCTGTAACCGTCATGTCGGTTTGCCTGTACTCATTGGGTCGTTCGTCAATCACTTCTTGGAAGTGATCAAGCAGTTCAGTGAAGTCAGCAAAATCATTGGTTTCTGAAAGGTCACTCTTCATGCCGACTAAAATTGCGGCTGTGTCCCAAATCCCGTCGCCATCGATGTCATTGGTCATGTTTCCATCGCCATCGCTGTCGAAGAACGGATCCATGTCGTTGGTGTCCTTGAACAAAGCATCGAAGGCACCGTCGGATTCCTCGATGATCTGATCGATGCGCTGCTGGTCTGGAATCGCATAGCGCCCTCCACCTGGGAGGTTGCAATCAACATCGATTGGGATGCGAGTGTTGATGCCGTGGACGCATAATGAATTGTTGAACCTCCCATCAGCAGAATTGATTTCTTTAATCACCTGGGCTGGTGAAATAATCCAAAGCACGCCATCGCTGCGCCCTCGGTCATCCTTGGCATAATCGATGCCTCGACTGGTTGAATCCCCATTGGCGTTGTCATCATCGCCCTCAACCCAACTCATCTCCTTGAGGATCAGTTCATCGGTGATGTTGGTGGTGAAGGAGGTGCTTCTCGCATTCGGAGTTTGAATGTAAATGACGGCAATGTCGGTCGACCATTCCTCTCGCACTTCGAGCAAGAGTTCGGTTGAAGGCGCCCCGTCGGGAAGGAAAATCTCAACATCGTCGTCAATTTGTTCCTGGAAATCAAGACCTTGACTCCCAAAAACGGCGGCAACGATCATCAGCAAGGTGACGACCATTAGGGGTGATGCCAAGATGCTGTCATACATCGAATCAATTCGGCGCATCGATGAAGCAGAGACGCGATTTTGGAACTCTGAAAGAGGCGTCAGCATTCCCGCGAGGAAACCTTTGTCCCCCTCAGCATCGCTTGCCATGGCAGATGCATTGAGAGCAGGGTCTTGAATGATGCTCATTCTCTTTTTGAGAATGCGTTGTTTAATCGGGGGTTCAGTCCAATCCGAATTCACGCACCAAAAGGTGGCGAAGGAATCCACGTGCGCTTTGAAGAACCAATCCAGTTGCCATCAATGAAAGTCCCAAAACGCCAATCCAGACCGCAGAGAGACCGGGCCCAATGATGCTGTCGAGTTGCGTGGTTACACCTTGGGCTACATTCATGCCCATAGCGGCGCCTGTTGCCAACAAGCCCACACCTGGGAGTCCGAGGACCAAGAGTGGTTTCTTTTGCGACAGCGACAAGAGCGCCCATGTCAGAACTGTAAATCCGTGCGAAACGGCGGTGAAGTTGGATCCTTTTGGAACATCGTAGCGAATCACAGTTGGGACTTCGAGGATCCTCAGTTGTTTCTCACGGGCGTCTTCAAGCATTTCCAACGACAATTCCATGCCTTCTGAATCAAACCGGAGGCGTTCCAAGGCGGTGCTCGAGAAGGCTCTGAAGCCAGACTGAGTGTCCTTGATGCCAAGATCGCTTGAGAGGTTGCTTGCGGCGGTGATGACTTTGATGCCCAATCTTCGATAGGCGGGCATGTCTGTGCCACCGCCACCGTTGATGAATCGAGAGCCGATGGTGAAGTCTGCCTTGCCGCTGAGGATCGGTTCGAGGAGTTTTGGAATATCGCCTGCTTCGTGTTGCCCGTCGCTGTCCAAGACCACGAGCGCAGATGCGCTCATTTCACATGCCTTGATGAAGAGGGTTTTGAGAGCTGCACCGTAGCCCCTGTTTGAGCGGTGGCGGTAGACGATTGCTCCGCATGCTTCTGCGATTCTTGCGCTTGAATCAGAGGAGCCGTCATCGATGCAAATCACTGCATCAACATGGCGAAGAGCGGTGGTCACAACGGTGCCGATTGTCTCTTCTTCGTTGTACATGGGCATACCTGCCACAACAAAAGACCGAGGCGGTTGCTCTTGTTCACCCATGGTTTTCACCACTTATCGGCTTGTATAGTCCTATTTAGTCGTATAGATTCTAATGGGGGCGAGTGCGTTTGTTTGTTGAAGGGGTGAAGCCCTGCATGTTGCCGAAGCAACACCAGGGCGGCTCCTGCTGGATGCAGGCGGTCATCAACGATGAGGTGGTGCATGCGTCAAGATTCAAAATTGAATCAATCTTGCAGTTGACTGAGGGTGGTGACAGCGCGCTCGCCGCTCAGCACTTTTCCGAGTGCGTTCAACGAAATCACAAGGGGGACGTAGGCTTGTCCATCGCTCGTCACGTAGGTTGAACAGTCGCCAAAAGCGCTCGTGTTGATCGACACCTTAAGGGCGCCACCAGCGTTGCTTTTGCGGACATATCCGACCAGCAGGTTGTTGTTCATGTCTTGGGGTTCAGCTTCTTTTTGTTGGGTTTTTTTGTTCATGTTTACACATCCACACACGGGGTTACCGTGTGCAAGGCGAACGCTTCTCGTCTACGCTCTTAATGCCCGTGGTATCGACAAAAGGAGCAAAGCCTCATACGCAGGTGTTCTTTGTTCCCGACATGCGAGCATTGGTCACAGGCGGAGCGGGTTTCATTGGCTCTCATCTCATTGACCGACTGATTGGTCGAGGTGACACCGTTGTCGTGATCGACAACCTCTCCTCCGGAAATTTGGCCTTCATTCAAGGGCACCTCGACAGCGGTAAAGCAACGCTTGTAGAAGGGGACATCACCGTCTTTGACGATGTCATGTCAGCCATGAAAGGCATCGATTGTGTGTATCACCTTGCAGCAAATCCAGATATCCGACTCGGAACTCGCATCACAGACACCGACTTGAAGCAAGGAACCCTTGCAACCTACAACATCGTTGAGGCCATGCGAATCAACGAAGTACCAACCATCGCCTTTGCGTCCTCTTCGGTTGTTTACGGTGAAGATGCACCACTGCCAACCCCTGAAACTCATGGGCCATGCATGCCGATCTCGCTCTACGGTGCAAGCAAGCAAGCAGGTGAAGGCCTGATCAGCAGTTGGGTCGGAACCTTTGGACTTCAAGCCTACATTTTCCGATTTGCCAACATCATTGGAACCCGTGGAACACATGGTGTGATTTTTGACTTCATTCACAAGCTGAAGAATGACCCGACTCGCCTCGAAGTGCTCGGGAATGGCCTTCAGGAGAAGTCCTACATGGAAGTTGGTGATTGCGCAGATGCGATTTTGCACGTGATGTCTTGCCAAGACGCCCCTCTAAACTTGTTCAACCTCGGCAGCCATGACACCGCTTCGGTTCGGAGGATTGCTGAACTTGTGGTGGAGGCTACGGGCTGCCACGACGCTGCTATCGAGTACACCGGTGGGGATCGAGGCTGGGCTGGTGACATCCCACGTGCTATGCTTGGTATAGAGAAGATGCTTTCAACAGGGTTTGATGTGCGCTACAACAGCGAAGAAGCCATTCGGCACACCGCACTTGCACTCATTGAAGAAATTGGTCTAAACAAGGAGATGAACACATGAAACACACCTATGATGACGAAGCCAGCACGCTAAGCGACACATTCCTAAAGGTCGCCTCGATCTTTTTTGTCGGCATTCTGATTCTTGCCTTCACCACCGACAGCATTGCTACAGGGACCAAAGAAGGTGAGCGAGCACCTGCTCTAGACGGCGCAGCCTATTCAGGCAACGGCTGGTCTTCTTTTGATTTCAATGACGAGTTCGATACCACTTGGGATGGCAACGCTTCAAGCGATTGGATCATGATTGAATTCATGGACACAGATTGCCCTTACTGCGTACGTTCGGCAGACTTGTACGGCGAGGCTTCTGAGGCGTTCCACGGTTCCAACGCCAATTGGAATGGAGCCCAAGTCAACTTCTTTGCAAGCGCCACTCAATTGGACATTACAGGCCACGAATCTTCTCGAGAAGAAATTGCAGCCTTCCGCGACAAATCCACCGGCCAAGAATGCGCCAGTGCAGACTGCGCAAACCGTGGCGGTTCTGCTCACGACTTAGTGACTTACATCGATGACCTCGATCAGGAAAACATGGACAAGTGGGACATCAAGGGAACCCCAACCTACTTCCTCATCCAACCTGACGGCATCATCGCCTGGGTTTCCAACGGCGGCACCAACGTGGGTGACGCCAACAACGATGGAGATGAGAACACCTTCATCGACGCCATCATCACACTGGTCACCCGTGAATCCGTTCAGGAAGGTGCCTGATATGGCCACAACCTTGCTGTTGATGTGCTACGCTGTGCCAATTTTGATTGGTCTGGTCTTGATTCTTCCCGGGACTGGGAGTTATTTTACCGGCTTGAGCGACCGCTTTGAATCGCTCCAAACTCGCCGAGGCCGGTTGTTTGCCGGCCTCAACCTCACCGTTCTTGCCGGATTGGCTGTATCGGTGCAAACCCAGTGGATTCACGCCAAGGTCAGTGAAGGAGCAAACTTCTGTGCTTCTGATACGATATTTTCATGCGACGATGTCATCGGAAACGTCGATTACAACACCGTGCCGTTCCTTGATTGGCCATGGGGCATGGTTGGCTTTGTCACCTTCTCTGCTCTTCTCTTTATGTCCTACGCATCGTCAAAGGAACCAAACGCAAAGTGGGTCAAGAACTTCCTCAACCTCGGTTCTCTTGTAACCATAGCAGGCCTCGGTGTCATCGGTTTGCTCATCTCGTATGAACTCGAAATGGAGAAGTTGTGCCAATTCTGTACCATGGCTCACATCGCTAACATCGTGGCAATGGCAGGTTTCTTGCAACTTCGCTCAATGCATGGCGAAAAGGAATGGAACGATTGAGGGGGGTGATTCAACTTGGCAAGCGACACTCTTCTCTGGGGTACAATCACGGCTGGAGCGATCATCGTTTTGTTCGTAGTGTTGGCCCAGAGCCCTGATTTGGATGAAGCTGAATCCCTTTGGTCCAGCGCAGATGAACCAGACCCACTTGCCTCAGTTTGCCTTGACCACAGCGGGCTTACGCGCCACGATCACGTGTCACTGAAGATTTTCATCGAGGGCGACCAACAAACCGTTCTTGAAGGCATTGGCATCAACAGCGGCGTTTGCAATCAAGAAGGTGGGACCATGCATGCCGTTCACACCCACAACGACCAAGGAACACTGCACATCGAACTCAACGAAGCAGGCGATGTCTCGCTCGGGGTCTTTTTCGACATTTGGGGCGTTCACTTCGACGAAACTGGTATCTTTGATCACCGTGTCAATGAAACGCACGAAATGCGCATGCACGTTTTTGCAAGCAACTCACAGGCTTCTGAAGAGAACAGAGTGACTTCGTTCGATGACTACCTCATGCAAAACGGCGAAACCATCGAAGTGTATTACGTTGAAATTCAACCCGCTGAAGGACAGTGAAGTCTGCCTCAGGGCGTAAAGCAGCCTTCAAAGAACAACGCATCCACCTCGGTCTTGATGGATTCCATGCGAAGCACGGTTACGTCAATCCGTTCGCTGCCGCTGTAGGTACGCTTCAATTCAGCGAGGAGGTGGCGCTGAACCGCTTCGTGGTCTTCCCCCCAGAGCACAGTCAAATGGTGGTGTTGCTCGCCGCTGATGTTAACGGTGTATTCCACCGTCCATTCTCTAAGGTGTTCTTCCCCTTCCTTTGTGGTGTCTTCCCATGTTTCTGCCATGGTAGTTGTTTGTCTTTGGAGGGTTATCAATGCTTCGGAGGTCTGCTTCAACTTTCTTCCGGAATCCGGTTGCCTGTGGCACTTTCGAGGGGCTTTAGTAAGTTTAAAGACGGCTTTATGCCTTCTTTCGGAAGACAAGCAGGCCCACGATGGCCGCTCCACCCAACACAGCCCATGTGGAATTCCATGGTTCAGGTTCGCTTCGGTCTCGATATGCGAATTCGACAGCGCCGTAGGTACCGAGGTCTTCATTGGAAGCAATCGAATCGACTGTGTTTTCATGCAACAAGATCACGCTGAAAGAGGCCAGTGCAGTGAAATCGATGGCGAAATCAGTGACGCAATCCGTTGGGACGCGGGCGTCAACGAGGTTGATGCTGGTGGTGAGGTTTGATGTGCTGACTTCGCATTCTGCGGTTGCGATGACCACACGGTCCCTCGTAGCTTCTCCTGGATTGATGGCCTCTTTAGGTACCGGTTTGGCGTGTTCGAGGACCATGAAGGTGAGTTGTGATCCGTTCATGCCGTGCCCGTCAAAATCCGTAATTGTCGCGGTAATGATTTCTCCTTGTTGCTTGACGTTAAACTTGAGTTTTGTGAACGATTGACGTTCCACCTCTTCATCCAGTATGTCCCGCTGAACATCCACCCAAGCATCGGTGCCCGTGCGGTAGGGCTTGCCTTCGACCATGAATGAGGGCGTGCCAGGTAAATCGGGGTTGACCGTACGCAACCGTTCGATTCTATGTTGTGCTGCTGGTGGTGAAAAAGCATCTTCTCCATCGTTGGGGTGATACGAGGCCAAGGCAATTCTTGAACCATGTGCGTCGGCAACACCCATCAGATAAGGATCAATTTCAGCGCAAGTCGTGCACCACGTGGTTGTTAGTTCTTCCACGAGGAGGCTTCGCCCGCCTGCTTCAGTTTCCACACCCTCTGTGAGCGAAGTACCAGGTTGCACCACAACGGCTTGAGCGAAGATGGGGGCTTGCAGCAGACCAATCGCCAAAAGAAGAACAAACCAGCCTTTGGGCCGAGCCTTGCAAACTTCGCTCTCTGCCATGCCTCGGCGAAGGCGCCAACCTCCTTCATCCCTTTGTTCTGCTCGGTTTTGAGGCGAGGTTTCTTCAACAGGTCGAAATCAACCGGTGATAGGGAGGGGTAGAAGTGGCTGACCATTGGATAGAAAATCACAAGCGCGATTCGTGGCGTCGCCAAGCTAAAGCGAGTGGTTACCGTTCGCGTGCTGCGTTCAAATTGAAGCAGATTCAAGAGCGCTTTGACCTCATTAGTCCCGGCGATGTTATTCTTGATGTTGGTTGCCATCCTGGCGGTTGGGCACAAGTCGGAATGGAACTTGTTGGGGAAACAGGATTCGTCCTTGGTGTGGATTTGGAACCCTGCCAGCGCGTTGAGGGAGCCCTTCTGCTGACGGGCGACATCACAGACCCCCACACCCAAGAGCGAATGGTGACCGAACTCGCCGGCCGACCTTTGAACGCTATTATTTCTGACATCTCCCCGAACATCACGGGGAAGTGGGACATGGACCAAGCAGTGGCTATGACATTGGTTGCTCAAGTGTTTGATTTCTCCTTGCCTCTTTTGTGCAAGGGCGGTTCGTTCACAACCAAGTTATTCCAGGGCGTTGGCGTGGAGGAGTTGATCATGGCCATCAAACCGTTTTTTGTAGACATACGTCGCTTTTCACCGCACGCTTCGCGAAACTCTTCTTCCGAAGTGTTCCTGGTCTGCCGAAAGTTCAAGCCTTGGAAGGCCAAGAACCTCTCAGTTCTCCGTTCTTATGAAACAGCACTCAATTTGAAGTTGGGTGGCGATGATGTCGATGAAGGGCCTGAAATCATCCAGTCCTCATTCTCCATCCGTCGGAAAAAAGACGAATAGATTGAAGCGGCTTGAAGAACAACGGCCAAGGCATGGACCGTTTACTCGACCCCCTTAGCCAGAATGAAGAACACCCACGCCCCGCTCGCCAATTGTGCAGTGATTTGCGCCACAACGCACCCGTTCATCGGGTCGAACTGGTGGTGCTTCGCATCTATCCCGTTCGTCGCGTTGCTTCTGAACGGTTCACAGGCCAAGTTGCAGCTGCATGCGGTCGCGATGAATCAGGCATCATTGGGATGGTGTTGTGGGGTGAACAGACGGAACGAATCCAAGTGGGAAACATCATTCGACTCACCAACGGCTGGTGCCGTCGCAGAAACGGCGAACTCGTCATCAGCACGGGCATGGACGGTTCTATGGCTGTTTTAGATCGGTGATGAACAGCGCAGTAGCCCTTTTAGGAGTTTCAATGACCACGGCGGGGTTCAGACTGCCTGAGGTGTTGAAGCACGCAAGCATAAAGAAGGGGAGGGCATGGGCGAAATGTTCCTGAGGGTCATTATGAGTGAGAGAGCAAAGAACTGCACAGCATCCGGCGTTCCATTGGAAGAAGTCGGTTCCACCACATTTCCATGCCCTGGGTGCGCTGCACCCATTGGCCGTAGCCCACGTTGCCGAAACCAAGGCGTTCTCTACGTTTGCCCGGCTTGTCAATACCAAGGACCCTGAGGTGAGATCATGGGCATGGTAGTAATGACTTACAAAATCAATCCAGATTCCGATGTCGATGACGTCGATTCTGACTCAATCGCCACCACCATCACCGGTATGAGCGACGAAATTTACAACATTCAATCCGTTGAAGTCAAGCCTCTTGCGTTTGGCCTCAAGTTTGTTCAAGTCCATGTGGTCATGGACGATGGCGAAGGACTCGCTGATGCTTTGGAAAGCCGCATGGCTGAAATCCACGGTGTTGGAGAGATCGAAGTTCTTTCGATGGGCCTCATTTGAGTCACATTAAGTCGAAGCAACTCTGTTTTGATGTTGCGTTTGAGCACCGATCTTGAGTACCCTCAGTTTTTTTCCTTTTTCTAATGCTTCTTTACGAACGGGCACTTGCAACCCTTTGGTCGATTTGAACCGATGATCGGTCAACTGCACCGGTGCGGTTCACAGCTGGCTCAATGGTCCTTGCATGAACTCTCGCAGCAAGGTCGTAGCGTAGCTGCCGCTCGAGAGGATAAATCGGAACCGTATGCATGCACCCTCTGGGTGCCAACGGCTGTCTTCACCAGGTCCGGACTTCCATCGCTCGCCCATTGATTCATCATCGGCGATGGGCACGGTGTCAATCGCCAATTCCTTGAATTCAGTGACAAGAGACCTCCGGGTGCCACGGGTGGACAAGCGAGGGATTGCCTTGACGTTCCAATCGGCTTCATCGAGGTTCATGCTCTTGATTACACCCATCTCTAGGCCACCTGATTCGCCTTGACAGGTCTGAATTTCGCTGCCAGGCAGCGGCCCTGTGGTGACAAGGCGTCCCATCTCACAGTTGCGCGTGATTCGGGGCAAGGTTCGTTCCTCGACGTTGACGCAACTCGCTGCCTCAAGTTGGCCTTTTTCGTCGATGCGGCCAACCAAATCACCTGCAACAGGTCGACTGATTGGTAAGCCGGCCTCAATTCTGGCGTGAAGGGATTTGTTGAACACAACTGACTGGAGGGCGTGGACGGTCATGAGTTGCAGGTTCCCTGGAAGTTTCTTGAAGGCTCCAACGAAATCTTCGGGGCGGGCGAGCAAATGCTCGACCATTCTTCGTTCAAAACCGAGCCATTGAGGTGCGATTTCGAGGCCTTCTTCCGTTGGTCCATGTTCTCGAACGTGCGCTCTGAAATCGTGAACATCAGCGTTTTCTGACGCACCTTCCATAGCGATGTAGGTCATCACTGCTTTTTCCCAATCTTCTGCAATGACATGTTTTCCAACTTCAGCAGTGACAGGTCGGCCTGAACCGAACCGTTGTGGCCCGATCCAATTTGGGAATGTGTTGTCGCCGAGTTTCTCGGCCATTTCATCCTTGATGCGCTCTACTTCTTGCAGCGCATCCTCGGTGGACATCGGTGTGCCGTCGTTGTTTGCACATCCTCTCACCACAATGGTAAACCGGTTTCCACGGTGGTTTCCAAAACCAATTTTTTGGTGGGTTCGCCCGAGCACTTCAATTTCTACATCAGGCATTTCGACTTCTGCTACTTTCTTTTGAGGCGCATCGATGACAAACAGTTGCTGGGTTACGGCCCGCTTATCTTTTGTTCCAGCAAAGAAAATTCTGTTTCGAGGGATCTTCAAGGCTTTTGCTAAGTTGTTGCAGAAGCGATTGGTTTCCCAGTTGGTCAATGTGACTTTGGCCACCGTGAAGCGGCCTTTGTTGTCCATGTGAATCGAAGTTGAAATTTCTTCCACACGGAAATCAGTGACTCGTGCCTTGAGCACGCCACCGACACCGGTGGTTTTGGTTGCATAGCCATCCAATCCGATGGCCTCAGCCAATGAATCGGTCCAGGCAGTCAAATGAAACACCCCGTTCAGAGGGTGACCTTTTCAAATTCGTCAGCGAGGCCGGCGACAAGTTCGCGGAGGACCTTGTCCGATGCGCTCTTACCTTTGGTTCGAATGTAGAATTCAGGATCATCCAGTTCAGGATGGCCTGGGAAGTAGTTGGCGTACTCGACGTTTTTGTGGTTGTTGAGTCGCTCACGGAGCATCTGGAGAGCCGTGTGGCTTTCGCCGATAATGCGGAGGCGCAGTTCGTTCTTTTCTCGAAGGAGCAGTTTCACAGGCATGATGACCAATTCGCCCACAGGCCAACTTGTTTTGAACCTTCTCCCATAAATGGCTCGTTCAATCGAGGTCATTGCTCCGATAAATCATCGAAAACGGGGCCCTAGGCCAGCACCTCTTCGTGATAAAGCATCAGAACGAGAGCCCGATTCACCCCCTTCCTTTTGTAGTGCTTTGCGTTGGAACGGCCATGGATACATCTGCTCTTGAGGCGAAGATGGCCAAGGGTGCTGGATTGTTCCAACGCTCGGCCCTCGTCATCCTCATTGTCAGTGGAATCTTGACCGTTGGTTTAATGTCTCATTTGGCCACTTCGCCGCCAGATTTCAACACCGATCTTGCTGACTTTGCCCCTGATTCTGAATCCAGTGACGCTCATGAACGCATCCACCAGCACTTCCCGAATGAAACGCGCCCCATGTTCATCGAGGTTCGAGCAGACAATGGCTCGAATATACTTTCTATAGAACACCTCCAAGTCATGGAGGCCCACCTTCAGGTCATCAAAGGAGCCTCGGAAAACCGCAGCAACATGATTGCGGTGTGGACAACTGCACCAGGGATTGTCCAACTCAGCCTTGATGAAGAAGGCGATGGGACTCCATTGAGCAACGTGTCTTCATGGGAACACCTTCTTGATTTGATTTTTGATGACGGTACCACCTGCTCCATGACGAGCGATGACCAACTTCTTTCGGCCGCAACCTACGCTTCTTCGGCCTTGCTCAACAAGGATCTGAGCATTGATTCGACTTGCTCTTACCTCAAAACGGGTAACGGCAGTGCGGCACCATCCGCTTCTTCGACCCTTTGGGTGCTCGAAGTGGATCCAAACATGGATGAGAAAACACGCAAGGTTTTGCAAGACCAACTGCGAGATGAGTTTGCCACTCTGAGTTCCGATTCATCGCTTGAATATGGTGTCGTTTCGCTTGATTTGATTTCATACGACATCGATGAAGGGACCTTTGAGAACCTCACGCTCTTGGTCGTCCTCGCATTGCTTGTCGTCGTCGTGCTGCTTTCGATTTCCTTCCGTTCAGTTCCAGACGTCTTGTTTCCACTCATTGGGCTTTCTTCTGCTCTCATCTGGACTTACGGCGTGATGAATCTGCTTTCGACTCAATTTACCGCTTTAGAAGTCGCTGTTGCCCCGCTCGTATTGGGCCTAGGCATCGATTATGCAATCCACCTCCAACGTGCCTATGCAGCCATTCGCAAGGAGCATGACAACCCCGCAGAAGCCTGGCTGCGCTCGTGTGCCCGTCTGTCTGTGCCGCTTCTTCTTGCGGTGGTTACCACGGTTTCAGCCTTCCTTGCCAACGCAATTTCCCCACTGCCACCGTTGGCCACATTCGGTTACGCCCTCGCCTTCGGTGTTGTTTGTGCCTTTGTTTCTGCTACGGTTGTGGTTGGTTCTCTGCACGTGGTTGTGCGTACCGCTGCGAACAAGCGAGAAGCAAAAGCAATCACCATGCCAAAGCTGGTTGATGGGATTGTTGCCATGCAACAAAAGCAACAGGTCGCCGTCATCTTGGTGACCATCTTGATTTCCGCAGCATCGATGTTCGGTGCAGCATCATTGGAAACCGACTTTGACTTGGGCGACTTTGTTGACCCCGACATGGAGATCATGAAGGTGCGAGAAGGGCTGGAAACCAACTACGACAGCGCTGGTTGGAAGTTGCTGTACATTTTGTTTGAACCAGTCGATGGTCAATCCACCATCCCTGGCGATTCCATTTTGCTCGAACAGATCCAAGGTTTACATCAAGATTTAACCTCCAATCACGATGTTGTCGGTACCGATGAACGCATACCTTCGCCAGCCTATGAAGGGCCGTATGTCGTGCTCCGCGACGCGATTTTGCGAAACACATCGTTTGGTGAAGCTCACAATTTGGAAGTTTTTGACGGCGATGTGTACGTCATCGATTCCGAACTTGGCGTGGAGTTGTCCGCAGTCTTCCGTGCCCTTTCCTTGAACCAGTCCGTCGCTGACGCCATCAGCGGTGAAACATGGGCTGAACGGGTCGCCCAAACCGTGGCTTTGAATGAACAAGGCATCACCTTCCTACGAAACGAAGTGCGCGTCGAAGCGTCAACCTCCACCCAAGCCGAACGGGTGATCACTCAGGTTGAGCAGGAACTCGGCTCACCCAATGAGCGGGGCACCCTTCGGGACAACCTCGTTGACCATGCGGACATGCACGTGACTGGCGACTTGGTTGTCTTGCAAACTGTGTTGGACGGTCTGAGCGTTTCTCAATGGAAGACCACACTCATTTCGCTCGTTGTTTCCAGCGTGGTGCTGTTGTTGCTGACTCGCCGAGTCCTGCCCGCTGTTGTCGTGCTGTTCCCGGTCGCCTTAGCCTCGCTTTGGGTTGCGGGCTCGATGGTAGCGCTCGGTCTGAAGTGGAACGTCCTCACCGTCATGGTCACCGCCCTCACGCTGGGTATTGGAATTGATTACTCGATTCACATGTGGCGTCGGTTCGAAGTTGAATTGGAACGGCGAGATACGCACTGGGAGGCACTTCGCGCAGCCCTCTCAACCACCGGCGTTGCGTTGATCATGAGCGCTTTAACCACAGGGTTTGGATTCCTTGTGCTGTTGTTTTCACCAATGCCAGTGATTCAAGACTTCGGTTTGATCACGGCTGTAACCGTCTTCTTCTCGCTCCTTCTGTCGCTGATTCTCTTACCAGTGCTTGTTGAATTATCGGCCCGCAACAAAGAGCAGGTCGTCGAAGTGAGCGACGGAACCATCATCGAAGGATGATCAGTACACGGAAAGGGCGGCGGTGATGTCGTCCATTGCAAGGCCTTGTTCACGGGCCACAAGCGCTAAACACACCCAATGGCTTGCATAGGTGAGGGCTTTGGCCTTTCTTCGCGCTCTTCGTTCCACTTCATCCAAATCCAATTGTGATTGCCTTGCGATGAATTTTGTCAGTCGCGGCGTTAGGCGCGATCGAGGGTCGCTTGAAGATGCATCTGGCCTGACTGGGGTAGCACTTCCCCCTGGTTTTGTTGGCAGAGGGGTTGAACGGGTTTGTTCAGAGGGCGTGGGGGTTGGTGCTGCTTCCACGAGGTTCGCTTGAACAGGCTTGAGCAGCCGAGCTGGCCGTGGAAACCATCCGAGCGGAGAGGTGACATCCTCCAATGACACGGTTGGCACCAAAGCATCCTGTGGGCCTTCAAGCCAGCCCGCCCCAATGAGGGTTTGAACGCACCTTTCGGCCTCTTCAGGCGCAAGCCAGCCCATGTCAAAGGACATCACTCGTTCGAGGTCCAAAGCGTCGAGTGGTGCTGCCTCTCTGTAGCAGATGGCCAAAACGCGCAAGACATCTTGGACGTCTTCATTGGCCATGTTCCTCACAAACGCTCACCGTTCAAGAAGGTAAGCCAATCCCAACTTCATTCAATTTTGATGAAGGATTTGTCCTCATTCATGCGCCATGTGCCACATTCCTCGCCCTTGTAGAGGGTTTCATCGAGTCCGTATTCGTATTCGCCACCGGGTGGGAGTTGCGACCACTCGTTGACCACAGAACCTAGTGTCACCTCTCCAGTTTCTGGTTCAGCAACAGGCAGCAAGGCGTCGAGTGCTGCTGCTCCAGCAATGGCGCTTGTCGGCTGTTGGTCTGGCTGTGGTTTTCGCTCCGGTGGCCCTTTCAATCCAGCAGGTTTTGGCTTGGGCTCATTTTTCCGTGGAGGTGGGCCACTTGATGGTTGAGCGGCTGGCTCAACGATCGTCGGTTCAACAGCTTCTGTTATCGCCTCAATCGTGTCGCCTTTTTGCCGGCGCAACAGCACCACTGCGAACGCTAAGAGCGCCATGCCAGCGCCACTTGCTGCAAGCAGGGTGGCTGAGCCAAAGGAGGTCTGAGCCGGGGCATAGGTTGCGTTCCATGCGTTGTTGGTTTCATCGACTTCCCACATTGCTTGCTCGGCATCGGCTTCAACATGTAAGGTCCAAGTTCCGCTTGGTACGGTGATCGAACTGCGCAGCGTCGTAGCGGTGTTCGTGCCTATTCTTGGAACCAGTTCGCGACCCACAAGGATGCGTTCACCGTCAAGATCGGTGAAGATGGAGATGTTGAACGGTTCATCAATCGATTCACCGACGCTGACAAGTTGAATCCCCAATCGCATCGTGCCACCGGCTTCTTTGCTGCCAGAAACCTCTACACCATCGATGGCAATATCTGGCCCTACAGAACTCAGGGGGAGCACCAGCCAGGGGTCGAGTTGTGAATTGCCTGTGCTTGCTAGCAGCGCCCAACCGGCATCGTCGAGGCCGTCAGCCCAACACGCCACATCGGCTTGGGTTGAGAGCAAAGACGGATCGCCCAGATTGCTGAAATCAAAGATGAATGAAAACATGGTCTTGCCGGCATACACGGTTGATGATGCACGGCTCAAGGTCAGTTCGGGCCAACTTCCATCCAAGGAACGAATTTGACATGTGAGGGTTAAATTGGATGACCAGATGTTGGCTTCTTCTATGTTCACACCGATTTCGATATCGCTTAGGTGGAACCGCGATAAGCCAGTGCTTAGGGTTGAATCCAAGAGCATGGGTGCTGCACCATCAATGCGCAACGTCGGCAGTTCTACACTCAGCAGTTGTTGACTTGCGTAGGGGTCCCAAACGGTCAGTTCCATATCGAACAGGAGCCCTGCACCAAGCGGTGCGGCAAATTCGACCGAAAGGTGTCCGTTCGTCGCTTCTCCAGAAGTGCCACCTGACCAGCGGTCGCTCTGCAACTTCCCATTCCAATACACAGATACAGGTCCCGTGTAAGAGGTGTTGCTCAACAGGTGCGACATCGAAGCGTTGAGTTGGATGGTTTCGCCTGAAATGATGCTCCAACCTTCCACCAACGCTCCTTGGCTTGCCCCTTCGATGTCCATGAGGGATTCAAGCACCACGCTCATTTCTTGTTCAAGCGACCACATGCCTTCGAACAGGGTTGAGTTAGAACCGTCGTAATCATCGATGCGGATCTCGATTCGACCGTCATTGGTCCCGGGTGTGACAAAGGTCCAGTCGACGACGGCATGGAACTCGATGATCATGGTCTCAGCAACCGTTGCTGAACACGCTTGAGTCACTTGGATCCTTGCATCGAGGGCTTCGCAAGTGTTGAGGTTGGCGTTGTACTTGAGGCCAAGCGTTGGGTCATTGCCCATCACGAGGCTCACCCTTGTGATGTCGGAGATTTTGTTGGAGTCAGTGATTTCAGCCCGCCAAGCAAACGATTTGGTAGGTTCCAGTCGGACCACGGGGTCGTTTGGATCGCCGCCGATGGTTTCGAAGTGCAACAATTGACCCTTTGAGGCGGTTCGGCTTTCCCACCAAGTGGTGCCGTTTTGAGGCGATGCCTCGCCGATCGAATACCCTGCCATGTCAGTGCCTTTGAGCCAGATGCGGACCAGTTGATGATCCTCATTTGCGGATTCATTTACCTCGAGGGTGATGGTCCAAGCGTTGCCGACGTTGCTGAAGGTGAGTGGGTGTTGCCTGTATTCATTTGCCTCTGCCGCTCCGTTTCCGGAATTGTCATCAAGGGCTTCCACCCAAATGAACCCTTGAACCGTGGCGTTTGAAAACCCACCTACATCGTGGTAATCAAGGGTAACCATTCGCTGGGCCTGTTCGTTCGAATAAGCTCCTGTGCTGGGTGTTGTGCTCGTGAGCACGGGGGATTCGATGTTGATGACCACGGTCTGGTTGTAAGCATCAACTTCCAGTTCGAGGTCATCGGATGTGCGAGCTTCAAGCCAGATTCTTGCCTCACCAGAGGTTCCGTTTGGAAGTTGGAAATCAATGGATGTTGTGGCACCCGTCGTCAGTGTGACCCATGCCCCAGGGTTTGAGTAAAAGGCGCTTCCAAGTTCCTCCGTGGCTTGGACATCCACATTCAGCCTTGCTTCGATCAACCCATTTTGCAGGCGCGCCCCCGAATTTGTGAACTCATGATCTACGATTGCAGTCATTGGAGCGTCACCAGGGTAGGTTTCACCCACCTCAACTGAAGAGCCACCTTCGCTGCTGAATGCAGAACTAAGTTCGAGGATATCGACCTTCAATTGATTGTCGATGGTGGTGATGGTGGAGGTGTTGTAGTGGGTTGAACGCAGGCCTTCCGTGGCCACGCCAAAGCGGAGGTGAGGGGTGCTAAGGCCATCGTTTATGGCGATGGACCAGTCCACAGTGTCGCCTTCCAAGTTCGAGGCGTGGGTGGCTGTGATGTCGGCGCTTCGAAGGATGCCGTCGGGGTCAGAAAGGCTGAGGGCCGAAGTGGATGGCAGGTATGTGAGGGTTGCAGCATCAAGGCCAATGATGTTGAACCCATCATAGGTTGTCGGCAGCACGTGCATGACGTAGGTTTGGTTGGTCGAATAAGCAGAATGGAAGGTTTGGATGATGCTTGGTGCAGCGTTTGGATTCATCACTGATGGCGGTGGTGTATGGAATCTTGCTTCTTCACTGGCGACTGTGATGCTGTTGAGTGAAGGTGTTGCCCACTGGTTGAGGTTTGTCGTTTCGAAGGAGATTTGGTACTGGACAAAGGCATCACCTGGCATGGCCCCGGTGAGGGTGTGGTTTCCCAATTGCAAGTATTCAGCGCTTTGATTCGGCCCAAGCGGGCGCCACATACTGCTGCTGGTATCCGAGAGAGTTGGGCCCGTTTTGTACTGTAACGTGAGGTTTGTGCCCACCGGGGTCAACCCGTCAAAGTTGATCCACAATGGAGTTGCGCTGCCTTCTGAACCGGTGCGCAAATCAAAGACATTGGAAAGAAGGGTTCCAGTCTGAGCGGTTGGATTGTCATAGGCAGCGGAGGTGTCTGAATAGGATGTGCTCCACGTGCTGAAGCGGTAAAACGAGGTGTCGCCACCCGCATAGACGAGCGTCCCGTTGACGTTTAACAAATCAAAATCATACATTGGTGTATGAAGTGTGCCGTGGGCGTTGATCTCACCAGTGAGTGGGTTGTAGCCTCTGATTTGATCGTAGCGAACCGTGTTCGTCAATCCACCCGCAATGAGGATTTCGTCGTTGTGGACGACCGACGAATGGGCAGCGATCTTGAACGGCAGATCTGAACCGTTGATCCAAGTGTTGGTTGCCGGATCATAGATTTCAGTGTGGTTTGCTGGTGCGGTTGTCGTCTGGTTCAGTGCAGCATCAAACAGGCGAACATAACCTCCGATTGCGTAGAGTTTGTCGTGGTAGGTCACCAATTCGAAAGAGTGACGCGGTGCGCTCATGTTTGCCATGTAGTCCCAAACGTCTGTGGCAGGGTTGTAGCGCATTGTTCGATTTGTCAAATCTGATCGGTCTTTTTGGCCCACCCCACCGGCGACATAGATGAATCCACCATGCGCATCCATGCCAGCAAGCCCAACGCCTGTGGTTGATGGCATTGAAGTTCCCGTACTCCAGTTGTTGGTGGATTGGTCAAAGATGTGCACCATGCCGTCCCCTCGAACAGCGGGCGTCGCATAAGGATGGTAATCTCCAATTGAGTAAATTTTACCCTGCAGTTCGACGCATTCGTGGTAGGCTTGAGCTTGGGGAAGCGTGTCTGGACTGGGAAACCATGTTTTGTTATTCATGGCGAGTGTTTCAATGAAGTTGGTTGTGTCTTCGTCTCCGGTTTGCGAAGGGTTCGGGTCGTAACGTCCACCGATGAGCCACGCTTCGTCGAGTGCCTCGTTGTAAGCAAGGCAGCCCGCAGCCCGTCGAAACATCATGGCAGGGGCGGGAATCGTTTGCATGGCGATGACGGGGCGATCGAGCACGGGTTGGCCGGTGGCGCTTTCAACGGTGATGTTTGAAGGGCTAAATCCGTCGCTGGCGTTGAAGCCTGTTGATTCGGTGATTGCCTCTCGAACGCTTAACGCCTCATCGAGAACGACCTCTTCCGCAGGGCCAATGACGCCTGCATACGGCATTGAGAGCATCGCCAAAACCGCCCACAGGGCAAAGGCGATTTGCTTTCCCAACGGGTTGGCCATGAACGGGGACTCCGTCGGCGATTGAAGAGCCTTGCGTGCCCTTGTCAGGCGTGTTTAATCTGCACATCGTTCAAAGACCCTTGATTTAGAATGCACCTGCGGCGTACATAGGTTCATTGGTTACGAACTGTTGCGCCGGGTTGGAGGACTTGAAATGGCTCGAGAATACATCGCTCGCGACCCGAGAACGGGTCTTCCACTGAACGTGAAAGAAACCAAGCACGTTGACAAAACAATTGCCAGCGAAACTGGTCCTTGGCTTAGCATCTCGGATGCTGATGTTCTGCCCCTTGCACTTGGTGAAATTGAAAGCGTCGATACGAGGTACCTCGATGCGAACCATACGCACTGGCGGCCCGCTGGTGTTCGTGCGCTTGGAAGGTTCAGCGGGCGTCGCATCAAGGACGCTCACGCCGCCCTCATGATTGCCTTTGAGCAAGAAGAAGCCGAAATACGAGTCGCAGCCTTACAGGTGCTGCCAGAAATCGCCATTCGGAAATCAGATGAACTGTTTGATTGGTTATCTGTCCTGCTTGATGATGAAGATATGGCCGTTCAACAGGCAGCCAGCCGTTGCTTAACGCTCACAGCACCGGTCTTCCCATCGGCGGTCGAAACCATCCTTGGCAATGAACTGCGCTCTTCTCAAAAGACCCGTTTTGATGCAGCATGGGCAGGGCTCAACGCCTTGTGCGAAACATGGCCGGAAGTCGTGGTCAATCACGTGGATACGCTGTTGCTCGAAGACGATGCCAAGTTGAGACGAAAGGCAGCAGGTTTGCTGAGGCGCGTCGTGCAACGAGGTGGGTCACCGGTTTGGGACCTCATCTCTTGGTCGCTCAACGATGTCGATGTCGAAGTTCGCCGGATTGCATCAAGAACGCTCCCGAGTTTGGCCAAGCGCGAATCCCGAATTGCCACCGTGTTCGCAGAACGCGCAATGGTTGACGAAGATTCCAAAGTTCGTCTCAGCGGTATCAAGGCGCTGCAATCGATCGACACCGATCACGGGCGTGCCCGTGAACTGGTCGTCAAGGGCGCTCGTTCGAAGGACATCCAAGTTCGAAAGGCCTGCGTGGAATTGTTGCCACGCTTGTTTGGTGACGATGTGCTTCGCACCATGGCCATCGACCTGTTGAAGACAGAAACCGATGCCAAGATTATTGCTTCGCTCAACGAACTGATGTTCGATGTTTCCATGGACGGAACCGAAGCGCAAAAGAACGCCCAGTTGGCACCGACACCAGCCGTTCCTGCAATCGATCGAGAGGTTGCTGAATCACAAGGCAAGCAGGTTGGTCTCCAACCTATCCGACCCTCGGGTCAGCCCGATGGCGAACAAGCACCAAAGTCGGCCGAGGGCGCTCAGCCTTCAGAAGCCCCAGTGGAGCCGGGCGCTTACCGAGCCGTCTCTCAAGATGAGATGATGGGTTACACCGATGAATTCGAAGATGAAGAGCCGGAAACCGACGATGAATACTTTTGAGCAACCACCTGAACAGGGTCGATGTCCACGATTTTCATGTCGGTATGGTTAAGAAGGGAGCATCAGTGGCCGAATTACTTAGAGGTGCATAAGATGAGTTCAGACGCATTTAATGACAAAGAAGAACAATTTGACCGCTTGTGGGATGGTCTTACTCCAAAGGGTGTAAACCGCAACAAGTCACTCAAGTTCCGACAATACATTCTCGAACACGTTCGACAAACTAAGCGCCCTATGACCCGTGAAAATGCTCGTAAGTATTGGATGGGCATTCTTCAGAAAGAAATGGCAGACGCCGACAACTACTGATTCCACTCGATTGGGTTGCCACCGTCTCGGTGACCCACTCGCACAACCGAGACGGAGATGATACCATGTTCACCAAAACCCGCTTCGATTCTTGGGACCTACCACCTGCACTCTTGGCTGGTCTCGCTGCGCTCGAATGGACGCACGCAACTCAAGTTCAGAAGGATACCATTCCGTTGGCCCGCGAAGGCCGTGACGTCATTGGGCAAGCCCGCACAGGATCCGGTAAAACGGCAGCTTTCGGTCTTCCAATCCTCGAGCGTTGTCAACCAACAGGAGCGCTCCAAGCCCTCGTCCTCACACCAACCCGTGAGTTGGCCAACCAGGTCGCTCAAGAAATGATGGAACTTCAAGGTGAGTCAGGCCTCTCGATTCAGACCGTCTATGGCGGTACGGATCTTGAGAAGCAAGCCCGCACCCTCGGCGACGGTGTGGACATCATTGTTGGTACCCCTGGCCGTGTCATGGACATGAGCGAGCGAGGTCACATTGATCTGGCAGCTCCGTCTTTGTTCTGCCTCGATGAAGCAGACCGCATGCTTGACATGGGATTCTTCCCAGACATCATGTGGGTCATGGAACGCATGACTGGTCGGGAGCAAACCTTGCTCTTTTCGGCCACCTTCCCACAAGAAATTATTGACACTGCGAATGAGTTCATGAACGAGCCTGAATTCGTGCTCACCAACACCGAAGAGTTGGACATCCCTCCAATTGACATGTACAGCGTGCGAATTGGTCGTGCCAACAAACTCTGGGTGCTCGGAAGACTCCTCGCTCGAATGAACGAAGAAGATCAAACAATCATCTTCTGCAACACCAAGCGCATGGTCGATTTGGCCGTTCAGCGCTTGTCGAAGCATGGCTTCTCAGTTGAAGGCCTTCACGGTGACCTCAACCAAAACCAACGAGAGAAAATCCTCGGACGGTTCAAGGGTGAGGAAATCAAAACCATCGTTGCTACCGACGTGGCTGCTCGAGGCATTGACGTGGACGGCATCACGCTCGTTGTCAACTATGACCTGCCAGTCGATTTGGATTCCTTTATCCATCGCGTTGGGCGCACAGGCCGTATTGGTCGCAAGGGTGAAGCTTGGAGCCTCGTTTCACGAGATGACGCTCCACAACTCTCGAAGATCATGGCCACATACGGCCTTGACATCATTGACTCAGAAACACCTGAACTTCCAGACGGCATGGAACGAGATCCAGTCAAGCGACAAGATGACTTCGGCGAAACTGCAGATGTGTTCGGATTTGTCTTGCTGGAACTGACCATCGACCCGGCATCCGCCGGCTCTTCTCGTGCAGTCTCTCAGTGGTTCACAGATGCACTGAGTTGCAATGAAATGGCTATTGGCGACGTTCACTTTGAAGGCGAATCCACCTTCATCAGCATTCACACCAGCAAGGTCGGCTTGGCCATGAAAGCGCTTGAAAAGCGTGAAATGTCGGGCCAGCGAGTCGTTGCTTCAATCGTTGAGTGATTTCACTCTTCTTCCGAACCGCGGTTTTTCCATGAACCCTTTTTCGTAGATTCGTGCCGAGAAAATGGTGCCTTCGAATCTTCTTGTTGAACCGATTCAGTCTGCTCAGTTGGTGCATTTGGCCAACGTCCGTCTTCATCTGGTCGCTCGAACTGTACGCTGCCAACCAATCCAGCAACCAAGCCTAGGGCTGCCAGCGACCAAGCATAGCCAATGGCGTCGTCCCAACGGTTCTGAGCGGTGCCACAGTCGGCACTGATCAGGTCGAGTGAAATGCAAGTGTCCAGTGTTGATTTTGCCTGCATGGCTTCTTCATTGCTGGTCACATTGTAGGCCGCTCCAGCCATCAACACCACGGCCAAGACGACCAAGATGATGTGCTGCTTTGCCCATTTCCTTCGAACGATAAGGCGCCATTCTTCTGGTGCACCGTAACTGGCATCGAGCGTTCGGGCTGGGCCACCAAACCTCCAAAACCAAACCACCCACATGGTGACAAGAACAAGCAAGAAGCCCCATTTCCATACAGCAGTGTGCCAGTCCCACATGCCTTGGAGGCAAGCAGCGTCGTTTGGTAAGGCCATGCAATCCTCGACTGCAATTGGATAAAACACAACCAAACGGATGATGTTGAGGACATAGATGATGGCGCACATGACGATGATGGACCTGATTTTGAGTTTTTGAGGCACACCTTCGGTCATGGCCACAAGCGTCGAGAGGAAGATCATTTCATGGACGCCAGCGCATTCATCCGACACGTAAAGTGCGATGTGGTCGAAGCTCCCGGGGAAATCAACGTGATTCAATTCAATACGCGTTGTCCAACCGTTGTGGGTGCCAAGCGTCGATGCCCCTTCTCCGAAAATCAAGTTGGTTAGTTCATTCCAAACCCAGGCCTCTGACACTTGAATCGGTGCCAGGGTGTCTGAAGGCATGGTCAAGAACCAATAAAAGGCCTCCACGAACAACAAAGCGAGTGGAATTCTGGCGTAACGCAGTCCCAATTGAGCAACTTCCGACCACTCCATATCGTCAGGTGACTTTGACGATGTGGCGGTGGACACCATGCTTCACGGTAGCCGCCCCTCCTCATCAACTTGCGGGACAATGAGGCCGATAGATGGCTCATATTTCGTAATGTGAATGAGGCGCGTATGGTTGACTTCATACGGGGGGAGGGATTGGGAAGATTGTGGTCGAAGGAATGCAGTTTGACGGCGTGGTTCCCCCTCGCCCAACCCACCGATTGAATGTGATTGGTTTTTTCTGCCCAATCCCGGTTTCAGAGGCGAAGAAAGCCCTCAAAAACATGAGCTTTGGTCATGTGCTGGAGTTGTTGGCTGATGACCCGGAAACGTTGCATGATTTACCCATGTTGATCGACCGAACAAATCACAACATTCTTTCTATAGAAGAAACGGCAGGCGAGTATACCTTTCTTATCGAGGTGAACCAATGAGTTCTCCAATCATCGAACGCAAGGATGTGCCGAGTGAGGCCAAATTACCAACTATGTATGGGGAATTTAACATCCAGATTTTCCATGAAGCAACCACTGGCTTAGACCATGTTGCCCTCACCCTCGGCGACATGTCGGGTCCCGACCCCGTGTTGATCCGAGTGCATTCGGAATGCCTTACAGGCGATGCTTTCGGCAGCATGCGCTGCGATTGTGGGCCTCAACTTCAAGGAGCAATGAGTGCGATTGTCGAGCGAGGGTACGGTTGCATCCTCTACCTGCGTCAAGAAGGCAGAGGCATTGGGCTCCACGCTAAAATTCAAGCGTACCACCTTCAAGATCAAGGTGCAGATACGCTCGATGCAAACCTCATGCTTGGCCTTCCTGGCGATAACCGTGACTACAAGATTGGAGCCTCCATGCTCGAAGCCCTCAACATTCCTCGCGTCGAATTGCTGTCGAACAACCCCGATAAGGCTGAGCAGTTGATTGCGTATGGCATTGATGTGGTGGCTCGCTCCTCGCTGGTTGTCGGTGTTGGAGAAGAGAACAGATCTTACCTTGAAACCAAGGTCGAGCGTATGGGTCATAAAATCAATCAAGACGAACTAAATCAACGCAGGCTTGACCCTGAAGAGTAAAGAGGGCCGTGACCGAGAATCGAACTCGGGCTGGCAGAACCACAATCTGCCGTGCTAACCCCTACACCATCACAGCCATGAGAGGTACTTCGCCGTCAAGCGCGTGGTATTTCAACAATCCGTAGAGCAACACTGACTTGGGTTGGCCCAGTTCGCCGAACGTGGAACCCTTGCATTCAAGTGCGTTCGGCCTTTTAGGACAACCATGCGACCTGCGTTGAACTCAAAGACCGTTCCCATCGCCATGTTGATGTTGCTTCTCCTTGCGCCCCTATCCAGCGTTTCTGCTCGCTCTGTGCATGAAACTGCAACCGTGGATTTGCTACCACAGGGGCAATTCACAGATTCCTCAGCATGGGCGGTAGATGCCTACACCTCTTTCTCTCAAGAACCAGCCATTCACACTGAAACAATGGTGGCCGACGCTCGACTGACCATGCTTCATGACCGTCCGGTCAACCTCGATACAATGATCTTCTGGGCTCAATCGACACCAACCGATTCCAACAACTCACTCTATTCTCCCGATGGAGCCTATTCTTGGTCGTCTGGACCTGAGATGGAACTAACGAACTTTAACGCAGCGGGCTCCACCCAATACGAAATTGCAGAAGTTAATTTGGTGTTCGCTTTCGCAGTGCCACATGCATTGACCAGTGATTCCGTGCGCTTCTCGGTTGAATACAATACGAATTTCACCTCCCTTGCTACGATTTCTCACACCCAAGGGCCAATGGATTACATGTCCAGCACCTACTGGCGAGAAAACATCAGCGCCCTTGACACATGGACTTGGGCTTCGTTGCAGAACCTTATCGTCACTGCCAATTACGAATCGGTTGGAGGAACGGACGATTCTCAACTCAACCTCGACGCTGTTGGTGTGGAAGTTACCATGCAAACGCCGTGGTACGGCGGCGAAGTGGCAGCAGCGTCAACCGTGTTTGACGCACATCAGACTCCAGTGATGGCCCTCGACCTCACCGCAGGGGCTTCTGAGAACATGGGCTACAGCGCCTGTGGTCTGCAAACAAGCGTTGAAGGCACGACCGGTCAATGGGTCAGTCCAGTGATTGAAACGCCTCCTGAACAGAGAATTGGACGGGTTCATTACGCTCTTGAAAATGAATCCTTAGACGATGTGCAGTTGGAATACGCCTCTTCCAGCGACGGCACATCCTTCACGTCCTTTGCCTCCATGGACGAACACATGCTTCTTCCAGACCAGCCATTCACCAAACTTCGGGTTTCCACCATTGAGGCTTGCATCAAAGAAGTGACCGTCGACATCAACGACCCGACCTTGATCTTATCCGGTCGAATCTTTGGAGACCTCGACGGGTTGGATTCCAATTACTCACGTTGGCTTTTGTTCGTCAACGATGAACTCGTCACCAACCAACCGGTTCAACTGAACCCCAGTTTGTCGCTTTCTTTCCCCATTGGCGCTTACATTCACGACCCAACTTCCTCCCTAAAGGTGGAATTGAAAACCTGGTTCACATGGGATTCATTGGGACAAGCAAGCACCACTGCGTTTGAAGTCAATAACATCGATATTACCGGTGGTTACAGCATTGCGTGGGACGAAAACCCAACCTGCGTGGCCGTCGGGGACCAAAGCCTGATCGAAGACGGCGGAGGGCGAATTCTTCCTTTCCTTCACAGGTGCAGCGATGACCGCAGCCAAAATGAGAACCTTGTCGTATCCTTCACCAACACCAACCCAGCCTTGGTGGCCATTGACCTAACTGAAGGTGATGTTCGTGTTCGATTGCTGCCTGAAGTTTCAGGATTTGCCACCATCACAACCACCGTAGCCGATGAAGCTGGAAACACGTGGTCTGAGGTGTTCATGATCTCCGTCAGTGCCGTTGACGATGCCCCTACCCTCACGGAGTTTCAATCAATTATTCCAGTGCAACTTTCTGTTCCAACAACCATTGATTTTGCATACGGTGACATCGACTCCGACGCTCTGACCGCGAACACAAACCGCAGTTGGGCCAGCGTCGATATGGATTTACGCACCATCACGATCAACGCACCAGCCGCTGGTTTCCACTCGGTTTTGGTTTCGATTTGCGACCAGACTTCTTGCGCTGAACGCACCATGGATCTGGAAGTCATGGCGCTTCCAGACCTCGTGATTGAAAGCATCGACCAAGGCGAAGGATCGATTGTCGCCGGCGATGTAGCAGCGATCCGAGTGTTTGTTCGCAACAACGGTCAAGCGGATGCTTCAATGATTTCAGTGCGCTGTGAAATGAACACTGAACTGATTTCCATCGGCACCCTCCCAATTCTACGGCCGGGTGAACTTGGCGTGGTGACCTGCGATTGGGCGGTTCCCGAACAAGCTGGCTTGGTGCAGATTCGTGCAGTGGTTGACCGGGGCTTGGAAATTGATGAGGGCGATGAAACCAACAATGAAGGCGTCATTGCTGTTGAAATCGAAGTAAATTCAGCCAATGCGGACACCTCATCCTCTGGCACGCCGATCAGCGAAGGGATGTTCGTTGGTGTAACCGTGTTGGCTTTGATTGGAATCGTTGGTCTCTTTGCCTACTTGACACCCGCTAAGATTCGTAAGCTTGAGTGATGGTCTTGCAGCCTCACTCAACACGTGGCTCATAACGACTCCACATGACGGATAACGCGAAAAGCACCCTCAAACTTGATAATGGGACCGTCTCACAAAAACTTGCTTTGAGGTCGTGGGGACCGTTCAACTTCGGTTGACAAGGCGGATGTGGGAATCATGTCAGTATTGAAAATAAGAATAGAAACCGAGGAATATATTTACGAAGAATACATCGAAGCGTGACCAAGGTCACACCATCGTTGGATCGTTCACTCAGGTGACTTCCAGCGTCGAGGGTAGACATCGCCGTCCATGAGCACCATGCTCGGACGTGCAATTTCGCCTTCCTTCATGGAAACGATGTCATCGGTGTCCGACGTGAGGCAAACGACACCGACTGCTTCGCTCTTGAGGCTCTGCACATAGATCTCTTTTCCAGCCTTGACGCCTGATGCAATGCTTACCAATCCAGGTCGCAGCAAAGGTGCTCCGTGGGCAAGTGCTGCAGCCGCACTGTCCTTCACAGTGGCCGATGGTAGATCGAGCATGAGTTTCTCAATCGGGTGAATGATGCGCAGCAACGCTTCAGGCTTATCGCATTCTTTCCAAAGCCAAACGGCATCTGCTAATTCTTGAAGCGTAACACAGTCATCGAGGTCGAAGACTCCTGAGGAGTCCCTGCGCAATTCCTTGAGTTGAACCTTCATGTTGAGCAACAATCCCAAATCTCGGGCCATGGTTCGAATGTAGGTCCCTGCTTCGCAATGAACACGAGCGATCATGTCGTTGCCTGAACGTTCCAATTGATCAAACTTGAAGATTTTGCGAGTTCGAACTTGAACCTTGACCGCTGATACTTCTGGAGGTACGTTGTAGACCCGTCCAGTCAGCTGCCTCATCGCTTCAGCCAACTGAGCTTCGTCCACTTCCTCTGCGAATCTGAACACGCAGATGTACGATTTCTTGTGGTTGAGAATTTTTTTGGTGAGTTTCATTGCTTTGCCAGCCATTAATGGAAGCACGCCAGTTGCAAACGGGTCAAGTGTTCCGCCGTGCCCCAGCCGTTCGAGGCCAAACAGGTCCCGTGCCCATGCAGCAATTTGGTGTGAGGTTGGTCCCGCAGGTTTGTCCAAGAGGATGAATCCAGCGGCGAGTCGTTGTTCTACGGTGCGCGCATCCGGTGCGCCTCCGACGTCTTCGTTGGTTGTTGCGCTGGGTTCGATAATGTGTAGGGTCATGCAGATGCCTCCAAGATTTCAATCGCCGCAGCAAGGATTTGTTCCCTGCTGAGATTTGTTCCATCGAGTACTATGGTATAGGGTTCACGCTGTTGCGGCAAGATGCCATAGAGTTCCATGAATCGCTCAGCATCCACAGCAGTGCGCTTTGCATTGGCCTCAATTGCTTCTTCTAAGGTGCATTGTTCACGACCCACGACCCTTCGCGCTCGTTCTTCGTCTTCCACTTCAATCCACAACCGGACACAATCAATGCCCAGCCGGTAGGCCCACCATCCGGACAGACGCGATTCAACAATATCTTCCGCATCCTCGTTTGACATCTGCTCTTGCAGCATGGCATCGAGTTGCCGATCCACTTCCAAGTCCTTCGTGCACAGTTGTCCGAATTCAGCCAACGATAGGCCACGGCGCTTGGCTTCAGATCTAAACACGTCGCCCCCGTTGAGGGAGGTCCAGTTGAAATGAGCCATCAAGCCGCTGACAAGGGTGCTTGTGCCACTGCCTGGGTGGCCTGAAACGGTAATTTTTACCATGCCTACACCCATTCATGCCGGCAAACATCGCAGCGCTTTGTGCGTGGTCCGAGGGTTGAAATCATGTCCATGCCACATTCCGGGCATTCGGAAGATTGGTTGCTGGCATCGGCCTTTATTGCTTCAGAATCCGATTCCGTTTCACTTTGAGTGCGACTTGTTTTCTTATTGGAAGTGTGACGCTGGCTTCGTTGTTGACGGCGGCGTGCATCGGCGCTCTTGGCCTTGTTTTGGCCTGCGATGAGGTGGAGCAGTGGTTCCTTGATCGATTCTCCAGATTTGACCATCGGGTGGGACCGGTAGCGGAACAACTTGATGTGGCGGTCGACAATTCTGCCGAGCGGAGCGCTCATGCAAATGTAGGTGCAAATCCAAGCGGGGAAGAACAGGAACTTGTCGCCAAGAAGGTTCCATTCATTGTGCCATGGAAGCGATACATAATCGACACGGAAGTTCTCGACCGTTGTCGTGAGCCAGGCAAAGATGGCGATGATGAACACCATGGTGAACATCATTGGTTTCATGGCGCCCATTTGCACCTTGAGTTGTTCCGGCATCATTTGCTGCTGAAGGGTGGATGCCTTTTCTTGGAGGATGGGGTCCCTGCTCATTCGAGCATCGTTCATCATCATTCGAACTTGGCGTTGGCGGTGACCGATGTGAGCCTGTGCCATTGGGTCGGTGAATATGTTCCGCAGCACTGTGTTCATGGTCATCGAGAATGTACCAAGCACCAAGACGGTGAACACGAAGTAAGACTCCTCAGGCAAGACTGGGGAAAGGATTGGGTCAGCGATTGAGCCGAGTGAACCACGAATGCTCGGATTCATGATTAGGAGCGTCATCATGACCATGACACCGAGCATCATGAGCATCGAACCACCCGGTGGTTGGGGTGGGGGCGGTGCATTGCCGTTTGCCATGATTGTAGGGCGGTGCATGGAGGGCATGAATGTTGGGTAGGATTTTCTTCTTGCTGGGGCGGATTTTCAGCCCTGAACGGCGAGGGTTTGAAACCGTACCCCCCCGTAGGTATACCATGCGTCGGCGCGAACCACTGGACATTGACCGCATGTGGCAGCATTCCGTGCCAGTGCCAATGCCGAATCGACCGGTGTGCGTCACCGATCAGGAAGCCATCGACCAGTTGGCTCGTTTGCCTCGCCCGCCCCGCATGTTCTTGTGGACGGATGCAGAACGTCGTTGCTTGCCCGATTGGGGCTTTATCGCAAGCGTTCGTCAAGGTGTTCCTCCAGAAGGCATTGAAGCCGAACTTGATGCTTGGAAGGGGCAATATCCAGGGGCTTGGTTGGCCGTAGACATGCGAGATGGTGTCATTACACCTTCAACAGCGCGCCCTCTTGCAACAGTCCTAAGCGAAGTTGGAAGACCAGTCTTGGTCATCGTAAGCCGATCTTCTGAGAATGAAGACTGGCCTCAATGGGTTCTGCCCGAGTGAACGCAAGAGCAAATCCTTGCATTCTCAATTGAATTGGTCGAAGTCAGCATGCGCGCAAAGCCTTGCTTCGTCGCCTTTGAGCGCGTTTGTTCTCAATCACGAGAAGGAAAACTTGCAGGCGCTGCACTCTGAAGCATCATGTGGGTTCATCGACATGCAGATTGAGCACATCTTGTCATCCGTGGATGCTTCCTCTGCTTCTTCGGCAGGTGCTTCCTCAGCCTCTGCTTCTTCGGCAGGTGCTTCGTCAGCGCCCTCGGAATTTTCATTCCATGCCTTAGCTGCGGCTTCGAGTTCAGCCTTCTTGAGGTAACCATTGTCATCGAGATCGAAGTTGACTGCATGGTCAACAAATGCGTCGCGATGTTCAGCGTCAATGCCGGAAGCTTCCATCACTCTCAGGAGAATATCTTCTCGCCAGGTGACCTTTGCAGCGTCTTCGGAATCGTCAGTGGTATCGGCTTCGGCGGTTTCTTCGACTGCAGCCTCTTCGACTGGAGCCTCTTCTGTTGCTTCTTCATGTTCTTCTTCAGCCTCTGGTACAGGGGTCGCAGGTAGATCGTCGGATTCGACTTCGTCGCCGAAGTGGACACCATGGAAACGGTTCAATGCTTCAGCATCGATTTGTCCAGAGCCCTTGATTTCCATGAACACATCAAGGCGTTCACCCTTGCCAACAAGAGGGACCATCCAACTGATGTGAGTGCCACCTACACCGTCTTCTGTGTTCATTTCACAGTCGGTGCGCTTGTCGCCACCGCTGCCACGAATGTGCCAGTCGGTGATTTTGAAGTTCGCAGGCATGACATCGTTGATGTACACGTCTTGAAGAGCGGTGTCTCCGTTGTTCTCGAAGAGGATCAAGACTTCGTAGCGACCCTTTCCTCCAACAGGAAGCGTTTGCTTTCCAGCGGAAAAGTCACGTCGATTGTGGATGACGCTGATGACAGGTGCGTCCTCAGCATCTCGTCCACACCGTGGGCCAGCCTTTTCGGCACTGAATTCACAGTGCGCTGGTGCAGCGACTGAAGTGTTGTTTGGTGTTGGGTCTGGCGCTGCCAGATCGTATTCAACGGTCAACGACTTACCAGGCTTGAGGCCAATTGGTGCCACAATACCAACCATGGTTGTCATTGTGAATCCGTTGCCGTCAGGTGAACGGTTGGTCTTTTCTAGCGTGATGCCATCGGTGATTTCCGTCTTGAATTGGTTGTCTGCGATTTCCTTACCATCGACCTTCACGGTGATGGACGATAACTCGGGGGCCGAGAACAAGCCGGGCACATCGTCGGTGAAGCGTGCAACGTTAATGTTGGACGAACCGTTGTTGGTGAACGTCAATCGAGCAGTAACCTTCTGCGGTCGGTATGAACGGAGGCTCGAGGTTGAGTAGGTCTTAGCAAGGGATGCTTCAACCACTTCAAGCGTACTGGATTGCAGCGTGAGGCTTCCCTCGGTGCTGCGGCTGGCACGGGGCAGGATTGTGTATGCCAAATCCGTTGCGAAATCAGGCTTGGATTGAGCCATGACGGTTCGCTCCTCTGATTCCCACTTTCCGTGAGGTGGCACATCTTCCTTGACGTCCTTGATGTCAAAGAGGAGGTCTTCGCTTCCCTTCATGCGGACTTGCAACTTGACCAAATCCACTGCGAAGGAAGATCGGTTTTCGAAGGTCGTCTTGCACAACCAGTTGTCTGGGCGTTCATCTTCGCGGACACGCATGTAGGAGAAACCACGGCAGAACGCATCGAGTTCTCGGAAGTTGAGGTCGGAGAGCGTCGAATCGGCGGTGTAGGTGGCTGTGGCAGCACCGGCATCAATCTTAGCGGTGCCAGTGACGGTAATTGTTCCCTCAATGGTGAGCGTTTGCTTTTCGCCAGCAGCCAACATACCGATGTTCCAGGTAAGTGTGTCGTTATCGATTTCCGCTCCGGCTGCGTGGGTGAAGGACATCTCACTTGGCAACGGTCGGGTGACCATCACATCTCGAATGGTGACTGATGCGACGTTTTCCACTTCCAGTTCCAACGATATTGGACCACCGTCTTCAGTTGAAGCAACGGAGAGTGAACGAGCGCTGGCTCGGGCTGGATTTGTATCAAGGCGTTCACGGAGAACAAGCATTCGCTTTCCGTTGACCTTGTACTTCATGCTGTAACTGTTGCCAGCCTCAAGCTCATCTACCGACACAATTTCGCCGCCGATGTCGGTTGCATCAGCGTGGTCGAGCATGACGTCGATGTCGTAAATTCTGTCTTCTGCAGAGGGGTTGCTGACCATCAGCGTACCTTTCACGGATTGCTTAATGATTTCACCGTCTGACGTGAGGGTTGACTTCTCGACTTCATGGAGGGTTCCTTCGAGCTTATCGCCAAGAATGGTATCGACTTCTGCGCTGCTTCGGATGGTTGCTCCGGCTTGTTCACCGGTCAAGTCCATTGGTTCAGCAAGTGGATCTTCAGCCGGAGGTGCAAGCGGGTCGTCTGCCATAGGTGGCATTGGTGGAGCCATGAGCGGGTCGTCTGCCATTGGCGGCATTGGTGGAGCCATGAGCGGGTCGTCAGCCATTGGTGGCATTGGTGGAGCAGGAGGTGCATCCATCTCTGGCATTGGTGGCATTGGTGGAGCCATGAGCGGGTCGTCAGCCATAGGTGGCATTGGTGGAGCCATCAGTGGATCAGCCGGTGCTTCCATCTCTGGCATTGGCGGCATTGGTGGAGCCATGAGCGGATCGTCAGCCATAGGTGGCATTGGAGGCGCAGGTGGTGCTTCCATCTCTGGCATAGGTGGCATTGGAGGCGCAGGTGGTGCTTCCATCTCTGGCATAGGTGGCATTGGAGGAGCAGGTGGTGCTTCCATCTCAGGCATAGGCGGCATTGGAGGGGCGGATGGTGCTTCCATCTCAGGCATAGGCGGCATAGCGGGCATGCCGGGAGGAGCAGGTGGTGCGTCCATTCCTGGCATTGGTGGCATAGCTGGCATACCGGGAGGAGCAGGTGGTGCGTCCATTCCTGGCATTGGAGGCATAGGTGGCATTTCAGGCATACCGGGTGGCGCAGGTGGTGCGTCCATTCCTGGCATTGGTGGCATAGGTGGCATTGCAGGCATACCTGGTGGCGCAGGTGGAGCGCCGTCGGCCGGTGCTGCAGGTGGCGCAGGTGGCATTGGTGGCATAGGTGGCAGTCCTGGTGGCATAGGTGGTTTTTCATCGCTCATTTACAATTCCTCCGTGGCATCCGCACAAGGCGGTATCAGTTCCATATCCATTGAGCACATAACCGTTCGCCCCATCAGTTTTCATTGATGGAGGCATTTCTCTTCCTTTTCAAGTCCAAACATGCCGTGTACTTGATGTAGGGTGGGCTTGAGGGTTGAACATGGTTGGCATGGACAGCGGCACCCCTCCGGTGCTCTTTGTAGTTGGAACAGCAGGTGCAGGAAAATCGTCTTTGGTGACGGCGTTTCAACGATGGTCCCGGTTTCTCGAAACCGATGCCATCGCTGTGAACCTCGATCCTGGGGCAGAACGTGTGCATTACGACGCTGAGTTTGACGTACGAGATTTGATCTCGCTTACCGAAGTGATGGGTGAATACGATTTGGGTCCCAACGGTGCACAAATCCTTGCTGCGGATCTTCTTGCAGCTCAAGCAGGCGATGTTGCTCAACAACTTCACGCGCTCACTGGTGAAGTGATGATCGTGGATACCCCCGGTCAAGTCGAATTGTTTGCTTTCCGTGAAGCCAGCAACCACTTGATTGAAGTGATTGGACGCGAACAATCCGCCATCATCTACCTCTTCGACCCAATGCTTTCCCGCTCACCTTCAGGGTTCGTATCCCAAATGCTTCTTTCGAGCATCGTTGAATTCCGACTTGGCTTGCCGACAAAGAATTTCCTCTCGAAAGCGGATTTGTTGGACCCTGATGAACTGGCGCAGATCCTTGAATGGTCTGAGCGCCTTGAGATTTTGGAACTGGCCCTCTATGATGAGGCCGGTGGCCAGCGAACTGAGTTCGCCATCAATCAATTGAGAATGATGCAAGAGTTTGCTCAAGCACCAGGATTAACCCCTCTGTCTTCGGAACTGGAAGAGGGCCTTGCGGACATCCTTACCTTCGCTCAAGCCTTGTTTGGCGGTATGAGCGATGCTCGCGATGGCTTTGCTTCAGACAACGATGACGAAAAGAACTGAGGCGCCAAGCCCGCTCATAACAGTTAGATACCGTCCTTTCGTGGAATGGGCATGCCCCAGCACCTGTTGGCCATTGACGACGTTGAAGAACACTTTGAAAAAATCCTGCGTTGGGCGATTGAATTCAAGCGCCTGTGGAAGCAAAGCGATGAAGTCGCCTTGAACTTCATGCCCCTTGATACCCTTGCCATTGGCTCAATTTATGAGAAACCATCCACTCGAACCCGAGTCTCCTTTGAAGTTGGCATTAATCGGCTCGGCGGCTACCCGCTGACCCTGCTCAAGAACGATATCCAACTTGGGAAATCCGAAACAGTTGGCGATACATCGCAGGTTCTCTCCCGGTTTTTGGGTGGTATGACCTACCGTTGCTTTTCCCATGATGACGTCACTGAACTTGCCGCTCATGCCGATGTACCGGTGATCAACGCCCTTTCCGATAAGCACCACCCGTGCCAGGCAGCCGCTGATTTGATGACGGTTCTCGAGCACTTTGACGAGCCTTCAGAGATCACAGTGGCGTGGGTCGGCGATGGCAACAACGTCCTTCACGATCTCATGCTGGCTTGCGCCATGCTTGGCATTGACATCCGCTACGCCGTACCCGAAGGTTATGAGCCAGCCGAAGACATTGTCCTGCGGTGTGAAGCAATGGCCGAAAAGAACGGTTCGAAGGTCACAATGACCCACGACCCGATTGAAGCGGTCAGCGACGCTCATGTCGTCTATACGGATGTCTTCATTTCCATGGGCGAAGAGCACATGAAAGATAAAGTTCAGGCGTTTGACGGCTTCCAAGTCAACGAAGCTATGGTTGGGAACATGGATGAGGACTGGAAATTCATGCACTGCCTTCCCGCCCACCGTGGCGACGAAGTCACCGACTGGGTTATGGATCACAAGCAATCGATTGCCTTTGATCAGGCTGAAAATCGCATGTGGGCTCAAATGTCACTTCTTGCTTACTTCATCAACGAAGGGGCATGGGACGCCATGGGCGACTTCATGGGACTCAACTGATCACAGCATTTGTGTCAACACAAATCCGAGTACACCGAGCAGCATTGCGATTCGAATGCGCATGCCAACAACAGCATCTTCACCCTTGTAAAGCGGTCCGTTGAGCGTGATCAACACAAGAATGGCTGGTGTCTGGAAAAGCAATTGGTTGAGCGTAAACGGTCCTTGCCAGTACGGGATGTAAAGGCACACGAGTCCAGCCATGATCATGATGTAAGCAACCATTCTTGCGTTGTCTTGCCCTATTTTCATCGGCAGTGTCGTTCGTTCACCCTCATCAGCGAGCATGTCTTGACAATCCTTGATGATTTCACGGGCTAAATTGGTGAAAAACACCACCAAGGCAATCCATGCCACAAGGGCGCTGATGCTTCCAACAGTCGACGCACCATAGCCGATGACGGCGGCAACCATCAAAGAAATCGCGACGTTACCCACCAAGCCCTTGGCCTTTGTTTGAGGTCCCAAATCGTAGGTGAGCATGAGGGCGACAGCAAGCAAGTAAATCACCATCAAGGGCCACCAAGCAAGATCGCTTTGGTAAAGCCACCATGCGCCAACCAGCATCGATGAGAAACTGATGATCCACAAGATCACGACAAACCGCTTGGCATCGCTTATGGTCACTCTCCCTGAAGGCAACGGCCTTGCTGGGTGAGCCGTAGCGTCAATTGCAGCATCCTTGATGTCGTTCATTGCGTTGCCAGCTCCCATAAAGGTGAGAACGGTGAGCACTTGAACTCCAACAGCGAACACATCGCTTGTTGACCACGCACCAGTGATACCAAAGTGGGCCCCGAGCGGAACGGTGAGGGCTGCGAGAATCAAGTTCCTTGGTCGCATTAACTCGACCAAGGCCGATGCTTTGCCGCCCATGAACTGGCGGGTGCTTGCGGCGGGCTTTCATCCCTTTGCAATCAAGCCGAGGCGATGGACCAAATACAGACTCGCATTCTGAACCCGCCAATGTCGGTTCCTTCATCGAAACCAACCTTGATGAAACGGCGATCGCGAGCGAGAACATTACCGAGTTGGTTCATGGTTGCTCCCCAGCGGAAGCGCTGGTTGACGTGATCAAGAATATCGGTGGTGTTTGCTTCCCCGACGTTCGAAAGGTAAGTGGCAATTTCAGTGCGCAACCTGAGCGTTCGACTCATCAAGCCTCACCTCGAACGATGCGATGAGCTCGACGGGCGAGGCCCTGAACGGTTCTTGAGAGCACGTTTGAATGTGTTTTGCGCCCAGGCAAGTGAAGGGGTTGCCAGCCCACAGCAGCGAACCGGGATGGGAGTTCGCCGCTGGGGTGGGCGTAGAATGTGGTTGATGCTTCACTCCACTGCGGTTGTGGTGCTTCGTCAGATAGGCAAACAAGATCGCTGAATGCAAAATCATCTAGGGGGTGGTTTTGGTTGTCCATGAGGCAAACTCATTGGCATCCGTATATCAAGCGATGATGGACCCCCGGAAAGAAAGTGAACAGCATAAGCATCCGCAGTCCCTCATTATTCACTTTTAGTTTTGATTGAAAGTGAACTGAATCTGGAGTTTGGAAGAATCTACGTCATCGGTGCGTTATGATATGGCTAAATACGAAAGGTCGGTGGCAAGAACATCCACGCTCGTATAGTGTAGTGGCCCATCATGAAGGACTCTCATTCCTTCGACCCGGGTTCAAATCCCGGTACGAGCACTCTCAGTTAACGCTTCTATAGTTTCACGCTTCGAAACGTTGCCACTCAGAATTTGAACCTTCGTTGCGATACCATGAGGTGTCTTGACCGTCTGTGTACCATTCGTATCCCTTGCCATCTGGGTTGCCTTGGGCGGTGATTTCGGGTTGTGTAGATTCAAGGCTTGGGAGTGACTTTTGCTCTATGTGCATTGCTTGTTCAACCATTTGGGTTTGATCGTGCTGTTCAGGTTCAATGGAAGATAGCGTCTGGTTCTGTGCTTCAAATCG
>CAJIZC010000003.1 GCA_905181785.1 uncultured Candidatus Poseidoniales archaeon
ATTATCTCGACAAAACCATTTCCCGCAACCGCACTGGGCACATATCCTTATTCCGCTCATGTTTTCGACTTGACCAGAGTTAGTATAAACTTTTTCGCCTAATATTCGCGAGATGTAGGTCGTATTCATTGACAAATCGATTCGGATAGGATGCAAGGGGTTATCCGAAACCCCTTTGCATTTTATTTTCCGATACAAAGGGGATTCAGTGGGTCGGTACAGACGCTAGCGTTTATGACCCACACATATGCAAGGGGGGCCCTTGTGCATGCTCTACCAAACGATCCCCACTTTGGCCAGTGGCTGAAGCTATGAATCCAGATATAACGATGGATTCCCGCCCTACAGCATCGCGGTTTCATTCGACCAATAACAATAAGAATCCAAGTTCAGAGGATTCGATATGGACGTTCTATCGCACTGGCTCTGGGGCATGGCAGTCACGCGTGGGAAAGTGAAAGCGAGAGTTGCCGGCCCAATGGGGGTTTTGCCTGATTTGGTAGCGTTTGTACCCGCTTCAATTGTTGGGGCGATTTCTGGGTTTGAGAAACCAGAGATCAACGACAACACGCTCACTGCAGACTTTCATCCACTTTCTTGGGCAATCTATCAATGGAGCCACAGCGTGATCGTTGTGACCATTTGCTGCTTGCTGACTTGGCTTTACTTCGAGAAAAAAGGAACGCCCAAGGTCATGGAGAATCTTTTCATTTCAGAATACACGCCTGGCAAACAGGCCTTCCTTCTTTGGGCACCTTGGTTTTTCCATATTTTGACTGATATCCCTTCTCATACCCTCAAATTCTTTCCAACACCCGTCTTCCACCCGATTTCAGATTTGATGTTTGATGGGATTCGCTGGTCCACTCCATGGTTCTGGTTTACAACCACCACCCTTCTCGTAGGAACTTGGGTTTTCATTCTCTACAATGAAAGGAAAACAGCCGCTGAATAACCATCACCGGTGGAATTGCTTCGTCATCGGTTTTGAACCGCAAAAATACCCGGGAAAGAGCAAGTTTCCTATGCGCATTAAAGCGTTCCAGAAGTAAAAATGGGCTGTTGAGTCCATCGATTTGGGCGCGATTTGTTGGCATGCACGCATACGACCCTTTTAGAGCAGGATTAACGACCCGCAAACATGGAGGGTGCTGTTGCGGAAATTGAAGCAACCTCCCGACTGGACCGTCTAATCGGCCCGGGCTTTGTTGCCGCAGGTGCCTTGGCCTCGATTGCCCAACCAATCGTTCTGTTGCTGGCCGGTAAGGATGTCAATGACGCCATCTGGCCCCATGCTTACCGCGCTCTTCAGGCCACCATGCTGCTGCGAGAAAACTTGACATTGATGTTCTTCTGCACCCTCATGCTGTTTTTTGCATCCCTCGTGGCGGTTCAAAATAAACTCAAAGGCAAACCTTTGCCGCCAGTTCTTCATCGCAGTCTTTTGTTCGCCATCGGGTTGTTCAGCGGGTTCACGGTGTTGTACTTCCTGCTCGACGTGTATTACCTGAGGGGTGCCTTTCTTCTCCTCCCAACAATGTACGGTGTAATCTTGTTTACATCCGTTCTCAGTGTTCGAGGGCTTCCGACCTTGCCGATGGGGGGCTCCAAGAAATCCTTCCTCTCGAGTTTGGTTCATGTCGGGGCGATCTTCTTCGCTGCTTGGCTGCTCATGCCTGGTATTCCCGCGATGATTGGTATTGCGCCGTCCCCCCCGGATGCCCCGCGAGTTGGATATGGCGCTGAACCCGGCCCGTTCGATACCACGATGTCAGTCCACCCGTACGAGATGCCAGAAGATGTGGCTAAAATTATCATGGAGCAAGAGGAGGAGATCGATTTCTCGGTTTACCTTACCTTGCCGGAGTTGGATCCTGATTTGCCGCTTGATACGGTGCCGTTGGCACTTCTAAGCCACGGTTGGGGCTATCCAGTCTATGAGGAATACACGGACTGGATCGCACATCTCTCGGCGCGAGGCATTGCTGTGGCCTTCGTTCAATACCCCTCGCACATCGACCCCCCAATCCCTGATGGTCTGGAAGGCGAAGACATCAATGGTGCCTCCAATTGGCCACATCACATCTATCGCGCCAAAGCCATTGCTTCAGCTTTGGACACACTCGAGGAAGTGGCTTTGGGGGAAACACGCCACGCAACCGTTGAGGCTGCTCTAGGCAACGTCACCATCGACCCGAGTCATCTCTGGATTGGGGGCCACAGCCTTGGCGGCGCCTATACCTTCATCCAACTCTATGAATCGCTTGAACGCGGATGGGGCAATGAAACGTTGTTCATCGACATCGAATCGGGTTGGACGCGTCCAAACCATCCTGAACTTCAACCAAACTTCTCCCGTATGCCTGCGGATTCAATGGTTCACCTCGCTCGTGGTGTCGATGACATGACCGTCGATGCCTGTTACAGCGTTCATCACCAGCAGGCGTTCAATCAGTTGCCAAGCAAGCATGTACTTTACATCGAATTGCAAAGCGATTTGTACGGCTTCCCTCGACTGGTAGGCTCGCACTACTTGCCGACTGATTCTGTTCACGACCGCCTCGCGGATTACGGGGTGTACCGACGGATCGACGCCCAAGCAGACTGGGTGTTCGCTCGCACTCAAGGCGACACCATCACCGAAGATTGGGCTTACAATCATCTGATCGACAGCGATATGCTGCGCTCAATGGGGAAATGGTCAGACGGAACTGAGGTTTTGCCGTTGTTGGTGTACGAGGATGCACTCAACACCGAACCGAAATTCAGTCCCTGCGCCACCTCTTAAGAGGTACTGTGAGCCCAACGATCTCGAAAATGAGCGGTTGCTTGAGTTTAAGGGGCGGCTTGCCATGCCAGCGGTATGAGCGAAGGCGCACCGGTTCGAACCTCCTTGTATGACGAGCACGTAGCCCTTGAGGCAAACCTTGTCGATTTCCACGGCTTTGAACTTCCAATTTGGTACTCCAATATCAAGGATGAGCACCTTGCAACCAGGGCCACAGCAGGACTCTTTGATGTGTCGCACATGGGTTCGTTCCGCTTCAGTGGACCAAACGTCAAACTGTGGTTGGAAGGCATGGCCACTCAGAAAGTCACGGCGATTGCAGCACCTCGATGCGCTTATACGCACTTCTTAGACGACGACGGAGTCCTCATTGATGACATGATTTTTGCAGTTGTTTCCGAGGACGAAATCCTCGGCGTTCCAAACGCTTCCATGATCGGTGTGATGTGGGATTGGTTCTCAAAACACCTCCCCGAGGACGGCTCAGTGCGCCTCGAAAACCTCTCTGATGAGACTTCAATCATGGCCCTTCAGGGGCCTCAGGCAAAATCCATTCTCACCGAAGTGCTCGGTGACTCAAACCATGTTGGTCGATTCAAATGGCAGGCCTTTGGGGAAAACCCACTCGGCATCTCTGGATGGTTACAAGGGACCGGCTACACCGGGGAAGCAGGATACGAAATTTTCGTAGCAAACGAAGACGCCCCGCTGCTGTGGCGAGCCCTTCTCACCGCTGGCGCGGTTCCCGTCGGCCTTGGAGCGAGGGACACACTGCGTCTGGAGAAAGGCTTCTTGCTGTCAGGAGTGGACTTCTGCTGGCCGCCGCTTGCAGAAGGCGAAGACGCCTCGTTTTTGGCCCGTGACTCATGGGAAACCAACGTTCCATTCGGTCTGGATCTGGAGCACGAATTCATCGGCAAGCATCGAGTGGTAAGCCACGACGAAAATGATGCGCGTTGGTGGGGCATCAAGTACACCGAGAAGGGTCCGTTACCACGGCCAGGAAAAGCGGTTACCCTACCTGATGGAACTTCCATTGGCGCTCTAACCTCCGGCGCACCAGCACCAAGTTTGGAGAACCTAGGGATCGGTATTGGTTACCTTTCTTCGGTCAGCGAAGGCGACGAGGTGCTCATCGTTGCCAGCCCTCGGAAATCCGTCAAGGCGGTTGTCGTTCGACCACCGTTCCTCTGATTAGAACAGAGCCTCAAAGGCGTGGACGAAGGCATTTTGCTGTTCGACGCCAAGTTGTGTTAACACGGCTACGCTATGCCGTTGACTGAGCAATGCATCTGCGAGTTCTTGGGGTTTATCCCACGCCACGGGAACCCCTATCGCTTCCATAGATGCGAGTTCTCCCATCAAACAATCCGAGTTGACAATCGTTGGGACACCATAGGATGCGGCATCAAACATCTTGACGGGCAGAGCGCCGTTCGTGATGTTGCCACGGTGCGGCGGATACAGTGCATACATCACATCCACATCTTGCATTAAGGTTGGAAATGTTTCGCTCGTAAATGAGCCGCTAAGGTTCAAGTGAATTCCAAGTCGGCTTGATGCTGTCAAAAGGTGGGCGTGAACGGGCTCCACAGCGGTTCCGTCCCCGGCAATTTTGAGCGAAGGTCGCTGTTCAGGAGCGATCAGTTCAATGGCAGAGGTAAGAAGTTGGAAACTTTCGACTTCTCTGACTCGCCCGATGTAGGCAACGGTCCAATCGCTCTTTTTGGTTGCTGATTTCTGTGCTCTTTCGCCTTGCTTTGGCCGGTTTTCGACAACCATTGACTCAATGCCATTATCTGCGAGGTACTCTTTGAATCCAGGGTGCAAACCACCTGTCAATGAACCGGAACTGGTGATGACTAAATCGGCCATTTTAGCTCCACGGAGGGCTTTGCGTTCCATTCGGTTTGCGATTAAGCGGCGAGGCAAGGAGTTTGGTTTTCCCATCAGCGCCCAGGTGTGCTGCAAATCATGCATGTCATAGATCAGTTTGCATCCAGTCTGTCGGGCCATCTTCACACCGATTGAGAGCGTGTCTGCATCGTGGCAGTACACGCATTCCGGGGGTTTGGCTTGAAGCGTGGAAAGAACAACCTTGGAAAACGCCCGAAGGCCTCGAACCGTCGCTAATTTAGCACCATAGGCGTACGATCCGATGTGGTATCGCATGATGCGCACCCCGTTGACCATCTCGCTCATCGGAGCCTTTTGCGTTCTGTCAAAGGCATGGATGGTGACAGTGTGTCCTTTTTGTCCCAAAAGTTCGGCGCTTCTCATCACTCTTGGGTCAGGTGCACAGGCGTTTGTCACCACCATCGCAACGCTCGCCATGCTTGTTCCATGAGCGGCGAGAACATGAGGTATTCGGCGTTTGAATCCCAGCGGTTCAAAGGGCCATTATTATCACCGTTCCGCGGTCTGTTTATACTACACCCGAGACTGAGGATGGATTGCTATGGTTGACCAACTGCCGAATCTGGGCCGAGAGGCCGAAATGCTTGCCACGATGGGAATGTCTTCCATGGACGATTTATTTTCCGATGTTCCCGATGAAGTTCGGATTCAAGGATTGCTCCCTCTCCCCGATCCTCAATCTGAAGAAGAGATCATTGCAGACGCTCGCCGTCTGCTTGGCTCGAACGTTGCTTTGGGGCAACGCGTCTCGTTTTTAGGCGCTGGTCTTTACAGAAATTATGTTCCCGCAGCCGTCTTCCAACTGATCACCCGCGGTGAATTTTTGACCTCATACACTCCCTACCAACCTGAAGTGAGCCAGGGAATGCTGCAAGCCATGTGGGAGTTTCAAACCCTCATTTCAGAACTTGTTGGCTTGCCAATCGCCAACCTCTCACTTTACGACGGTTCAACAGCAGCGGCTGAAGCCATCACATGTTGCGTTCGGGTCCACACTCGAAAAGCAACTCAAAAGGATACAGTGTACGTCTCCGAACTGACGCCTCCAGACCGCATGTCAGTGATTGAAAACTACTGCCAAGGAGCGGAAATCAAAATCAACATGCTTCGACACAACCCTGACGGCACGGTGATGCTGTCTTCCGCCCAGGATGCTGCAGGCTCATGCGGGGTTTACGTCGAACAACCAAACCCCATCGGCGTTCTTGATGGTGGCTTACCTCTGCTCAAGGAAATCATCGGTCCAAACACCGCTCTGATCGTTGCAGTCCAACCCGTTTCACTCGGCCTTGTCGAGGCACCTGGTGCCTATGGTGCTGACATCGTTGTTGGTGAAGGCCAACCGCTTGGCAGCCCAATCACCGGCGGTGGACCAATTTACGGCATCTTTGCATGCAGCAAACCGTACCTTCGATTGATGCCCGGCAGAATTGTCGGGCGCAGCATTGACGTTGACGGAAAAGAGGCTTATTGCCTGACGCTTTCAACGCGGGAACAACACATTCGTCGGCATCGAGCAACCTCCAACATCTGCACCAATGAAACCCTCATCGCCCTGATGGGTGCCATGCATATGTCGCTTTTAGGCCCAGAAGGCCTTCACGACCTTGCGGTCAGAAACATGGCTGCATGCACGCTTGGAAAGCAAAAACTCTCAGCGATCGAGGGTGTGCATTTGCCGCACGCCTCGAGCCATCACTTCCAAGAGTTTGTTCTTGAGTTGCCTGGCAAGGCAAGCGAATGTCTTTCCTACCTCGACGGCGTTGGTATCGTTGGCGGCTTTGACCTGCATCGATGGTACCCCTCTCAACCAAATTGGCTTCTCGTCTCCTTCACAGACCAAACCCAATCCAACGAGATTGAGTTGCTCGCAGCCCACCTCGAAGTGTGGGCTACAAGTCAGGGGGTGACCGCATGAGTCACTTGTTTGATCACCACGGTGCTTCCGGCAAAGGGTATTCACAACCTGCTCCGGTGCTACCAGCGTCTGAATTGAGCCTACCGGATACACTGGTCCGAAAGAAAGCCCCTCGCTGGCCACGGATTTCGGAACCAGAAATGGTTCGCCACTACACTTGGTTGTCAAAGCGAAACTTTGGCATCGACACAGGTTTCTATCCGCTCGGTTCGTGCACCATGAAGCACAACCCTCGCGTGAATGAAGTCATTGCTCAGTTGCCTGGCATTGCTGACATCCACCCTCATCAACCCGAACACCACCTGCAGGGCTTGCTTTCCATCTACCATGAAATGCAATACATGCTTGAGGTCTGTGCTGGTATGGATCAAGTGACCCTCCAGCCTGTTGCTGGGGCCCAAGGTGAATTCACCGCCGTGCGGTGCATTCAGGAATACTTCCGTTTGCGCGGTGAAGACCAGCGCACCAAGGTCATCGTTCCTGATTCCGCTCACGGCACGAACCCAGCAAGCGCCGCCATGTGTGGCTTTGAGATTGTAGAAATCCCAAGCCGAGTCGACGGACGAATCGACCTTGATGCACTCCGAGCAGTCGCTGATGAAACCACCGCAGTGATGATGATCACCAACCCTAACACGCTCGGGTTGTTTGAAGCAGATATTTTGGAAGCCACTTCCATTGTTCACAACGTAGGCGGCCAAATGTACTACGACGGAGCAAATTTCAACGCCATCTTGGGGATCACTTCACCCGGTTTAATGGGCTTCGATGCGGTTCACTTCAACCTTCACAAGACGTTCAGTCAACCGCACGGAGGCGGCGGGCCTGGATCTGGTCCAATCGGTGTCAAGGCTCACCTCGCTGATTTCTTGCCCGGTCCAATTGTCAAGAAACGCCCCATTGTGGGCGATGAAGCTAAGCACGCTGTTGATGACATGTGGTTTGGTTGGTATCAGCCAACCCACAGCATTGGTAAGGTTCAGCAGTGGCACGGCAATGCCGGAGCAATCATTCGTTGCTGGGCGTACTACCGCCGCTATGGCAACGGTTTGAAAACGATGTCAGAGCATGCGGTGTTGAACGCAAATTACCTCCGTCATGTCTTGCACCGGGAAGCCGAAGCGGCAGGTGTTGGTGACATGATCGTTGATGGCGCTGAGACAAAAGTGGCTAAACACGAGTTCACGATTTCACTTGAACCAGCCAAGGAACGCCATGGGATTTCCGCTATGGACATCGCCAAGGGATTGCTCGATATGGGCTACATGGCTCCAACGGTTTACTTCCCGCTGGTCGTGCCAGAATGCATGATGATCGAGCCGACAGAAACTGAGAGCAAAGAAACGCTTGATACCTTCGCAATTGATTTCGCAAAGGTGCTGCAAGTTGACGCCGAAACTTTGCACGCCGCTCCCATCACTACGCCAGTTCGCCGAGTGGATGAGGTCTACGCTGCACGAAATTTGTGCTTGCGCCACCCTTACGACGACGAGTGAAGGTTTGAGCGAATGCGTAAATACGCCGAGCGGTTCGCAGTGGTATGGAACTGCGTGAATTCTCCAAGCGAGGATGGACACGCGTCAAGCTGGAATCACGAGCATCGGTTGCATTGTTTCCAATGGCGTGGGGTTTGTTGCCACTAGCCTTTGGATGGCTGATGTGGTTCACCAGCACCAATCTGGATTTGATTCCGTACCTCGGCGTTGCCGGCATGCTGCTGATTTTGATGGGTGGCGTGGCAGGGCTTTCCTCTCGAATGGGGGCACTTGGTGCAACAAGGGTCGGGATTGGCTTGTTTTGTGTAGCCTTTTCGATTGTTGCTTGGGCCCTCGTCAGTCAGGGTAATTTCCCGATTTGGGGCGGTCTTGTGTTCTCATCTGCTTCAGTCGTTGCTCTTGTCAAAGGCTTGGACGTGGTGTTCAAAGACGGCGGCTATGTGTTTGAACATCGATGGCACGCAAAAGCACGCCTCCCAATTGACTCCCTTCTGGGATGGGAAATTAAAACCACTCGCTTCGATCAGCAAGCCATGGCGAGCAAGAGGTTTGGTTCAAACCAATTTGTCACGATTTATGGACGAATCGTCGAAAATGAACCGTTCATTTGCTTCGATGTTCTTGGTTGCAAAGACAAGGCAGAGTTCCAATCGCTCAACTTCGGCATCGACCTAGAAGGCTTTGACGAGGCCCTAGATGACGCTGAAGAATAGCCCCCTTTTGCCCTTGCAGGCGCAAGAAATCCAAGAGGCATCTTGATGAACCACCCGCGCCGGCGTAGAAGCATGGATGTTACCATTCTCTTGGGCTCGTCTTCCGACCTACCAGTAGCCGAAAAATGCACGAAAATCCTCGACCACTTTAGCGTGACTTACCAACTCCGTGTTGCAAGCGCTCACCGCTCCCCTGTGTTCGTTGAAGAAATCATCAATCAAGCCGAAGCCGATGGCTGTCAAGTCTTCATCGCTATGGCTGGTTTAGCCGCTGCTCTTCCCGGTGCAGTTGCTGCTCTGACCACAAAACCTGTGATTGGCGTCCCATGCGGTGGCCGTGTGCCATTCGATTCGTTGCTTTCCATCGTTCAACTGCCACCTGGCGTCCCTGCGGCAACCGTTGGTGTTGACCGCGGTGACAACGCAGGCTACCTTGCAACTCAGATCCTCGCCCTCAAGAACCCAGACTACGCTGCAGCATTGAAGCAAAACAAACTCGACCAAGTGGCTCGAGTGAAAGCCCAAGACGCAGAAGTCAACGGGGGACAGTGAATGTTTGATACCTCGGAATTCATCGAGGAATCCATCGCCACCATGCGAGAAACCATTGACGATGTGGCCATTATCGCCTGCTCTGGTGGTGTTGACTCCACCGTGGCTGCTGTGATTGCGAACCAAGCGGTTGGCGATTTACTTCACTGCGTTTACGTCGATACCGGCTTTATGCGCAAAGGAGAAACAGAAGAGATTGAAGCGCTCCTCGCTGCTCAAGGCATCAAAAACCTCGTCACCGTTAAGGCAGCAGACCGATATTTTGCTGCACTCAAAGGCATCACCGAGCCAGAACAAAAGCGCAAGGTCATCGGCGAACTGTTCATCCGAATTTTTGAAGAGGAGCAAGTCAAAGTTGATGCCAAGTACCTCATTCAAGGCACCATCGCTCCAGATTGGATTGAATCCGGTGGTGGCGTTCGTGACACCATCAAATCCCACCACAACGTTGGCGGTTTGCCTGAAGACATGACGTTGGAAGTTGTTGAGCCTCTTCGTGACCTCTACAAGGATGAAGTCAGAGATTTGGCTCGAACCCTTGAGATCAATGTCGCAGAGCGCCAACCGTTCCCTGGACCGGGTTTGGCCGTTCGTACCCTTGGCGACCTCACTCCAGAACGCGTTGGTGTCGTCCGTGAAGCATGCGCCATTGTCGAAGAAGAATTCGAAGCAGCAGCAGCAGCTGGTGAAATGGAAATTCCATGGCAATACTTTGCTGCTCTTCTCCCGGTGAGAAGCGTCGGTGTTCACGGCGACGTTCGTGCTTACGGCGAAACAATCGTTGTTCGAGCGGTCCAATCGATGGATGGTATGTCAGCGCGTTATTCGGAAATCCCACATCACATTCTCCAGAAAATCAGCACTCGAATCACAAACACAGTGAAGGGCGCTGCTAACCGTGTTGTGTACGACATCACGCACAAGCCACCTGGTACAATCGAGTGGGAATAACCTCCAAGGGTTAGAAATTACGCCGATTGAGGGGCTCGAACCCTCGACCTTGGGATTAACAGTCCCACGCTCCACCAGCTAAGCTAAATCGGCAACTATGGCCAATCGCCTCCCCTTTATGACGGCTTCGGGACTGTCACTCTCATTGAATGACCTTGAGAAGCCTCACAATTGGCTTGACGGGTGCAGTTGAGAGGCGCAACGCCCCATGGAGTCCCTTTTCTTGATCGATGGTGAGGGGTTGATTGTGATGAACTGCAATCCATGGTTGGCCCTGCAGAATCTCATCGCCTTTGGCCTTCAACACCACAAACCCAACTGAGGGGTCGATGATGCCCTCGATATCGAACCGGCCAGCGCCATGCTCACGAGCGATTTCAGCCAAAACCATCGCATCAATTCCTTCGATGTGCCCGGATGACTTTGCCTTGAGTTCAGTCACCTGTTCGGCCCTTTGCACCACGTTCTCGGGTGTCGAAAGCAACTTTTTGGCTGTGGCTGGCGTCACGCCCTGAGCGATGCACATCAGTTCAAAGCGCTTCGCAGCCGTGCCATCGTGAAGCGTGTTGACAATCATCTGCTCTCCATCTTCACTCGATTCTGCTTTTCCGAGCAGGTGCAAGAGCGCTCCTCCCTGCATGGCTACGAGGTTCACCGTGTCCTTTGAGCCTCGACCGTTGAGCACTTCCACACTTTCGATGATTTCCAGAGCGTTTCCAACATGGCTTCCAATGGGTTCGTTCATGTCAGTGATTTGAGCCATGGTTTGAATTCCCAAACCGTTTGCAGTCCGAACCATTGAGGTTGCCAGTTCGATGGCTTGCTGCTCGGTTTGCATGAACGCAGCTCGGCCACACTTGACATCCAAAACGAGGGCTTTGAGTCCTTCAGCGGCTTTTTTAGAAACGATTGAGGCCGTAATCAGTGGTATGCTATCAACGGTGCTTGTCACGTCTCGAATGGCGTACAACAATCCGTCTGCAGGGGCTATTGCTTCGTTTTGTGCTGCAATACAACAGCCAATTTCATTCACCATCGATTGCATCTGTTTGGGGTTAAGAGCGCAATTAAATCCTGGAATTGATTCCAACTTGTCAATGGTGCCACCTGTATGGCCTAAGCCTCGGCCTGCGAGCATTGGAACTTCGACCCCGCAGGCTGCCAGGGCTGGAGCAAGCATGATCGACATCTTGTCACCAACGCCTCCGGTGCTGTGCTTGTCGGCGACAGGGCGGTGTGAATCCCATGAGAGCACTGCACCTGAGTGCATCATGCCTTTTGTCAAAGCTACAGTGTCCTCGACGCTGGCTCCATGAGCATGAACCGCTTTGAGCCACACGGTGATGGCCTCAATGGACAGGGTTCGATTTGCCACACCTTCGATGAAGGATGCTAAATCCTGCGGTTCCATTGATTGACCGTTTTCGATGGCTGTGCACAATCGGGCGATGAGATTGCTCATGCGTTGCCCTCAGGTTCAGCCAATCCAATTTCGACCAATCGCTGATGCAGGTATGCACCGGCTGTGATCGACGAATAAAGAGGAGTTCCACCGGTTTGTTCTACAAATTCATTGCGTGGGGTCAAATCGATTTCATTTCTCGGATGAACAAACATGGGCATGGAAAATCGTCTGGCCGTGGTGTCTTTTGGGTTCACAACCCGGTGGGTTGTGGATCGGAACAGGCCGTTCGTGATGTTTTGCAACATGTCGCCAGAATCGACGATGATGTGCCGTGCGTCACCCTCGACTTTGATCCAACTGCCATCGTGGTCCATGACTTGGAGGCCATCTGCTGTGGCGGTGACAAGCAGCGTGATCAGGTTGATGTCTTCGTGTGCAGCAGAGCGCACGGCACCAACAGGTGCATCCTTGCCAACAGGCGGGTAGTGAATGATTCGCATGATTGTGTTCCCCTCCTGACTCATTTCAGTGAGCCAATCCGCAGGTTTGTCAAGGTAGATGCTGCAGGCCTTCAAGATGCGCTGAGCCAAGGCTTCCATTTGCTCAAAGAGCCCGTCAATCACGGGTTTGAACCCTGGTGCATGGTCTTCGGGCCATACATTGGCTGGGTAGGTTGGTTGGGGTCCTTTACCAGTGTGCGTTCTTCCATTTTGCCAGAATTCTTTCAAATCAGGTGCATCGTTGTCCTTTGCGTGTTCGACCCCGAAGGCGGTGTAGCCGCGTTGATGCGAAATTTCTGGCTGTAAATACCGTTGTTTGATGGTCTTTGGTAACGAGAAAAAGACATCACTTTGCTCATAGGATCGTTCAATCAAGTCCAAATCAATGCCGTGATTTTTGAGAGCAAAGAAACCGATGTCCTTCAGTGAATCTCCAACGGCTTGAACGAAGCGTTCTTGTTGACGCTCATCGCCAAGCATGTCGGCGAAATCAACCGTTGGTATTCGGCGGCTCACATTCATCACTGATTCCTGATCTTGGAGAGGAGTCTTAGCATTTCGAAGTAGACCCAAATAACGGTGATTAACAAACCGAATGCAGCCCACCATTCACCTGATTTTGGTGAGTTGTTGCTGATGCCGCGCTCAATAAAGTGAAAGTCGAGGATCAAATTGAGTGATGCAATACCCAGAATGAACAATGTCACCAAAATTCCAAGAGGTCCAGAGGAATGGAGGAAGGGTACGCCAACATTTGTGAACAGCGACAAAACCATTGAAACCATGTACAAAGCGAACACGCCGAGCGTGAGGGTGATGACGACGGCTTGGAATGCAGGTGTCGCTTTGATGATTTTAGTTGACCAAAGGAAATACATGACGCCGATAATACAGACTGTGCCTAAGCCAGCTTGCAAAACAATTCCGGAGTATGCTCCTTCGTACACAAACGAGACTCCACCAATGAGCATACCTTCAAACAAGGCGTAACAGATCGCTCCCGGTGCTGGATTTTTTGGCCTCGTAAATACCATCACCAGTAAGGTGATGAGGCCACCCAAGAATCCAATTCCCGTGAGAAGGACCATTGCCCCAAGGTTTCCAGATGCGCCCAAAGAAACGGTCACAAGGGCAGTGAGGATTGTGATTCCGAACAAAACGCCAATCTTCTGCATTGTCCCTTCATAGGACATGGTTTCGTAGCCTGGGATGTTGCTCCAAAAATTGTTGGACAAGACTGGGTTGCTCGTCGAAGTGACTGCTCGCATGACCTGAAATGCAAAGCGGTCCCTTGTCAATCTTGTGACGAATCTCTGTGTGCCTGAACCTGTTCTTCGTAATACACGACCAACTGGTCCATCGTCCAACCTTGGTCGAAGTAACTCTGCACCATTGCTTCATCCCAACCGGGGACTCTTGCTAGGTCAGTCTCTGAAATCACTTTCTTTGGTGGTTCTTTCTCTGCTCCAGTACCGTCCAAAACGGGGGCTTGGAATCCATCGATGGAAATCGGGTCTGCTGCCAAAGCGTCGAGTTGAGCAGATTCAAGGGTGATCAAGTCCTTTGCATCCTCGGCTTCTTGCTCGATGTTCCGGAGCACCAAGAAGGCACAAACTGCCAATATTACACCTGCTACCATCAGCATGAGCATCAATTTAGAACCGAGGTTCGTTTCATCGCCACTGCTTGGCGTTGCAAGGACAAGCCGTTGTTCTGTTGAACATCCTTGGAGGTTGACAGCCAAATCGGCGAGGGTATCTGGACATTCATCGTCGGCGTTGATCACGCCGTCGTTGTCGTCGTCAAGCGTCCCATTGTCGACCGGTTCGGTTGGCGTATTGTCGATGTCGATGCCGCTCAAGTCACAGCCAAGGACATCCGATTCATTGACACCGTCCATATCTGCATCTGCAAGGTTCAGCGCATTTCGAGGTGAAACGGCTTCGATTGTTGGATCCAAGGCCGTTGATTGCGCCCAAGCAACTTCAAGGCCGTCGGGAATGCAATCCCCATCGGTATCGGCATTTGTTGGATGGCTGCCAAACTTGTATTCATCTTGATTTGTGATGCCGTCCATGTCTGCATCGTACAACCCTTCAGCCATGTTTGGGCCAGGCAGGGTGTGCGTGGTTCGATTCAAACCGTTTGGAACTTCCCAAATATCAGGCAGTCCATCTTGGTCGGTGTCTGTCACGTTATCCAACCTGTTCCAGTCTTCATACCAAGCAGTAAGGTAGGGTGCTGCAACTTCGGTTGAAGTCAGCACTAGCCCCATTTCTCGGTTTCTGTTGACTGCGGAATTGCCCCAGTTGATCGATGAAACCAACACGGTCTCTTGGTCAATAATGAGGCCTTTGTTGTGGAGTTTGGAAACATCATCATCTTCGCTCATGACGATGGCTGCTACATCCAAACCGTCGCTTGAATTCCACACTTCATTGAAGGTGTCAACTACATCTTGAACGTCCTGGTCGAGGTATGCGCCGTTGATGATCAACCGAACTGCTACGCCGTTTTCTGCAGATTGCCGCAAGGCAGTGAAAATTGGATTGTCGCCCCATCCCCAAGACCAGTCCATGTCGAGGTATTGCAAGGACAACAGAAGCTCGTCCTCTGCACTGTCGATCAACTCGACCAGTCCCTCAATGCAGTTGTCCGGGCACGTCAAGAGCGCCCCGTTGACGGTGGCCGTAATGGATTGCGAACGGGCACCATCGACAGGTGTTGCGGTGGGCATGTTCCATCCGTTTGGCTCGTCGCTTGCCGAAGCAGGGGAGATGTGTTGGCGCAGCGGTTCTTCATCAAACGACATCTGCTGGAGAACAATCGAAGCCAGTTCGTCGTTTTCAATCAAAACGCCCCAATCCACGTTGCCGCGAACGCCTGGTGCGGGCATGGAAGAGCCCTTCCAGTTGCCTGATGAAATCCAGACGCTTGTGCCGTCACGGACAGCAACCTTGCTGTGAATGTAAGCATAAGGTTCCACGCCGCCATCACCGAACCAGTAGGTGGTGACGCCTGCTTTGACCAGTTCACTGGCCATACCGTATTGATTGATCATGTCGAAGTCCGCCCAGAAGCCAGGGGACCCGGCATCGAGGACGACCGTAACATCAACGCCTCTGCCTTGTGCGTCAATCAACGCTTGAACCAGTCTTGGTTCTGAGAGTTGGTAGACATGGACATTGAGGCTCGTGTTCGCCCCTTCAATCCAGTCCAGCACATCGAGGAGGCCGTGGGTTGGGCCAATCAATGGAATGACTTCTGATTCACCGGAGAAGGTTTGGTCGTCGCAGAACGTGCTGCCGCCAAGTCGACCCCAGCGGTGATGCCAATCGCTCACCGTATCGGTGTCATCAAGGGCACCACATCCGTCGCCTCGGTGGTAAATGATCAGGTTGATCCCCGATACGGGTTCAACCAAACTGATGCCACTCCACCCGTTCACCTCGACCGGACCGTTGCCGTACACGATGGTGTCAGCGAGTGCTCCTGCTGGGTCCGTGATCTGTAAGGCCGCTCCGTCGTTTGGAAGGGTCGGTGCTTCGTTGAATCCAGAAGCAAACCCGACGATTATACCGTCTTCATAGACGCCAAGGCCGTTCGGATCTGCGGCAAAAATCACCGCACTCATGGCAGGGATTGTAAGGTCGCCGAAGACGAATGGGTCGGTGCCACCCGAGGTCGTGACGCTGAACGTCCAACCTTCGAGGTATGCTGTTTTATCACCGATGTTGCTGATTTCAAAGAACTCTGTGTTCGAAGAAATGCCTGTGGACCCTTCGCTCATAAAGCGTGTGAATTTGACATCATCGAGTTGCGCGAACTGGGTTGCATTTGGCTCTTCAGTTCCTGGTGTTGGCCACATGGTGTGAATCCAAGACGCCTCAGAAGTGTTGCCGGGCATCATTGTTTGGCAGTCGCTGACAATGCTCCATTGAACAGTGGTGATGGGTACACCATCCGGATTGGACAGCGTGAACCCATCGCCAAGACCGCTGAGCAGGCTGTCATCCATGAGGAACACAGCACGCTGTCCGGGCTCTACGATTGTAGCGTTCCATCCCATGTCAACGGAGTCCCACATTGCGTCGCTTCGAATGAACCTGCGATCTTGGTCGACGGTGTCGATGTGCCATCGGCTGAGGTTGAGGTCCTCTGTTCCAGTGTTCATGAATTCAATCCAGTCTTCTACAGGGTCAATTGAATCGTCGCTGCAGTACGCCAACACTTCGGTGACGCTCACGTTTTCTGAGCCTGTATAGGCTGGCCAAACCGGATTTACTCGGCCAGGGCTTGTCCATGCTGAAAGCAACCAATCAGAGCCTGTGCCGGCAGCAGTGCCGCTCGGACCTGCTCCAGCATGACTGCTGTTGGGTGCGATGAGCGACTCACCTTCGACTGTGGACGACCATGCGATTGTATCGACGACAGCGCCGTTTGCATCAACCAAACCAATTGAATCGGGGGTTGTGTGTTTGAGGTAGAAACTGCTGGTGCCATTGAGGGCAATCAGTGCCACATTGCCAGGTTGTATGACGGATGTGGACTGCAGTGGCATGTTGAATTGGTGGAGCGTCAGTGTCCTGCTCGCTGCTTGAAGTTTCCATCCAGCAACGTCGATGGCTTGTTCGCCGTTGTTCTGAATCTCCAACCATTCGCCAAGCGGCCATTGTTGGGAATCGCTCCCAACGCCGTCTGGCATGATTTCCGAAAAGGAGACTTCACCTGTTGAATCCATCAAACCTGGCTCTGGTTGGCCTGGTGTCATCCAAGGCGCAGGCACCCAAGGATCAGTCGAAGATTCAGCAGGGATGAGCGATACATTGACGCCATAGTCAGCAGCATACCATGCGGCATCCACGATGCTTCCAGTGGTGTCAGCAAGCATGAGGTGGTTGTAGAAGTTCCACAGTTGAGTGTCGGTTGTAAACTGAACAAGCCGTCGCCCATCGGCCTCGATCATGGTGCTCGCTTGGGTGTCGTTGTAAACCAACGACGCCGGGTCGAGCAGTGTGATGTTGCCCATGCCGTCGATGATTGACCAGCCGGCGAGGTCGACATCAACGGGTCCGTCGTTGAACAATTCGAGCCACTCGCCGTCAGGGTAGGGGGTGCCATCTGCTGAACTGTTGGCGAGGAGTTCTGTCATCTTCACCGGAGATGGCGTCATTGCAATTACATCCAATGACAAAGGGTTGGGTGCGTTTGGAGTTGGGTATGCTGCATACACCATGTAGGTCGAGGCAGCATCGTTGACCAGGGAGAATCCTTGTTCATTGTCGGTCCAAGAAACCTGCTGAGCCACGCTGCCGTTTGGCCATTTCATCTGAATCATCTCAACACCGTTGTTGAGCATGCTGGACCCTGAGCCATTGACCGCCACCATTCGAGTTGCTCCTGGTGCGATGAGGTAGCCAGCACTTTCTGCGTCAATCAGATGAGATTCGTTGAACAAGAGGGTTTTTCCTGCTTGGTCGACAATGCTCCATCCAGTGAGGTTCATGTCGTTTGAACCAGTGTTGGTGAGTTCAATCCATTCGCCGCCAGGCCACATATCGCCATCGAAGCTTGGCCATGGGTCGGCCATCACTTCGTTGATATGGAGGTCAGAGGGTATGATTGTTGGACCACCGGTTCCGCTGCCGGTGTTGATGCCACCGGGTGTCGGGGTGTTGGTCGCAACCCAATCGTTTGTTGGTCCAGTGGTGTCTTCTTCCAAACTCACACCGGACGGTGCACCGCTGCTGCTGTAGTTCCAAGTGGCTTGATCAAGCAGCGTGCCTGCAGCGGTGTAGAGATCGATGACGTCGTTCGTGTTAGCAAGGTAAAACATGCCGTTTGACATGCCGTTGCGAGCGATGACCATGTAGTCGCCGGGTGCTATTTCCCATGTTGTTGAATCGTTTGCATCATAGTCGACAATCGTTGTTTCGTTGAAGTACATCATTTTGGAGGCTTTGTTTGTAACGTACCAGTTTGACACGTCAATCGTGGTGTTTCCATTGTTGTACAGTTCGACCCATTCACCATTTGGCCAAGTTCCCGAATCGTACCCGTTTGGATTCGGCAATGCTTCATTGAGGCAAACATCACCGGTGCATGCAAGGGAACGGGCTGATGTCAAGTCAGCAGCTTCGTCAGAAAGTTCAGTGCTCGTAAGCGCTCCTAAGGTGGAGCAAATTAAGAGAAGTGCAAGCAGGACGGGGCGGAGTTGAGAGGTCATGGACTCACCTGTACCCCTTCGTGATGGTCAAAGGGCATAGGGCTTACGCCTGTGTTCGATAAAACCTCGAGCGAGAAAATCACAAGAAACCGGCGTTGTCGACGAGGTTTTTGAACATCAAAATCATGATCGGAACGAGAATAACGCCCATGGCGTGGCTTCGTCGAATGCCGAGCCGTGGGGGCAGCAAGCCAATCATGGTTCCAACGATCAGCACCGACATGCCAATGAATCCAGTGCTGACGAACACGAGTGCACCTACAAACAGGATGACGCTCATGATCATTTGTTGCAAAGGAATTGCTGCGTGAAGCCGCAACATTCCCATTCCTACATAGCGCATGATCGGCATGGCCATCAAGCCCGCAGCAAGTGTGATTGCGAGCAAACGGATGAAATCAGCCGTCGGTTCAAGGTTGCTCCAAGTGTCAACTGGGTACATGGCCTTCAACGCCAATGTAGCGCCAGACCGGGAGCGGCTGATGATGTAGAGGAAACCAAGAACACACACCGTGACTGCGGTGTTCACTGCGGAAAGGATTGCAATGATTTCCAAATCTTGTTTTGTTTGAGGCCCTTCAACCCCTTCATCAGATTCAGCTTTTGCGATCTCCAGCAGTTCATCATCGGTCATTTCTGTCAATCGACGGGTTTCCCAGTCCATTCCATAGCCTGTTTTCCCTTGCACCTTGGCCACAACGTTGCGACCTCCCATGACGAGAACGGTGGCCTGTGAGGCGGTCATTCCGGGCAGAACGCCCATCGATGCTCCAGCCACACCCGACCAAAAGCACGGGACAAGCAAAGGCTTAGCAGGCGGCAAATCCCAGTTCTCTTTCTGTGGTGGTAGGTGTGAGGTGGTTGCGTAAATGTCGAGCAGGTTAGCGATGCCGAACAAACCGGCTAAACCGGGCAAGAGCAGGCTCGCACCTGGCATGTTGATCGGGGAACTGGCTGGCAAGGCGGTTGGGCCGATGATGGTCCATCCAAACAAACCTGCGAGCAAAAAGAAGGCGGTAGCGGTGAAGAATCCAGCGAACCGGGAATCCTTACCGAGCACGCCACCGGTGATGGTTTGCAACCAACTTGGCCAATCGAGGCGAGTGGTTTCGGTGGCCAATAAAAGGGCGGAAATCACGAGAAGAATGAACGGCAGCATGGTTCGTAATTGGTCGTACCAACCGAGTTCAGGTCCGAACGCAATCCGGGCAACAACGATCAGCGGCAATGACAAAAACAGTCCAAGTTGCGACCCGCGTGCGGACCATGCGACACCACGTGCCGCATTTCCGGAGAGCAGCATTCGGTGACCGGGCAGCAATGACAGCGCTTGATCGGCATCCGGTGCCCCCATCAGTGCGGATGGGATGTAATTGAGGAACGTGTGAACCGTTCCAGTCGATACGATGATTCCAGCGACGGCCGAAAGGGGAATGCCGAGCGCCAACAAACTGGGTGACAAGGCCAGCAAAATCAGAGCGACGTTGTTGACGTGGAACCCGGGAATAATACCCGTAAGCGAGCCCATGAAGACGCCGAAAAACAGAGCGAACAGCATCCACCCAAGTTCGTAAAAGTACGCCTCCAACATGGTCATCCCTCAAGCATTTGGATTGCTGTCTTCTTCCAGTTCCAGTCTGTCGCTGTCTCCGTCACCGTCGGTGTCGGGGCTGTTGATGTTCATTCCATTGGCGCTTTCGAGCGAATCGGCAACTCTGTCACCGTCGGTGTCCAGTGCGTCTGCATCATCGAGTGTGAAAATAAGTGAAACTTCTGAAGGGTGTTCCACTTGGCGCAGCCGTCCAACCCAAGTCATCGAAATGTTCGAATGGAGGTCGTCGGTTCCGATCGGATTGAGGTCAAGGTTCAGGCGAATGGATTGAGAGGAGCCATCCCTGTACAGGTACCATCCATCGTCTTCAAGCATTGCTTTTCCGTTGAGAAGGACGTGTTTATTTTGCGAATAGCCCCATTGGGTTGCGCCGTCGTCCCAGAGCAAAGCTTCAGGGGCGGGAGGTTCACCAACCAGCTGGTAGGATTGAACCATGAGCCTCATCATCATTTTTTCGTCGTCCCAAGATACGGTCACGTTCGCCACAAGCCCTTGACCTGCCTCAATCCACTCGGTACGAGTTGAGGGGAAGGACATGGCCACACGGGTTTGGCCGTAAGTGTAAATCTGGCTGTCGACAAAGTACCCATCGGTGTCCAGAGGTTCGAATGCGTACTGCATGAAGGTCCGCAGCGTGTATTGCTTATCCGGCGTCTGCAGCATTGAGGCGGGGTTGGCAGAGAGCATGGCTTGCATTGACATGGCCGACATCGGATCGATCAGGTTCGTGCCGTTTCCGTTGTTGGCATCGATGCACCACATGCTTCTGTCATCGTTCCACATCAAGCGCCCTGTGGCCGCGTAGGCAGAGCCATTGTAACCATATTGATCTGCGTTTATGATGTCTTCATCGGTCGGCAAAATACACATCATGTTGCCGCTGGGTCCAAACAGAGTCCATTGGTTGCCGGTGATGAGAACGGTTCCAGCCATGGACACCATGCTGCCGGATTGGTAACTCCAAGTGGCTTCTCCTGCCCATTCGAGGTTGTTCACTTGTGGCTTGTATCCATCGACGAGGATGATTTCAGGGCCTTGGGTCAAAAACGCCCAACGCAGGCTTGTTTCTTGGTAGGCCAGCATTCCCGTAATTTCCACCTTAGAGTTTGCTTCAATCCAAACGCCAGGGGCTGATTGTACGAGCAATTGCATTTGGTGCGCAGCGTTCCCCGGGTGGTCGGTGATGTAGGCAGATGTGTAGACTGCATCTTTGTTGATGGCTTCGCTGATAAAGCCAGTGATGGTCACGATTTCTCCGAGGTAAGATTCGGGATCAACTGCCAAATCGCTCAGAGTGAGGCGTTGGACTTGAGGGAGGCCTTCAGGCTCCCACCAAATTGCACCGGCGCCGGTTGATTGTAAGTAAAAACGACCGTTGTAATCATTTACGGTGCCCATGACGGTGACGTTGGTCCCAATTGGAGGTTTATCTCCTGTAGAATACCAACGCACGCTGATGACGCCGGTTTCATCTTCAAGAACGAGGTCAACTCGATCCTCGCCGTTTCCATATCGATCGTTGATCCAAGAGATGACGGTGCCTTCAACAAGCACAGTTTCCCGATTGTGATTGACCAAATCCTCGACCTGGACCACTTGAGGTTCCCGAACCATAGCGTACCAGTTCAACGAGGCTACGAGGAAGATTGCCAAGGCAAACATAACCCACAACTTCTGGCCGCGGGTTGCCGGATCGTCGTCCGTAATTTTCAGCATGATGTCTTTCAGAGCATCGGCCATGTTTTGGTCACACGCGGTCCGGTCATAGCCGTTTGCCTTGCGTTCCCTGTGATAAGAATTGAAACAACGGCTGTTTTCATGGGACTCTTTTTTTAATGGTTGAACAGAGGGAGGTGTGGGGATGAAGATGCGTGACCGCGTAATTCGTGATGAAATTCACAAGGACATTCTCGTCCCGGGCCGTCACGCAACCATCATTGACACGAAGGAATTTCAACGCCTTCGCCACATCCAGCAACTGTCCACATGCGAGTATGTGTTCCCTGCTGCGAATCACAATCGCTTCGCACATTCCTTAGGCGCCTACCATCTTGCAGGGCAATTGACGGCATCGCTCCAAGAAGTGCAACCTGGCATCCTCAGCGAGGAGGACGCAGAACTGGTTCGTTTGGCGGCCCTCCTTCACGACATTGGCCACCCGCCGTTTTCCCATGTGCTGGAAACTCCGGAAGTGTTTGCCACCTATCATTCCCATGAGCATTGGGGTCGATTGCTGCTTGAATCTGAGGAGACGGAAGTCGGAGCAGCCCTCATCGACACCTTGGGTGGTGAACGAACTGGGCGCTTATTTGCACTCATGGACGGTGCAAAAGAACACGCTGGAATCCCTATTGCGCCGTTTTTGAAAGAGATTGTTTCGAGCCAATTGGACGTCGACCGTATGGACTACATGGTTCGAGATCAAGCAAACACAGGCGCTCAAATCGGCGGTTTCGATATTGCTCGGGTGCTTCGGGCGCTTCGAGTTGGTGAAGACGGTCATTTCTTCGTCAAAACCTGGGGCCTTCCAGCCATTGAGGCTTACCTCGTTACCCGTTACCACATGTACCATCAGGTCTACTTCCACAAGGTCAACATGTTGACTCAGAATTACTTGGTGCGCATGTTGGCTCGCGCCCGAGTTCTTGCTGCTGAAGGAAGCTTGACGCTTTCCTCCTCGCTTCAAAAGATGCTGATGGACAAATCACTCGACGCCCAAGGCTACGCCAGCCTCAACGACGCTCATGTGCGGGTTGCAATTCCGGAATGGGCCGAACATGAAGATTCAATTCTTGCCAATTATGCCATGAAACTGATGTCGCGCAGAGGCTTCCACAAATCCCTTCGCATCGAAGCCCTGACGACTGAAATGGTCGATGTGGTGAAGGATCGAATCGAAGAGGCCGTTGCTGCTGCTGGATTTGATGTGAGTTCGGAAGTCATCTATGCCAGAATCTCCAAGAAAGGGTACAAACCCTACGCTCAAGGCATTCAAATCGAAGACGGTGGCGATGCTTCCGAACATTCACCATTGATTCGCTCGTTGACCCAACCCCATGAACGGGCGTTGATTTTCGTTCCAGACGAACTGCGCGATGATCTGGAGCAACGCGTTCGTGAGTGGATTAAACCCACCCAATCTTCACTGGTTCGATTCGAATGAAGCGGATAAGTTGATGAGTTTAACCAAGTCCAACAACACAGGGGCCTGTAGCTTAGTAGGTTAGAGCGCCCGGCTCATAACCGGGAGGTCAGGGGTTCAACTCCCTTCGGGCCCACCATTTAATTTTCCATTTGTGATTGGAAAAGAGGGTTTTTTCGCCTGACGAAGAACCCTTGGAAAGGTTTTATTCAACTTCTTTTGCTAACCATTTTATCACAACGGTTATGAGTGTCGCATCAGTGGCGTTGATTGTTAGGTGGAACTTAATATGTTGAAGCGTGCTGTGTTCTTGCTTGCCTTGTATGTGTCCTCGATGATGCTGGTCGCTGTTCCTGCGGCTGCACAAGCCCCTACGGCGGCTGTTTCCCTGTCCTGTGCACCAATTTCAATTAACGTTGAAGTCAAACCAGGATCAACTTACTCTGGATTCACCACCTGCACCGCCAGCAACCCAACCACTTACCAAGAAAAGATCAGCATCTTGGTGACAAGCGACGGCTTAGCCACCGCTTCTCCCGGTGACATGTACATCGGTGGTAACCAAGAGGTCGATTTCCAAATTTCAGTTCGGGCCACACCGTACATGGTGATGCAAAGTCGAACGCTCTCCGTTTCGGCAACCGTGCAAGAAATTAACAGCTTGCCGCCAGTCAACACAGCGTCCTCTCAAAACAACATGATTGTCAACATCATGCAATACTCACTCGTTCAGGTTGAAGCCGTTGAGCCATTCGTCCAACTCATGCCTAAGAAGGACAAGAACTTCGAATTCAAGGTCTACAACCTCGGCAACCAAATCGATTTCATGAAGGTCGGCATTACTGACTCAAGCCGTGATGATTTGGAGAAGGCCGGCTTCACAATCAACCTTCCAGCCGTGAAGGTGCAGATTGACGCAATCCCAACAGCAACCAACGTCCGTGTGATGGCTCGTACGCCTAAGACACAGGGATGGAGCGACGCATACCACGTTCTTGATTTCTATGCAGAATCCGAATTCGCCTGCAACAACGGTGGGTGCATCCGTGAATCTCAGATGATCACGGTCTACGTCCGCGGTGTCTACCTTCCAGGCTTCGAAGTGATTCCTGCAATCTCCATGCTTGCTCTTGCAGCAGCAGTCGCTGGCCGTCGAATGACCGGTAGCGAAGAAGAAGAAGGCGAATGGCGAGAAGCCGCTCCCGGACTCTAACGGCTCAAATGCAGCCCCTGCCGAATAAGGCTATGATTGACCTCTACAGGGGTTGACTTGATAATCTAAGGTGAACAAGAACCAGTTAGTTGGGACTTCTATGAGTGGATTACTGGACAAGGCTACTGCCGTAAAAGATGCAGAAACAGACACAGCAGCACCCGCTCCGGTCGTCGTGAAGAAACAAGCGGAAGAAAAGCAACGCGCTCCGAAAACCGTTGCCAAAACCACTTCAGCAAGCAACGATCCTCCAAGTGGTTCATTTCCAGTCCTACCGTCAATCGGTTGGGCTGCCATCGTACTTGCTGGGATCCTCTCTCTTCAAGGGGGGGCGATTGGCCTGCTTATCGTTGGTGTCATCGCTCTTCTCGGTGTTGGCATGTTGGTCCAACACGAACGCATGCAACCTGAACTGAACACAGTGAAGGTTTCCGTTTCAGTTGTGCTTGCTATCATTATCGCCATTGGCCCGTATGCAGCCCTCGTTTTGGTTCCGCAAGACTCCTCTATGGCCTTGACTCAAATTGAGATGGACCAAGAAAGTGACGAGTTGACGTTCTATGTCCGTGGAAGTTTCTCTTCCAGCACCGCTTCGATTTCTTCTGGAGGCGAAGAATTGTGGACCGGTAGTGAAGATTTGAGCAACGACTTTGCTAAGTTTAGGGTCGCAGTCAGCAGCTTCTTCCAAGGCAACGCTCAAGACAACACTGGAGCGACCATCAAAGCATACGAGATTACAGTCGAATCCGGTGATGGACAAACCCAGACTCGTGAAATCCCCCCAAATTTCATGAACAGAGAAGTGCTCAATTCTGGTGCTAAAATCACCATGGTCACCAAGACTGAAACATCTGGTACGACCACGGAAACAAGCGTTGACGGCCTCATTGTCGAATCGATTGTAGGGCTCTTCGGACCTACAGAAGAAGCCGAGGATGGTGGCGAACACTCGATGAGCACTGTGAGCAACTACCTCCCTGTCTTTTCAGACTACACCATCCAACTCAAGATCATGAAAGGTGGCAGCCAAAAGTGGCAATCACCACTGATCACCGCTGACGGAACTGATACCACTTGGGTGAGCGCAGTTTCGGGATCGAAGTCGGGAAGTCCTGACCGATGGATGGGCCTTCCTGGGACCGGTTATGATGTCGATACTGGCATGATTGAAATTCTGAAGAAGGATGATTTCTACGACGGTTCGGGATGCTACACGTTCCAAGTGATTGTTGTGAATCAATACTATGCAGGCGATTCGTCCACTCAAGTGAGTTCGAGCGCATGGGATTTAAATCTCGAGAACACGGACGACGAAATGTCAGAATGTTCGTGACGCTGGTTTGGTATTTTCAGAATCATCAGAATGCATGATTCTGATAAATGCCTTGCACCGTTCAAGCAAGGTATCAAAAATGGCAGGGATTAGGTAGGTGCATGGCCAACCGAAGAGTTACGCTGCTCATCCTCATGTTGCTCCTCCTCTATGTGCCATCAAATGCCGTTGGTAACGAAGGTTCTCCAGCAGTTGAACAGTTTGGTCACGTGTTCGAAGAGGTCGTGATCGCTGATTCATCTGACGACATTCGCGAGCCAAGGGACCTCGAATTTCATCCTGGCAGAGCCAATGAGTTGTGGGTTGCTAATCGGGCCACAGACAGCATGACCATCGTGGAGAACACGGGTTTGGACAACCAAACTTCTCAAAACCGCAAGGATGCCTACAGCAATCACTTCCTTGAAGAAGTCAGTGCCATCGCCTTCGGTGCTTATCACCCAGAGTTTGATTGGCAGTGGGGCTCAGCCCAAGAATCAGCCAACACCTACTGCGGGCAAGGTTCACCAAACAACTTCATGGGCCCAACGCTTTGGCCTTCGTCGATGTCTCATTATGCCGTTGAACACCAAAACGACGATTTGCTTGGAAGCCACATCGACATGAACCATGAATCTCCTTTCGGCGTTGGTATGGCTCACGATTCTGCAAATAAGTACTGGTACAACGATGGTTACTATGGCGAACTGGTTTACTATGACTTCCAACTCGACCACGATACCGGATACGACGACCACTCCGATGCGATTGTGCGCCGCTACTCAGAAATTCAATTGAGCCACGTGCTTGGGGTACCAGGTCACATGGTTCTGGACAAAGATTCTGATATTCTCTACATCTCTGACCCGGGAGCCAACCGGGTGCTTTGGGTCAACACAGGGGACACATCGACAACTTCGACCGACATCATGAGCAGTTCGACAAGGCTCGAGCCGCTCCAAGAATACTCACGCATTGCAGGCGTTGAATGGGGCGTCCTTGATACGGGACTTAACCGGCCTTCCGGAATCGCTCTGGTTGATGACAAACTGTTTGTTTCGGAGTACGGCAACGGTCAAATCGTGGCTTATGAACTAAGTACGAACGGAAAGAGCGCAACAGAAGCAGGCAGCATCCAAACAACGGCTTCTTCCATCATGGGTCTGGAAATTGGCCCAAACGGTCACATCTATTACGTTGATAACGGCCAAGATGAAGTCGTTCGAATCGATCCGTACACGGACGAAGACGGCGACGGAGTTGTTGATCAAGACGATAATTGCCCCCTCATCGCAAACGCGGATCAAGCGAACCATGACCTCGATGCTCTTGGCGATGTGTGCGATCAGGACATCGACAACGATAGCGTTCTCAACAACGTCGACAATTGCCCCTCAGGCGATGTTGGCTGGGTGGCATCTGTAGCGAGTGATTATGATTCAGACGGTTGTCGGGACAGCAGTGAAGATTATGACGACGACAACGACAATGTCATCGATATTCGTGACGATTGCCCAGTTGGTGAACGCTCTTGGTCGGCTGATGCTTTCTCCGATTATGACAGCGATGGTTGTCGCGACGCAGGTGAAGACACCGACGACGACGACGACAACGTGTGCGACACCGGTTCGAATGAGGCATGGTCTTGTATGCTTTCAACCACGGGCGCTGATCTTTGCCCGACCAGTCCACTTTCATTCACTTCAATGCTCTCAAGCGACGCAGACCAAGACGGCTGTGAAGACCGAGACGAAGATGAAGACGATGACAACGATGGCTACCTTGACAAACACGACGATTGTCCAAACGAAGCTGGAATGAGCGACTCTGGGCGGTTGTTTGGTTGCCCTGACTCAGACGGTGATGGCTACGCCAACTCGATTGACGAATTCGTTGACGAATCCTCCCAATGGGCAGATATTGACGAAGATGGCTTTGGTGACAACTCCGACGGCTTCGAAGGCGATGCGTGCCCTGCAAGTTACGGGACTTCCAGCCTCGATCGGCTCGGATGCCAAGACAGCGATGCTGATGGCTGGTCCAACCCAAGTTCAAGTTGGACAACGCTGCTCGGAGCGGATGCATTCCCTGCCGAGGCTTCCCAACATCTTGATCAAGACGCTGACGGCTACGGCGACAATCCACTCGGCAACGAAGCAGATGCATGTCCAGAGGTGTCCGGTGCCTCTTTCCAAGACCGCTTCGGTTGCCTCGATACAGACGGTGACGGTTGGTCCGATGCGGGCGACATGCTTCCGCTTGATGCCACACAACACCTCGACCAAGACATGGACGGATTTGGTGATTCCCAAACAGGCAACCAACCCGATGCATGCATTGCAGAATACGGTCTGTCGACTGAACAGAAGTTTGGCTGCCCTGACGCAGATGGCGACGGTTGGGCAGACACCGTTGATGCTTTCCCTGATGATGCTCAATCATGGTCGGACACCGATCTTGACAGTTATCCAGATCAAATCGGAACCAACCGTTCAGATGCTTGTCCGGAAGTCATGGGAGATTCCTTTGAAGACAGGCTTGGTTGTTTAGATTCTGATGGCGATGGCTGGTCTGACGCAGCAGATGCTTTCCCGAACGACGCAATGAGGTTCGAGGCAAGCGAATCCTCTTCTTCGGTGGTTGTCTTCGCAGGCATTGGCGTCCTTTTGCTCACATTGACGCTGGGCTTTTTCGTTTCACGAAAGCGCAGTAGCCCAACCCATTTGGACCAAATAAACGCTTTCGAAGATGCAAAACCAGTACCTTCTGTTCATGCACCGGCCGGCCCTCCACTCCCCGCTTCTGGCCTTCCAGCTGGTTGGACGATGGAGCAGTGGGCTTGGTACGGCGAAGACTATCTCAAAAATCAGTAAGAATGGACACGAATCCCTCATTCTTACTCGCTTCAATGTGGTTTAGCCACCAAAAATTGGTGTTTGGTTTCGCTTTTATCAAACAGGAGTTCATAAGGCAATCCAGTTAACTCAATCGCATGAAGTACACAATCTCGGCAGCATCCCTCGTTTTCCTGTTGATTCTCAGCGCCGCCTCCGGTGTTGCACTTTCAAACTTGACATCCTCTTCCTCGGGGAGCTCGGGTACGTTCAGCATCGACGCAGATGGGACAAACGGCACCAACGAATACACGCTTTTGGAGGTTGACGAAGGCGACAACGATGAGGAAGAAGTGGTCACTGAACGCTTGCATGAATTCATGCTTGAAAGCAAGAATGCCGCCGGTGTCGTGACTTGGGACTTTGGCGATGGAACCACCGCAACCGGAAAAACGACGTCCCATGCTTATGCCAAGTCCGGCCACTACATTGTCACAGCAACCTCCACTTCCATCGAAGCAATTGTTCAAGCCTCGCTTGAACTCACTGTCGACATGGTTGGAACGGTTGAATCGGACAACATGGAATGCGTCTGCGCACCGACCGCTAAGGACACCGTGATCAATCTCATTCCGTCGACTGGCTTGGTCACCATCGAAGGCTTTGTGACAGTTGAGCATGATGGGAGCAGCGAGTCATGCACCCTTCGAAATCCACTTCAAGAATGCCACGTTCGAGTTATGCTTGAACGAACACTGGACGGTTCCGTCATCAATCAGGAAGTTTTGTTCGATGATACCTTCCGTTCCAATGAACTCAGCGTTGCCTTCGACCTTGTAGATCTCGAGTTTGAATCCGGAGAAGGCCTTCAGTTGAGACTGGAGACCGATCAAGCACGGGATTGGCACAAACCCAGCACTGAATGGTCGATGACCGCTCCTGTGTGAAACTGAAGCATCTTCTTTTGATGAGGTCGAGGGCAACTTAGTTGCTCACATTTCCTCTTCGAATTCTGCGTCTTCTAAAGCCACTTTGGTCTCATCTGAAGCAACCGGTGCGTCTGTGTCCTCTTGCGCCCCTTCGTTGATTTTCTTTGTGGCTTGGTTGGATATGATGAATGTTCCAAGCAAGACCACAGCAACCAAAGCAGCGTATATGATCAGGGGCTGATCCTCCACTTCTTCTGCAGTTGACCATTTCACTTCATCGGATGTGGCACCGTTGATGTTGGAAACATCTTCGGTAATGGACTGCATGACGGTTGGAATGTTGGGCTTGCATTCAAGCGTCTGTGAACCAGCAGCGTTTCCATACCAAGAAACATAGATGGTTTTCGATTCACCTGGTGCCAAGGAAACGGTCAATTGGGTTGTATCTTGCAATTCAGTTCCTGCGTAACACCAAAAGTTGACGCCCGTCACTGCAACGGTTCCTGAGTTTTTGACGACGACATCACCGCTGATTTTGGAACCAAGCGAACCAATGTTTGCCTCCAGTTCAATCGATTCCACACTGATGAATGGAAGTGGTACTGCGGCTGTAGCCACAGGTGTTCGCGGTGCGTCGATTGTCGTTTGGAAGTCGCCCCAGTGAGAACTGAGGGTGAGGAGGATCTCTGCGTTTTCTTCGTGGTACACGCCGTCGCCATCGAGCCATTCCACGATCCTTGACTGTTCACTGAGTGCGAAGTTGACATGCCCGTTGCTGTCGGTTACGTTGTCAATGGTGCTCCCAGAGTAGCCTAATCCTGTGGCGTGAAGGGTGATGTTTCCTGCATTGGTGTGCAGCACTCGTTGTGAGAGCAAACGAATCCATGCGTCGGTCTGACCGCCTGTCCCCGTGCTATCGATGTAGGCAATTGTCGCTTGGTCGTGCGCGATGATGTCTTCATCAGTGCGCGATCCTTGAACGCTAGATTGGTTGATGGTGAGGCTTCCATCGTTTCCAATGTGAACAGGAGCGCTTCCCATGAGCGTTGCCTCCGTCATAACGCAGGTGTGGGCGCAATTGATGTCCGCACCAGCAATGGTTGCTCCGTTGACGTTGAGGGTGCCTTGGACGTCGAGGCTAAAGGACGCTGCGTTCCACTTCAAACTTCCACCGGTGTGGTTGAGGTTTTCAGCATCGACCACAACGGTGCCACCAGATCCAGAGTGAAGTGCTTGGACGCTGGTGATTTGTGTGGCAAAGAAGTAGTAGACATGGAATTCAACAACAAGCGGCGTTCCATCGAGTGCGGCAGGAATGTCCACATGGTCCGCTCCAACCGCGTTTTGGGTTTCATTGCCAATGGTGACGTTGAACATAGCTGTTTCTGGGATGGTGTGATCAAAGTTGATCCGAACCTTTCCGGTTTCAGAAAGGTCACCAAAATTAAGGTACAATTCGGTGTCGTTGTACACCAGAAGACCAGCGTCCACATCGCTGCCCACAAGATCACCATTAAGCGTCAAGGTGGCGCCTTCTGCCACGGTAATGGTCAGACCTGAGCCAACGGCTGCAGTGGTGTCGATGAAGAGTGTTGCACCGTCAACTACGGTCAAATCCTTGTCAATTTGGGAGGCCGCATCCCATGTCTCGGTACCTGTGACTGTGATGGAGTTTCCATTGTCAGTGATTTCGGCAGAGGCAGAAATAGCACCAATCGTCGGGGCGAGAAGGAGAAGCAGAATCAAAGATAGGGCAGTTCGCATGGTATATTGGAGCGGAACTTGAGTTATAGACTTCGCTCCGTCAATACGGAACATCCTTCCAACCTATCTTGTATCCAATGAGATTGAAGGTTCGATGTAAGACGGGCGTGAACAGAATCAATCCGACCATAGGGAGCCTCAGTTCCTCAGCTGCCAGCCACGATGTACCGAGCAGCAATTGGCCAGCCAAGAACACCGAGATCGCAAACGGTAAGGTGTCCAAGAGAGGTGCTTTCGATGACACATCGCCTTCACGCTTCAAACCGCGACGTCGCTTAAAAAAGGAGCCAGTGCTGTCCCCGACGAGGCACATGAATCCGAGGAATGATCCGAGGATGAACGCCGAAAGCATGGGGCCTCCTGTGGCAAACCATGCTCCTGCCGAACCTGCGAGTGGGGATGCAAACAAAGCCGTGTTTTCGCTGATTGAGCCTGCATTGCTTCCATCATTGGTGACAGCGACCATCGCCATGCAGAGAAGTCCTGAAGTCAACGAACCTCCAATCAATCCGTTCCAAGTTTTTCCATCGCCAAGCATTCTGTTTCCGTCGCTTAAGCAACGTCCGCCATCGATTGGCCAGGGTCCGTAGCCTGTTTTTGGCAGCCATTTGCCCCACATCATGGCAAAGGTGTTGGCCAAAAAACCGGGCAAGTACAGCCACAAACACATCAAGCAAAGGATGAGAAAATTCATGTCAAGTCCTCCAAGGTGGTGGATGTCATGCTTCCCCTTGAGCCACGAAGGCCTTTCAATCCTGCCCCGTTCCTTCTTTCACGAAGAATGGTTTGAGATGGAGTACGCGATGGGATTATGAGGTGGCAGTCACGGTTGCAACTCATGGCGAACAACTCAGTTTTGGTGGTTGGTGGCGGCGGTCGAGAACACGCACTGTGCATGGCGCTCAGTTCATCGCCCCTTGTTGAATCGCTTCACTGCGCCCCCGGGAACGCAGGGACAAAGGCCATTTCTACCAACCATGAAGTGTCTGCCTCTGATGCCAGCGGGCTTGTTGAGTTGGCCCTCCACGTTGGTGCGTCGCTTGTCGTTGTGGGGCCCGAGGCACCGCTGTGCGATGCGCTTGCTGACCGCCTTGCTGAAGTCGGCATTCCATGCTTTGGACCCGTTCAAGCCCTTGCCGAATTGGAAGGCTCCAAATTGCATGCCAAAGAAGTCATGCGAACCGCCGGCGTACCAACGGCCGATTTTCATGTGCTCACATCGTCTTCTGATATCGATCAAGCGCTGGATGAATTTTCAGGCCACCCATGGGTTGTCAAGCGCGATGTTTTGGCTGGCGGTAAAGGCGTGGTGGTCACCGCAGATCGCAACGAAGCCAAGGCTTTCATTGAACATTCAATTGAAACCGATGGCAAGGTTCTCCTCGAGGCTTTCCTTGTTGGTGAAGAGGCGAGCATGCTTGTCATAATGGACGGTTCAGGTTACGTTTGCTTGCCGCCAAGCCAAGACCACAAGCGGGCCTATGACGGCGATAACGGTCCGAACACCGGCGGCATGGGCGCCTATTGCCCAGCACCGGTAGCGACCCCCGAAGTTCTCGAACGCACGGTCGAAGAAATCGTCGAGCCAATGCATGCTTACCTCGCATCCCAAGTTGTTCCTTATCGCGGGGTGCTGTATGTTGGATTGATGATTACCCCACAAGGGGCGCCAAGCGTGGTTGAATTCAATGTGCGGTTTGGGGACCCAGAATGTCAAATTACGCTGCCCTTGATCGAATCAGATGCCTTTGAAATGCTGTACGCAGCAGCCACTGACGCGCTTGCAGAATCCAAAGTTTCCTTCCACAACCGACACGCTTTGACGGTGGTTTTAGCCGCTGAAGGCTACCCTGCTTCACCTGTAAAAGGGCGCCTCATTCAAGGCATTCCAACACCAACCGCTGATGCTTGGGTCAACCATGCTGGGACTGGGTTCAACGCCGCTGGAGAACTCATCTCCACTGGCGGAAGGGTTTTGACATGCACTGCGCTTGGAAAAACGCTCGATGAAGCCGCACTGCGGGCCTATCAAGTGCTCGAAGGCATCGAGTTGGAAGGGTCGCATCATCGAACAGATATCGGCCATCGGGCCCTGTGAAATCCACTCCACCAACGGCTCAAAGAATCAGGGACAAAACAACCGAATTGAAATCCACCCAAACGGGTCACTCCGGCCTGTAGGGAGGGCATCCTCAATGGGACATCATTAAAAGAGAACCAAAAGTGGCGAAACTGCTTGCCAGCCTTGCTGCTGTCTTGCAAACACCCTGAGGGAATAAAATGGAAACGAAAAACCCCGAACCTCGTCAGGCGCCCGCACCCATGCTCGGTTGGCTCATAGCCCCGATCGCAGTGCTTCTTGCGCTTGCAGCGACACAGATTGTTGGCATGCCCTTCGATCTTGATTTTGAAAACCTGAAACCCATGCTCGTCGTTTTGGCGGCCGCATCGCTTGGCCTCGCGCCTCGCATGCTTCATGCATCTGGCAAAACCACGCTCTCCACTTCGACCCTCTCACTCGTTTCCCTTGTGGTCGCTCTGGTCTTGGCAGAAGTTGTCTACATGCTGGATTTCAGCGCAGTGACTTCTTTGCTGTTCTTTATCGTCATGTTTGGAATTCACCTCATGGTGATGAAGGGCGCTTTCGAATGGGCCAACGTCCTCATGTTCGCTGCCGTTGGTGTCGAACTTGCTTTCGTTGCTGCCGGTCACATTGGAAACACTTTGGATGTAAACCTCGCCCTTTCAACAGGCGAAACCATCAATGTGCTCGACGCTCAACGAAGCGCTGTTGCTTACCAATTCTTCAGTTACATCATGCTGTTCACCATCCTCGGATTGTTGGTTGCTGTTTTGGCACGTGGCGTTCTTTCGCCTTCGTCTTCCAAAGGCTGGTTCGCTCACATCACTGACGGTAACGGCTCGTGGAACTCAAGCACCCTGCCCCTGCAAATTGGGCTCGGGGTTTGGGCTCTGGCTCACATCGCAAGTTTGTGGCACTTCAACTACCTCATGAGCGATGACCAAACCATGTTCAATGTGTTTGGACCGTTCAGTGCACCCGTGATCAATGCTTATCCTGAATTGGCAGCTTACCACGGCTACTTCGGCTTTTGGAGTGCTTTCTTCACTGGTATGGTCGCTCTTGTGGTCGCTGGAATGGTTTCAGAGCGCTGGTACACACGCTCGATGTTCATTGGATCCATGTGGGCGCTTTACCTCGTATCTTCGTGGTACGAAGCAGGTATGTTCCAAAACGAAGCCTTTGAAGGCAGTTGGGGCGCACTGATTTGGCTCGCCTTTACCTTCTTCATCTGCGCTGCTATCTACGTCATTGGAACCGGCGAGAAGTGGGGCGGTTGGTCCAACATCAGTGAATACGAACCATCCGGTGCTCGCCGATTCTGGTCCGCTCACTGGGCCAGCATCTTGATTGGCATGGCCTTCTTATTCGGATTCTTTATCCGTGTTGGATGGTATGTCATCCCTTCGATGAACTCCTTAGGAACCAACACATGGGACATGACCGGTGGTTCTGACCCTTGGTACATGAAGCGGGTCGTTGACTACATCCTTGCAAACAACGCACACATGATCGTTGACGCTGACAGGTTTTACCCCGTTGGTGGCATCAACCCTCGTCCACCGTTGTTTACTTGGTCGATTGCAATCCTCGCTAGCATTCTTGCTCCCTTTGTCGGTTCAGAAGACGCAGTTTGGTGGGCCATTCTCACCCTTCCTGCAGTCTATGGCTCCTTGACCATCCTTCCAGTTGCCGCTATCGCTCGTGAGCACGTCAACGAGAAGGCTGCTGTTGTTGCTGCTTGGCTGATCGCCTTCATGCCGGCTCACGTATCCCACACCACGTTCGCCCTTGCTGACCACGACGCATTCATCATGCTGTTCTTGACAATGGGCTTTATGTTCTGGCTCAAAGCCATGAAGTACGCTGGAAGCGACAGGTTGTTGCGAAGCACCTCGCCGTCCATCTCAACCTTCCTCAAGTCCTTCTCTGCCGTTTCAAACGAACGCCCAGCAGCGCTGTCTTATGCGGTGCTTGCTGGTGTTTCCTTCGGTGTGGTTTCGCTTGGTTGGAAGGGATTCGTCGTTGGACCTGCAATTCTGTTCCTTGCTTACGCATTGCAGATTGCGCTCAACATGTTCCGCCGCCGTGACTCAACGACATTGAGCGTTTTGTTCATCACAATGCTTGCGGTCAACTTCCTGATGGCTTTGCCGTTCTATGGCCACCCACAACTTGATCTCATCCTTGATGGAACAGGGCTTCAACCCTTCTTGTTCATCGCTATCTTTACTCTGGCTATCGCCTTTGTAACGACTGGATTCCGGGACAAGCCTTGGTTGCTGGTTCTAGGTGTCCTCGGTGCAAGCGGTCTTGTGTTCTTCTCTGCTCTTTACGCACTCAAAGCGCTTGATTTGTTCAACGCTTGGGACGTTTTGTTCACCGGTGGTGGTTACTTCACCAAGACCAAAATTTTCGGAACAGTTGCTGAAGCGAACGCAAGCGACCGTGGGCAACTCTTTGCTCAGTTCGGACCGATCACCTTCCTCCTTTCACTCGTGATGGGCCTGCTTTGCTTGGTATCGGGGCTCAAAGACCGAAAGCACACAAACCTCGTGTTTGGTGTGTGGATCCTCGCTGCATCCTACATGGCTTGGTCTGCTGCTCGTTTCATGTTCAACGCGACACCTGCTATTGCGGTTCTCGGCGCTTGGGGCATCATCTCCCTTTGGAAGTGGGCCAACTGGCCTGGTATGGTCCGTGCTTGGAAGAAGTACGGCATTCGAACCCCAGAAGACCGAATCCGTGGTGCTCGTAAGGCGCTATGGCGGTCACCGAACTTCTCTGCGATTATGCTCGTCATGATCATGCTGTTTGGCCAACAAGCCACGTACGGTCTGGACGCTGCTATCCCTCAAACTGTTGCGGCAGAAGAAGAACTCGATGAGACAATCTTCAACTTGATTCCTGACGCTCTGCGCTTTGAAATCGGCGGCTTTTCCCTTCTCGATGACAGCTCCTACGATGGAAATTGGTATTTGGGATCCATGGGGTCTGGCTTCAACGATAACAGTTGGAACGCAGCCTATGACTGGCTTGCGCAACAAGACACCGATGAAGAATATTCAGAACGACCTGCATTTGTCTCTTGGTGGGACTATGGTTTCCAAGCTTTGAATCAAGGCGAACACCCCTCGGTTTCTGACAACTTCCAATCCGGTATTCCTGCAACTGGTAACATGCTCCTGGCTCAATCACAAGAGGACCTTGTTTCGATGTTCATCTGGCAACTTGCCCAAGGGGACATCGCTTACAACAACGCCAACAAAGGAGAATACACCTTCACGAGCGGATTTGAAAGCCGAGTTGCAAACCACCTCACTGCATCACAGATGGAAGATTTCAAGACCATCAACACCGATCTCGACCTAGACGAAATGGAAGACATGGTCGTCGAAAGCAGCTTCAAGGTGCTCAAGACAAACCGTGACATCGTGATGGCAGAAGGGTACCATCATGTCGATGGAGCCTTTGATACAAGTCAAAAGGTCTACCGAATCTACGATGAAACCGTTCAAATCGAGTGCACTGAAACGCTCTCAACCACCTGTAAAGACGGGGATTGGACCGTTCAATCCGAAGCAGAACGAACCTTCACCAACAACATCCGTTCAGCCCAAGACTCTTCGGAAGAAACAACGCACTACATCATCAACGGGTATTGGTACACTGAAGATATGATCAGCGAGTTTGGCTCGGTTTCAACCAGCATTCACCGAGTGAACGCTCGACTTGCTCTGACCGTTCAACTCATCAGCAATGTGCTCGATGACGGCCAAATCATTGACCTGTATGACGATCTCATCAACATGGAAGGCTATTATTCAGTTCAGGATTACTACGGCGCCCCTGGTGAACTCATTGATCGCGATCACGAAATCCGATACTTTGCCATCGACAGCCGACTTTACCCACGCGCTGGACGCTACACAGCAGATGCGGGATACAACCGAGGGCAACCAATGGGTATCTTTGGTGCCCCAACCATCCTCAGTGGACAAGACATTGGCACGTACATGGATGAAGTGTACGAAACCACCCGTGGTGAATTCCAAGACGAAATGACCCGCGAAGAAGTGGATGCCGCAATCACCGAAGATTTCCTCAACCAACAAGCAGGAGCGGAAATTGACCCACTGCAGGTTCAAGATGTTCGCGTTGACCACAACCCAGCGTTCTTCAAGACCATGCTTGCCAACACCTATGTTGGCTACGGTGCCTCAACACTCGGTGTCAATGCAGGGTCGTCGAACCCTCAACCTGCTCAGCACTTTGGACAACAAGGAAGTCCAGGCAGTTCATTGAACCAAGCCCTTCCACTTCCTGGCGCTATGTCGAATCACTTCGTCATCAGCAACTGGTACAGCGAAGACGCTGACATGGGAATTGGAAACACCAACACCTACGTCAAGATCATGAAGTACTACTCCGGTGCAGAAATTTCTGGACAAGTCGCCATGAGCGATAACGGCCAAGGCCTCTCAGGCGTGCGCTTGCTCGTCGAGCGGGATGCATTCTCCGGCGAAGGTCCAGAGGACCTTGACGGTGACACATACTGGATTCCAATCGGCTTTGTTGACGCAGACGAGGAAGGCAAGTGGAGCTTCGATGCTCCTGCTGGCCGAATCCGTGTGTCCGCATTCGCAGGTGTCTATGACCCAACCAACGCTCAGGACAGCATCCGTGCAGGCTCCTTTGCTCAAGGCCTCTCTGACATCCTCACCGATGTCAACACCGACCGTCAAATCAACGACATCACCGCCGTTCTCGGCGAAGTCGCAAACATGACATGGTTGGGTGAGACTCAACTCAACGTCACCGCTTCACAAGCAGACAGGATGTCTGATGTCACCGAATCGATGGACATCGACGTCCAAAGCAGCGGTGTTTCAGGAATTGTAACTTGGACCGGTGCAGAAGCTTTCAACGGCGACCCACTTGTTGACACAACCTTCGTGTTGCGCAGCATTTGGTCAATGGCAGAAAACTACACCCTGACCACCACCAACGGTTCCTTCACCTCCGAAGACAGCCGAATCCTCCAAGGAACAGGTGAAGCAACATTCGTCGAAAACGGTACCTTCGAAAGCGAAGGTGTGGCCTTTGCACAAGACTTCACTGGAACATTCACTCGTTCCATTGCCGACAAGCGAACCTACACCAGCAATGGTACCTGGAACGGCATCGGTGAACTTGAAGCCAGTTGGGTCGCTAACGAAACGGTCATGGATTGCTACGAAGAAAATGGAACCATTTCGATGCCGACCAATGAGACGGTCTGTAAGAAAGGATCCGTTGGCGAACTCAACACCTACATGCTTGATGGAGAGGTCACCGCAAATGGTCGTCTGACCTCACAAGGTGTTTCCACCCTCAGAACAGAACTGGTCAACGCCACGTTCGAAGCAACAGGCTCGTTTGAAGGAACTGGAACCCTTAACGGAACGGGTCTTTTCATTGGAAAGGGCCTCTTTGCAGGCTCGATGGTACAACCTGGCTCCTTCTACATCACCGGACTTGTTCCCGGCATGTACAACATGATTGCACAGTTGGACAACGGCAAGGAAGTCTTGCTTCCTGCCCCAGTGGATGTTGGAATCACGCCATCCTATGACCTGACCATGACCATGCCAGGTTCATTGTTCGAAGACACGCTCGAAGATTTCTTCAGCGAAATCTTCGCCAACGAAACCATTGAACTGATCGATGAAGGCCTCGGTGAAGAATACGCTGTGAACATCATAACCGATGAAAACGGAACCTTCTCCTATGGACCTCTTGCTCCTGGTGATTACTTCTATCGAGTCGACGTCGACAACGATGGATGGTATGAAGTCAACGAAAGCCTGTTTGTCCGAGACGATTCTGAGAACTTTTCGATGAGCATGGCTGTGCCAGAAATGCACGACGTGACCATCCAACTGATTTCACCAGTTGACGCAGAAACTCAAGCAGCAATGCTGAATGTGGCCAACCGTGTTGTGACGTTCACCAACGATGATCCATTGATGGGCCCAATCAACGCAACCTCAAACGAAGCAGGAGAACTGTACATAGAACTGCCAATGGGCGCTTACACCCTTTCGGACGATTCTGACGGACAGTATGTCTTGTTCAACCACTTTGAATTGGAGACTGAAGACATGATGTTTGACGGCAACTACGCTGTATCTACATGGGTGAACGGCACCATCCGGACACATACTGATGCATCCAATTACCAACAATGGCTCGAGGGAACTGACGAAATCAAGTTGCTTGAAAGCGATGCAGCCTCTGGCTTAACCATCGATTTCACATCTGGAGATCTCTCCTTTAGCACCGTAACTGATGTTGAAGGAAACTACAGCATGCGCCTACCAAACGGCCAAGACTTCCACATGACCACCATCAGCTTGTTTTCCACCTACACCGGTGGTCAATTGATTGCTCTTGATGGCACAAATGAAATGGATATGGGTCTCATGTACCTCGCACCAGCAACCGCAGTCAATGGGTTTGTGTACCTCTACGAGAACACCTCCCTTTGGGACAACCTTGTCCCTGGCTGGGCGGCTCAAACCCTCATTGCAACAAACGAAGATGGATTGGAATGGCGAACTGAAATCAGCGAAGGTGGCGAATTTGCGTTCTACCTGCTTGACGGTGCTTGGGACTTCAACGCCATCAATTCAGAATTGAACATCGAAGGCGTAGAGAACTTCAACGTCCTTGGGGAGAGCGGATCACCGCCTTCACCGATCGAGTTGTTTGCAAACCCTGCACATCAAAACGTAACCTTGAATTTCTTCATGGACACTGGCGATGATGGTTCCTTCGAAAATGGCACGCTGGTGAGCCCTTCGTTCTCGGCTGTGCCACTGAACAACCATGGAACCCAGATGAACTTCACAGCAGACAATTACACATCCCCCGGCGTCATTACGATCATGCTGGAACCGGGAACTTACTCTGTGGAATTCAACTTTACTGCACCAGATGAAGAGAATGCAAGCGACTACGCTCTTGCTGGCGTTACAGCCCTTCAACCGATTGTTGTTGGTCTAGAAGCCATCGAAGACGACATGGATATGCCTTTGCGCAACGATTACCTTGTCACGGGCGAGTTGGTCAACGCATCTGCTGGGCCCCTCCAAAAGCAGTTCCTCCTCTACGAAGCAGACCAAGACCTCTGGTTCAACATGGACAGCGATGAGAACGGAACCTTTGCCGCCTACGTGCCTGCTGGTGACTGGGTTACCATTGTTGCACCATTCATCGCAAATGAGAACGCTACAGAAATCCTGCGCGCACCTCTCACCATCGGCGAGAACACCTCTTTGAGAACTGGACTTAGTTACACAACTGTGGAAACGGTGGATGTCACCTTCCAACTCCAAGAAACAGCCAGCGGCAACAACATGTCGAACGTACGTGTAACTGCTGTCAGCCATGACGGATACGGCAATGTGACGCTGACCAAGTCCAACGAAACGGGCATGGTCTCCGAGCAAATGATGCCGGGCACATGGAGTCTTTTCCTTAACGAAACTGCCCCACAACGCCACTGGACTATGGACACTTCAGATGCTTCCTTTACCACAGAGGACGCAACAAACGGCTCCCTTGATTTGGGTGTCGTTAACGCAGACTTGGAAGTCGAAATAGGCGGGAAGATTTACTGGGATCTCAATGAAGACGATGCACCTGGCATCACTGAAGGCATCGAAGGCTTCCTTGTGGAAGTCGTTGGTACCAACACCACCATTGACACCAACGTCACAACAGACGACCTTGGTGTTTGGCGGCTCTTCGTCCCAGTTGACGACACCTACCACGTCACTGTGAGCAAAGAAGGATTTGCAACGGAAACCTACAACCTGACCAACTCAAGCGCATACCCTGTCGAAAACAACCCTGAATCGCATGACCTGAAGGTCATTGCAGGCAACGTTGCCGTTGCAGGCAACGTGACAGACATCAACGATGCTGGACGTCTAGATGGAGCAACAATCATGCTTTACCCAGCACTCGACACCGTTCGAGACCCAATCGCCATCAACGCAACGCTCACTGATGATGTGTTGACATGGAATGCGGACATCGCTCCGGGCGAATGGATTGTCGTTGTGACTCAAGCAGATGCTGATGAGAACGGCGGCGGCGTCGCTGTTGGACTCCTGGATGCAACCATTGCTACAGGAGCAACCCTCGATATGGAAATGTCGCTTGGTGGCTGGGTTGACCTGACCACTGAATGGACAGCATTCAACTTGAGTTCATACCATGCAGGATCTACTTCTGGTGGTGCTTCGATGATCAACGGCACCGTGGAAGTCGCAGTGACCATTGGTGATGTGGTTTGGAACATGCCGCTCGCTGAAGATGGTACACTCACCTTGTTGTTGCCTGCTGGCGATGTTGACTTCGACTCGGAGTTCAAGACCGTGCAGCACGATGATCTGCTGGACATGGACTATGTTGCTGGAGCAAAAACTTCAGTCGGCGAAGGCCGCTCACCAGTCAGCATGACGTTCACTCGTTCAATCAACTCGGACAGTTCACTCACCATGACAGCAAGCAGCCTCGTCAACGCAACAACCTTTGGCGAAGCAGGAACTGACCTCATGGCCGAACCAACTGAAGATGCCTACAAGACCATTGAATTCGACTTGGAAGTTGACTATCAAGGAACGGAGTTGAACGACGTGTTCACCGTTACTGGTTCGATTGGCGTTGCACCAGACAGCAGCCTGTGGTCCGTTGAGTTCTTCAACGGAACCGACTGGGTTGAATCCTATGACTTGAACCTCGGTGTTGGCGTTAACGCAACAGACACCAGCGTTGATACGACTGACACGATCTCAGTCCGTGTGAACGTTGCCAACCAATCTGAGGCTTGGAATCTTGAAGACGCTCACTTGGTGAAGATCCGCATGAGCACCGTTACCGGCGCATCAAGCGAAATCTCCCTTGGCGTTCAGGTTCCTCAAACCTATGGGTTTGAACTGAGTGATGAACCCACTGAACTTGGAATTGCGGCGGGATCATCTCGTCCATTCACCTTCATGCTAACCAACACTGGAAACGGTGATGATCTGTTCACCATCACCCTCGCTGACGACATCCCGGAAGGCTTCGAGATCACCCCGATGGAATCGAAAGCCAACGTGCCAAAGGACACCAGTCGTTCCCAGGCGTTCACCGTCTTCGCACCAAGCACTTGGGACGGCATCAGCAAGACGGTCAGAGTGACGGTCACCAGCGAGAACGGCATAGACTCTGAGACCTTTGAAGTGGAATTGAAGGAAGCCATGATCTCCCTCCGGTTCGCAGATGGCGATGTTCAAACGGCTAGCGACACAGACGCTGATTCGGAGAACACGCAACTGAGAATCCCAATCGAAAACTTCGGTTACCTCGATGCCACAGGCAGCGTTATTGTTTACCTCACCTACCAAACAACCGGTGAGGAATTCGCCGCTCAAACCATCAGTATACCAGCTCAATCGACAGTCAATGCAGTGTTCGATGTCGGTGCCATGGCCGTTGGAAGTCAGCGGTTTGACTACCGAGTGGAAGTGGTTGGAGAGGACAGTGAATTTGTTGACCAAGGCATTGAAGACGGAGATTTCTCAGTGGAATACTACGTGGTCACAGAAGAAAGCGATGACACTTGGATTACACTGCTTGTCATCGTCCTCATTCCGCTCATCCTGTTTGGCGGTGTCAAATTGGTTCGCGGCGGCAGTGGTTCCAAGAAGTTCTGATTGAGTACAACCCATTATACCGCCACCCCTCAAGTGGGGGACAGGCGGAAGCCTTGGTGGTAGCTTTGGACGAATTAGATCATGTAGAGTTTCTTCCGGAACCGGAAGATTCGAGGATCTTATCAGCCATCGACCCAGCAGCGGTTGGTTTCCAAGGGGCTTGGCGGGCAGAAGTGACCGGATGGGCACCGCTGCAAGCGGCACCCATTCAACGTCGCAGACGCCGGCGCGCAGCGGTAACGAACGGTCTTATCTTTGCGATTCTAAGTGTGGCCCTGTTTGCTGCTTGGAATTCAGGAATACTTCTGGTGGAACTAAGCCTGCCCGATTCAAAATGGGCCAACGAACAAGTCCAGTTGACAGACGCAGCAGAAGATGGTTTGTCCGGTGTTGGTGTTCGCGTCTGCATTGTGGATACGGGCATAGATCTCACGCATGACGCTCTCAGCGGGATTGAAGTGACGTTCAAAGATTTGAGGGGCAACTCTGTTGCTCCAATTGATTACGGAATGATTGCTCATGGAACACTCATGGCTGGTATTCTTGTCGCCAATCAGCATCAGATTGGCGCTGCACCAGGCATCACACTTGGCATCGCTGCGGCCTTAGGCACCGATGAGAACGGTGAAAACAGCGGTGATGAAGCAACCGTTGCGCAAGCCATTCGTTGGTGTCATGACACTTTTGAAGCGGACATCATTTCACTCTCCCTCGGTGGAGAACAAAACCTCAACGCCCAACGTGAGGGAGCCACTGCATCTGCTGCTCGCCGTGCCGTCGATGCGGGTATTTTCGTTGTAGCCGCAGCAGGGAACGATGGTGGACCTGATGATGATGGTTTAGTTTCAGTCCCTGCTAACATACCCCGTGTAATCACGGTAGGCGCCACGAACATGAACTCTGAAGTATGGGGCAATTCGTCTGCAGGCTCTCAAGTGTTTGAAAACGGAAAACTACGCAACCATCCCCACCAAAAACCCGAAGTTGTGGCACCTGGAGTTGGGATCATCAGTACGGGAAACAACAACGCCTGGTTTTCAAGCAGTGGTACATCCGATGCCACGGTGTTCGTAACGGCTGCGCTCGCTTTGCTCCTCGAGGCTCACCCTCAATACAAACCACAATCTGACAGCAATGGTGCGTGCATCGATGCCGTCAAGATGGCGTTGATGAACACAGCCAGTCCACTCCATGAACAAGGCGTTCATGACGACAGGTCTGGTTATGGCGAATTGCAGGCTTTGGATTGGATCGAAGAAGTTGGGTCAACCGCCCCTGATTGTTGAACTCGAACCGGTGCGGTTTCATGTTCTCAAGTTGCAGTTAATGGCGTGGTCTGTCGTTTCGCGCACTTTTTGACTGATATTTTTAATCTCATTTGATATCATAGGCCAGATTTAGACGATACAATAGGTTCTAAGTGATACCATTAGGGTGGCGGCAGGGGCGCAGTGTTATATCTCTCGGTTCTATGGGATTGAATCGTTGGTGCCAGTAATGTCTACACACACTTCCCGAAAAAGCCTATCGTTGGTCGCCCTCCTTCTTCTGTCAAGTTTTGCAGGATTAATCGCTCTTCCATCTGTGTCTGCCGTAAACGAAACCACCTCAGGTACCGTGACTGGGACCGAGACATGGACGGGGACAATGAACCTCGCTGGTGATGTTACGGTCGCTGAAGGCTCGAAACTCATCATCAATGCAGGGACGACCGTTAACATTCCATACGGCTCTTTCATCGACGTCGAAGGCGCAATTTGCATCGGTTCGACAGCATGCGGGGCCAGCGCAGGATCCGCTCAAAACCAAGCCCGTTTTGTTTGGTCGGTCCCGTCAGCATCTGATTACGAAAAAGAAGGGCGTTGCTATGTTAACGGATCAAACACATACACCAACACCGATGCAGGATGCGGTTCGGGAATGATCATCCGCAAAACCATCGACCAGTCCGCAACCGCCACTGGAATCAATTATGCAGAATTCGTGAATGGTTATGGCTACCCAATCTATGTATCCACCCTTCAACAGGTGCAATACGGCGTTCTTGTTTTCGATGGCTCTTCTACCACAGCCACTGGACTCAGCTTCACCAACATCAACACCACCAACGTCCTTGCCATCGATTTCGCAGCACCATCCCTCGTTGATTCCACCTTCACACTCGGCGTCGACGGGAACGGATACGACGCAGCGGCGCTCCGTGCCTACGGTGCCGGTGCTGGAATCTTGGCAACTGTTAACGTTCAAAATTCAGTGTTCACTGGCGATGCGGAACCAGACTGCAGCCAACAAGGCGGTGGTCGAACAGTGATTTTCATGGAAGAATCTTACATTAACCTCGATAACATCGAAGTCAATGACAACTCCTTCGGCGTGTTCCTTAAGGGCACCTCTGGTTGGTTAACGAACTCCACAATTAACGTAAAATGCAACGCTATTGACACCAACTCCCACAAAGAAACAGGGAACATCAAGCACACGTTGAACATTTACGACAACATCATCACAACCGCTGAAGGTGCAGGGATTACTGCCTATGACGGAGCAATCGTCGACGCTCGAAACAACGTTATCTCTGGTGCAACCGAGTCATCAGGGTTTGGTATCCGATCCTCGACCGTTCAAATCCACAACAATGTCATCGGCCCTATCGGTGGCTGGAATGGATTGTGGATTTACGGAACTTCCGACGTTGTGGCAGAGAACAACACCATTCAAGACACAGCCAAGGAAGCTGTACTGATTGGTGAATACCACTTTGGCGACCAAGGCTGGAACGTTCCAACCCCAACCGCTGCTCGTTTGTACCTCGCCAACAACCAAATCTCCAACAACACAGGTACATGCAACTCTCAGTTGTATGGCGGCGACTTCGCTTGCCCCGCAATTCACGTGTTCATGTCCTCAGCAACTGTTTATGACAACACCGTCACAAATAACGCAGGCGACGGATTCCGAATCAAAGGCGGCATTGTCAACGCTCAACGCAATACAATGGCTGTTGGAGGCTTCGCAGCTAACATTTCGATGTACGACGATAACTACGGAAACAAGTACGGCAGCATTGCTTACTTCTCCGGCAACAGTTACTCCAACGCGTCCCAAGTCTACAACATTACAGAATCCCGTGTGACGGTTCAATCCGAATACATGCCAGATCCGGGTGCAGGCGAACTCTATCCTGTTTCGCTTCAGTGGCTCGGTGCGGAATGCCCGTACGTTCAAGACGAGTGCTTGCAAGTCCCCTCCACTGCAGCAATGCCTCCAGCCTTCATGCCCATGGCGCTTGAGGTTGTCTCCAACTCCACTGTGTTCTCGTTCGCAGACCTGCAAAACTTCGATCCAAGCAAGGTCCACGTCCAAAATCAGAATTCTGCTTGGGGCAGTCAAGTGCGAGAAGGGGAACTCGTTCGCTATCAAGTGAAAGCAAAGAACAGCAACGTCGTTGACGCTACTGTTGTGATCAGCGATGCTACGGGACTTCCGCTCTACACTTTGCAAACCGATGCCTTTGGTTTCACGCCGGAGATTTCTCTTCCAAGTGACTTCTACCTCGACCGAAACTGGAACCATTTGGTTGGTGAAACCAATGTCGAAGTGACAATCTCACCAGGGCTCACTGAATTCATGGATGAAAACACCTGTTCGGATGGGTATGACAACGATGGGGATACTTTCGTCGATGGCGCAGATTCGTCCCAAACTTCTGGAGACACCTCCAACTGTGACATTGGAAACAGAGAATTACCTTTCTACAGCGTGAATGCATTCAAGTTTAGCAAGGGTACAAAGGACTTTGATTTCGTCTTGAGCGGTGCTATTGATGATGTGATCAACCTCGACAACCTCAAACCAAGCGTTGCTGTTGCTCAAGGTGATGGAGCTTCCTTTGCCACCACCGTTACCCTTACCGGTACCGCTTGGGACGGCATTGCTGGACCATACCCGTTGGACATCGTAGCCTATGAGAAGCAATTCGGTCTCGTCAAGCGAGTTGAAGTTCAGCCACCAGGCTCCACTGATTGGTACTCCGCTGTCGACACTTCTGGTGCCGGCGGCGAAATCTCCCTCTCGAACCATCCTTTCAAGGCGTGGTCCTTTGACTGGGACCTCTCTGCCCACCCTGAGGGAGAAGGGGATGTGACCTTCCGTGTCCGTTCCTACGACGGACTGGATTACTCTCCAATCGAAGTTCGTAAGTACAAACTCAACCTCGTCGCTCCTACGATCTTAGTGGAGACACCAAACGATGGTACATCTCATGACAACGCTAAGGTCACCTTCACAGGTAGTGCTAGCGATCCATATTCCGGTACATGGGGCAGCGACATCCAATCGATATGGTTCGACATCAGTGGACCGAATGATTACACTTCGCACTTTGCCATCGAGGGATCAACCGTATGGTCCTATGATTGGAAATTCGAAGAATTGGTCAGTGGTTCCTACACGTTCAACATCTGGGCTGCTGACAGTGACTTCTGCATCGACATGATTGGCACCTGCAACGCAGAAACACGAACCCTCACCATCATGAACGACAACGCTTTGCCGTTCGTTCAACTCAGCGAACCGATCAACAGCGATGTACTCCGTGCCTCCGAAGAACAACTGATTCAAGGTGTGGCCAGAGATAACGACGGGCAAGTCACACGGGTTGAAATCCAAATCCAAGATTTAGCCAGTGGTTTGATCCTCAGCAATGGACCCAACCCGATCACAACCTTTGCACCAAGCGGTGCTTGGGCGACCACATGGGACACTTCCAGACTGATTCATGACCAACAATACGAACTGGTCATCAGGGCCTACGACGGTGAAGATTACTCTGTTGAAGAGCGAATTCGCATCACCATTGACAACCCAACAGACGCCAACAACATTGCACCAATCTTCAATCAAACCGGCTGGGTTGGAACCATCACAGTGTTCTGTGATGCCAACTCGAACGCCATCGATCGCTGTGGCGAAGGAGCTGTCATCGACTTGACCGCATTCTTCTCGGATCCTGATGGGACGGGTGAAGCAGAGAACGACCTCCTGTTTGACATCTTTAACGATGCTACGAATTTGGACGACGATAACTATGCAGATTACGTAAGAATCAACGCTCAAGGGGTTGCTACCTACAATCCACCGTGGGTTCAACCAACCTCTGTTATCGCTGAATGGTCCCTCGTTGGACTGATGTTCGAAGCCCGCGACTCCTACGATTCCGTTGCCTATTCCTACAAGGTGAACGTCGTTGTTGTCTCGGTCGCCTTCAGCGCAGAACGCATCGATTCTGGTGCAGTTACCGCAACCGATCCAGCCACTTTCTCTGGAAAAGGCCTTCCGAACAGCATCGTTGCTGCTCGGTTTGACGATGCTAAGGGCATCCGCTTGAACTCAACTCGTGTTGGTGCAGACGGAACATGGACAATGGACATCGCCAGCAACCAAATGTCAGGTGTTGAGGAAGCGAATGTCATCTTCGAAATGGATGGACAAGTCTACTCGGCACCCGGAACAACGGCCAACTCGATGTTCGAACTTCGTTCACAGTCAGCAGATGCAAGCAGCGGAAACCTCCTGCTGATCATTGGAGCGATCGTCGGAGTCATCGTGCTCCTCGGGGCAGGTGCGTTCTTTTTCCAAGTCGAATACGAAGATTTTGATGAAGATGAATCCATGAATGAAGCAGCAGCTCCCGCTGAAGACCCATATGCATGGGGTAAAGCAAAGCAAACGCCTGTCGCCATTCCACAAGAAACAGCAACTGCTCCCGCAGCAGCAGCATCAACTCATCCCGGCTGGCTCTGGGACGAAACCACAAGCAGTTGGGTTCCAGATCCAAACTACGCCCCTGAACAGTGAAGCAATCATTGGTCAGTGAGCCGTAAGAGTTGAAGAGGATAAGCGTGGGTGGTCGTGTATGGCAGTGCATCCGAAACCTGGCGTTCAGGAACGAATCCTCCTTCACTTGCTGGATTATACAGATTTTAAGAACAGCGTTGAGGTGCCGTTTGCGCTTTCTCAAATGGGCATCGCTAACGCCGTGGCGATTGCTCGTTCCAACGTCCCGAGGGCCATTGCCGGCCTCAAAGATCAAGGGTTGTTGATCGAGCGACAAGCTCACGTCAAAGGCGTTTCTCGCAAGCGCAAGGCCTACTTCCTCACCGATCCTGGGATGAATTTGAGTGAAGAAACTTGGCGACGTCTTCGTTCCTTCCCGCTTAGGGCAATCCTCGAAGACGGGCAGTCCGTGCATTCTACACTCAGCGAGGTCAATGAAAAATTACCATTTTCGATGAGACCAGTGGACATCATCCGCTACATGGATGACAACTGCGTTCTTGATGCACGAACCCTCTCTGCTGACTTGATTGAGCGTGATTTATCCAAGCACGTCGAAAAGCAACTTGTGACTTCCCTCGGTGATTTACCGAGGCTTCGCCATTTCTATGGCCGAGAAAAGGAGCTTGACAACATGGCGAGTTTGATCGAAGCAAGGGCAACAACCTTGCTGGTGCCTGGTATCGCTGGAATCGGTAAAACAACGGTTGCCTCGAAACTCATTGAACGGTTTATGCATCGACGCAATCTTCTCTATCATCGCTGTCAAGATTGGGAGGGCTCCCGTTCGTTCTTTGAATCGGTTGCTGACTGGCTCGCCAACATCGGGAACTCAACCTTCGCAGATTACCTTGCAGCAACCCCTGTCCCGCAACCGGCTGATGCTGCACGCTTGCTCGTCGATGCCTTGGAAGGTACGCCATCGTTGATCGTCATCGATGACTTCCATAAGGTGGCTGATGCAACCCTCCATCAAACCTTCCAAGCAATGTCCTTAGCCCTACTTGGAAGCGAAGAAGAAATTGCTCTCGTCTTGTTCTCAAGATCGTTTAAGCCCGTTGTACCAACAAAGGACGCAGAAGGACGGATTGCTAGCTTAGTTTTGCCCTTGGACGGTCTTGATTCGGATGCTGGAAGAAAGTTACTCAGCAGCTTTGAGGAACTTGCAGACGAACAGTGGTTGCACATCCACGGGCTCTCCCGTGGCCACCCCCTTGTCCTCGAACTGATCAACAGAGGTGCATCCGCAGGGGCCTTCCACGAAACTCTTGAAAATTACGTGACGCTCGAAATCTTCTCCAAACTGAGTGCCGAACAAAAGCGGGTTCTCTCTGCCCTTGCCATTTACCGAGAACCAGTCGAACTTGCGGCACTCGCCAAACAAGGCCTCGACACCGACGAACTTGATTCACTGGTCGAGCAAGGCCTTGCACGTCAAGCGGACTCCGAAACATACGACGTGCACGATCTGATTCGTGAATTCCTTCTTCGCAGCCTTGACGAGACGACACGCAAATCCTTCCACGCAAAGTGCTGTGACTGGTATGCAAAGCAAAACCAAAGCCCGGACATTACCATTGAGCACATCTACCACTTGACATGTTCTGGTGGCCATGAAGAAGCATCCAACCTGATCGCCTCAGAAGGCAGAAACCTCGTTTCACAAGGTTACATGGAATTGCTTCCGCTCATGGAGGGCATCGATGGGGACGACATCAAACCTGAAACCTACATGCGTGTGTCACAACTACAGGGTGAAGTTTTGGTCCTCTTGGGACGCTTTTCGGAAGCAGAAGAAGTATTTTCTAACTCTCAAACCCTCGCAGCAACTTCCAAATCAACACTTGTTGAAGCGGAAATTCTTGCTGCACTTGCAGATATTTCGCTCAAGCAAGGCAACGCCGATAAAGCCCTCAGCATGCACAGGGAAGCCTTGGAGAAATTCATTCAACTTGAAGACGCCAAAGGGGCTGCACGTTCGTACAACAACATGGGGTACCTGCTGCGTCGGAAAAATGACCGGGTTAAGGCCCTTGAAGCCTATGGTGAAGTCGAAGCCATTCTTCAGGAATCGGATGGGATCGAACTGATCGGTTCCCAGTTGATCCTCGCCCGCTCCTTCCTCGATTTGGGTGAAATCGACCGTGCAAGGGACCATGCTTTGCAAGCGTTTGAACGAACGGACGGCGGAGACGACCATGTTCTTCACGCCCGTGCTCAAGCCGTTTTGGGTCGTTACTACGCTAAAGTCGGTGATGCTGATGTTGCTTCACACCACTATTCGACCGCCCTTGAAACCATGAGTGAAGCAGGTGACCTGCTTTCGCTCGTGGAGATCACAATCCTCCTCGGCGAAGTGGTCCAAGATGCAGGGAAGGCGGAAGAAGCCATGGAACACTATCGTGAAGCGCTTGTGATCGCAGAAGCGAACGACCTTCGAATGCAAATCGGAGAATTGTTATCGCGCCTTGGCGGGGTGGCTCCAGACAAACCTCGTCGAATGGAATACCTACAGAGGGCGTTGGCTGTGTTTAGGGAACTGGGTGCTAAGTCTCGTATGCGAGAAGTGCAAGCACAGGTTCACGCTGCGGTCATGGGCCGTTGAGCCTATTCGTGCTGTGGGCGATCGTATTCAATCGAAGTCACACCTTGGTAGTGAACCACCCAGATGCTGTTGATTCCGGCTAAGGTGATTGTTCCTTCATGCGCACCAGCACCTGTGCCTGAAATCGAAATGTTGGTGTCCAAATCCCCTGTTTTGTGAATCAACTCGATGTTGGTATCGCTCAGCACCAGAACAAACTGGGATTCATCCGCTTCAGTGAGTCGCCAGTCGACGCGTTCTGCGTAATCGATAGAGCCCATGCGGCTCGCTTCATCAGCTCGTTCGACCGCAGCTGCGAGGTCGTCCATGTTGGCTTGAATTGCATTTTCATTCCAACGCTCTCTTGTGGCGGTCTCGATGTCCCACGCCCAAAGGCTGAACATGGTCAACAGCAACACCCCCAAAAGGAATGTGAAAATGTACCCAAGTTCGGTTGCAGCAGCGCTTGTGTCCTTGCGAAGTGCCGTGCGATTCATGAAATCGCCTCCGTCATGTGAACGTTGAGCGATGACATTTGCAAGGTGAACTGGATCGGTTCACCGTTGGTGTGCCAAACAGCCTCACTGGTGCCATAACTTGGGTCAGGAACCCAGCCAACGTAATCGGTGAGCAAATCGATCCGACCAGGATAAACGGTCCAATCTTCGCTTGATTCGAGGCCGTCTGCGGAAGCTAGAGCGATTGCCGTCCCGTAGGGTTCCGACCACCCTCTCCGAATTTCATGGGCGACGGTTGATGCCAGCGAAGAGCGGTCGACAAGTTCAATTTCTAGATTCATCGACCCCGCTCCTGTTGTGCTTCCTGCAGTTGGGTGGAGCGCTGGGACTGTTGCTGCGAATCGGGGGCCTGGGCCACCTCGGTCGGAGGGTGCCACCACGACAAAGGATTCAAATTCAGGGTGGTTGGTCAACACTGCACCTCCAGAGTAGGCGACTTCCATGCCCATGATGGATGATGAAAACCCGTAAGACAGTCTCGAGAGGTGGAAGCCCCAAACCGTTCCAATAGTTGCGTGCGTCGATGCTCCTTGGCCGCCGATTAATGTGATTTGCATGCTCGATGGGTGTGCACCTGCTCGCCATGCGTTTTTCAAATCCACTTCACCTCGCCCGCTCATTGTCGTCCATGGAAGGGTCATGGCGATCCAGCCACTTGCTTCCACGCCAATGCTCAAGCACCTTTCTTCACCATCATGCCGGATTTGATGCAAGCCATCGTTACCGTTGATTCGAGTCACCCTAAGCGTGTGGCCTTCTGTGACCATGAGGCTTGAGGTCCCTTCAGTGAGGTTGACAAGTTCATTTCCATTTTCATCGAACATCGATCCGTTTTGCTCCATTGCTCCCGTCAGGTTCCACACAACAGTTTGGCCAGCTCGCATCAAATGAGCGGATTGGGTTAGGCTTGAATTTTCAACATGGAATGTATGGTGCTGGCCTGAACTCGCACCTGTGTCGTCAGCAGGGTGGATGAACACACCAGATGTGTTGGCACCTTCACCTGTCGAAGCGCTGCGCCATGCGACGAACACGTCGCCTTCAGCCTCCACAAGAGGCGCCCCATTTACGCCAGCAGGCGGCCACGCAAAGCCGAGGCTTTGGTTTGGGGCAACTGAAATGCCGCCGCCACGCCATGTCACTGTCACCGAGCTTGTGCCCGGATTTGTGAACACCATTTCCCCATCGAGGTAAGGTGCGATAAACGCATGACCGAGGTATTGGCCGTCCATGCTTGGCAAGGATACGATACCCTTGCTGGCATCGATTGAAGTTTGCAAAAGCAGCCTTGAAGCGTCGCTGGAGGAGATATGAATCACGCCGGGAGATGCCTGAACAATGGTTTTTGTGAACGCAACGCCCACTCGGTTTTGGCCGCTTGGTAATGCATAATGCGTTTGTGTTGTTGATTCATTCGTGATGCTAATTTGGTTTGCATTCTCGCTGATCAAGTGAAGTTTACTCGTTCCTGCCGGAAGTGGAATCGACCAAGATCGGCCTGTGTTGTCAATTGGACTTGCATCGTTTGGAGCGACAAGTGTCGTGCCTCCTGTTCCCCGTTCAGTGAACACGTTCAGTTCATGGCTTGATGCCAGTGTGAACAAACCGAGTTCGTTTGCCTCGAGTTGATGCATTCCATCAACCATCAATTCGATGGTTTGTGTGACTTCGTTGTCTACAATCAAATCCACATCCACCGGGCCAAGCGGGATTGCGAGGCCTGGGGCGACCGTGAATCTGACATTGTCGACCCATTCGGGAATGGTGTAGTAGTATGGGTTGGACGGGCCCAAGCGTAGGTCATCGATGCAAAGGGCGGTGTTGACGGATTCGGGGTGGCGAACTTCCAGTTGATCATCAAAGTCAAGCGCTCCACGCATCCTAAAAGACATGTCTTCATGCCATGTGGCTGCGTACCACATGTTGCTTTGCATGTGCTGCCATTCAAGGTTCCCATCGACGGGAATGAGGTCAATGGATGTCGAGTCGCCAGGCATTCCTTTTTCGCTCAAGGCAGATGTTTGATGGGCCAGAAGCGACATTTGTGCGGACATGTCATGCCGTTCAACAGACCCTTCGAGTTCTTCGATGACTGGGATCATTGACACCATCATCATGCCAATGATTGACAGCACGCCACCAAACATAAGGACGGTCGCTACGGCTGCAGAAACTGCTTCTTCGTTTCGCTGGAGTCGAGATCTCATCGGCTCACCTCCACTCGTTGGACATCAACTTCGAGGTACAGCGGGACGCCGTGTGTATCGATGGTAAAACCGTCAGCCCCGCTTGCCCGTTCATATGGGCCGTAGCCAACGAAGGTGTCGAGGGTTCCAGAGGCTCGGTTGAGGTTGTACTCATCCAACCAGTGATCGTGATATTGTGGGGTAATGAGGTCGTTTAATTCATTGAGGACAGTGAACCTAAGGTTGTAGGCTTGGCCTGTGAACAGCGTCATTGGGCCCTGTGAGAGCATGTTCATGCCGATGTTGTTGCCCGTGCCGAGTGAACCGTTAATCGTGACATCCGAGAGGAGCATTGACAATCTAAATTCCCCATCGACGAGTTGGTCGAGGCCAACGCTGGGGTATGATGTAACCTTCCAAGGTTGATTTGGGAAGTGCTCGACTCGAGCGTTGTTCATCAGCGCTAATTCGTGCTCCCCTTGGCCCAAAGAAGTGGTGATTTGGATACCGGAGAGGGCATAACTCAAACTCCGGTGAACCGGTTGCAGGTTTTCATCAAAGACGGTGATGATCATCCAGTGCTCACGCGAAGAATTATGGCGAACCAGCACTTCTTCACGGGAGGCAGCAAAGGCAACATTCTCTGTGCCCACGGGAGTTTCGATCGAGAGCGAACGCGCTGTTTCGTTGAGCGCATCGATTCCCAGTGTGGTCAAATTAACGTGGCGGATGTTGATTTGGTCACTGGCTACAACATCGGCCGAGATGGTCCAAGTTTCGACCTTATCGATGGGCCGGATGTAGGTTGACTGCAACGCCAGCGTGTGGCGGATGCCGGTGCCTTCTGGCGAGGCACCAGCGACGTCAATCCTATCTTGGAATCGCTCAGAAATACCAACCGCACTGTTCCAGTTTGTGTTGTCTTCAAAATCGGTGAGGTACGGGTTGAGGAAAATCCACACACCGCCCATGATTGTAATCACCATGGCCAAGAGCATGACCACGCCCAAAACTTCGCTCACAGCACGGTCGTCCCTGCGCAAGGACGCTCGCGAAACGAAGCAGGCTTCTGTGTTCACAGTCCACTCAAGGTTCGGTACCATTTAGCCCTTCACCTTTCACAGGGTGTTCTGAGTCCGGATTCCGTGGTTTAGGCTTCGAGGGATTCGCTTTGCTCGCTATGCTTCTCGGTGCTTTTTTCCCCGATGTAATGGGTGTAATCAGGTCCGTCTTGAAGGGATATTGTGATGTCCCCTGAAAACACTTCGTCGATGTGGTACAAAACAGTTGATTCTGCCAAATGCGGCTGGTTGTTTTTCTCCGAAAGGTGAGTCAGGCTGATGCTGCGCGTGGCTGCGGTGCAAACGTTGGCTAGAAATTCTCCTGTTTGGTCGTTGGAAAGGTGGCCTCCTCTGCCGCTGATGCGGTCCTTCAATGAATAGGGGTAGGGCCCGTTCATAAGCCGATTATAATCGTAATTTGCCTCGATTGCGATGTGTTCACACCCGTGGACGTGGGTGACCAGTTCGTCGGTCCACGACCCAAGATCGGTGATGATCGCAGCTCGTTCACCACCATGGCTTGCTACGAAGGCGACGTTGTCTGCACCAGAATGGGGGACTGGGACCGGTAGGATGGCCAAATCATCTCCAACCTTCACAAGGTCGAGGGCGTCAAAGTACGATGTCAATTCTGGGTCCAAACCCAGTTCTTCGGCTGTCCGTTTGTTTGCTAAAATTTGCAGGCCCCATCGTTTCTGTGCAATTCGGGCTCCGCCTCCATGATCGCCATGGTGGTGGCTGATGAAAATACAGTCAATTTCGGTCGGGGCAATGCCCAACCTTTTCAAACGCTTTTCGAGTTGGGCGCCGCTGAAACCTTGGTCGATCAAAACTTTCGCACCTTTTGTTTCCAACAACGTCGCGTTGCCGCGACTGCCGGTGCCAAGGTGAGTGATGCTCATGGTCATGGGGTTCACTTGGAGCCCAGCGCGTTCGGACTTTGAACAAAGCGATTGCATTCGCTTGATTTGGTGGATTTAGTGAGGTTTTGGTCACCGACCACCAGCGAGGCGATTCTTGCCGCGGCGAGAAAATCAGACCCTAAGGAAATTAAAATGTCCGAACATCGTTCCATCATCCTCATAAGTGTCCATTTTAGGTTGTGAGTTAGCGAAGCCTATGGCTTGGCCCCCCGGTGATACAATGCGACGAAGCCTAACCACTCTTCTCACCACGCTTGCAGTCGTTGCAAGCCTTCTGTTTATGTCGCAATTCCCTGCGGTCTCTTCAGTCTCTAGCGTCCATCCTAAGGTGACGGAAGGTGAGAAACCACCGTCGACGGACACCGACGGTGACAAAATCCCCGATGTTCACGAAAACCTGTTTGAATCTTGGATGAACTGGACCACTGTCGATGGCAGGGACGTTTACATGCCCGGCATGGACAAAGAGGATGCCTCTGACGCCTTTGTCGACAATGATCGGGATGGTTTGAACGCCACGGAAGAGTACTGTTGGCCTTATCCGGCAAATTGCACAGCTTCTGGCTTCCCTAGAGGATTAACCGGAACCGTCAATGATGCAGGTGAGCGTACCTACCTCGATCCTCGTGTTGCCGATACCGACGGTGACGGGATGCCCGATGGTTACGAAGCATACATGTGCCACAGAACCGGTGGTTTTGACATCTTTACCTTGCGATATGTATGCCCTTCCTTCGACCCGCTTAATGCAAGTGACTTGACCGATGATCCAGATGAAGACGGTTTTGACGTCAACAGGGACGGGGTTCTTTCAGTGACGGAACGTTTTACTTCGCCTGAAGAATACAGCCAAGGCACGCCTTTCAACCACACAACAGAACTCGACGGTTTGTGGTGTTCTGCTTCTTTGCCAGAAGGCTCGATCCTCCTCAATTGGCCCTTTATTCCAAGCGGTGCAAACGCGACATTCGACAACCTTCTTGCTGCATGTACGACAAACGCAACCAATGTCGTTGACGAAGATTTGTGGCTTGGAACCGATCCCCTTTTGGACGACTCTGACCGCTATCATTGGGACGGGTTCTCCATACGGCGCCTGTTCCCGTCTTTTGGCGATGGCATTCCTGACGGATGGGAAGTTCACTTCGGTCTTGATCCATTGAACCGCACCAACGCCCTCATCGATCACGACAGAGATGGTTGGGATGCCAACCGAGATGGAGGCGTTTCACCTGACGTCAGCCGTACCATGACGGCCATTAAACTGGGTGAAGCCTTGTCGACGCTTGAAGAATATCTGGTCCATGAGGACGACGGAAACACGGTTATCGCCGGCCTGAAGTCTGTGCCTTATGGCGTGGGTGAAGATCCGTCTAGCCTGATTCAACTCTCCTTCACAGCAGACCCTAGCGCCATGAGCGTCATGCATTACGACATCAAAGACATCGAAACAGACGCCTCTAATGTCTATGTGACCACGAAATACGGTTTGACGTTCATGAACATGGAAGAAGAAACCAACGTCGATCAGTGGATGCCTCAAGGTGTTGAACTTCATGACGGCCACCTCCTCGTGTCTCAAGGTGATGCTTACGGACTTGCGCTCGCTACGAGCGTGGGATTAGCGGTCGTTCCTTTGCAAGCCGATGGATCGTTTGCAGAATTGAGCCAATGGTCTTGGAGCATCGGTGATGGTTTGAACGCCTTAGCCATGCTCGACATTGAAGGTCCAAACGCCCAACTTTTGGCGCTTGGTGATTCTGGTGCGGGTTCAGTTATCGAAATCAGCACCGCTGCAGCAATCGTGCAGAGTTACGAACTCTCAACATCGCTCACTTCGGTGCTCAGCGAATCGAACGCCAGCGTCACATCAATCGCTCACGGAGCTGTTGGAGGCGGTACCAAGATGCTGCTCGTTGGAACCGATCGTGGCTTGGTGATGGCTGAGACACCAACGGCTATGGATGACTTCACAGCCACATGGCGATTCCATTACACCACTGAATCAACACCAATCCCAACAAGCATCGACGAATTGCGCTCCTTGTCTTTGGGGATGGTGGCAAACCCAGCAGAGGTTCGCACATTGGTTCTTGATGGTCCTAACGCAAACAACGCTCAGGTCTTGTGGTTTGGCACGCCCTCTGGACTTCATCGAATGGATTTGCTTGACAACAGCATCACCCACAGTGGTCTGCTTGAACATCCGGGGCTCGATGGTAAATCCAGCCGCGACCTCAACAACATTCACGCCATCTTCCCAACCGGAGATGAACTGTTGATAGGCTCTCAAAAAGGCCTATGGGCCATATCTGGTGATTACACTGCAGTTTATGGCTTGCAGGAACAAGAGCCAATTTACGGAGAACTTAGCACCTTGAATTGGGTTAGCATCGATGGCAACATCACCATTCTTGCTGGTTCGGCCCCGGGCCAATACGCCAACTTGGAACTGATGAATCCAGGTGCAAACGACTCTGATAACGATGGTATGCCTGACGGATGGGAAGTCGCCAACGGTCTTGACCCGACCGATCCTTGGGACGCTCTGCTCGACATGGATGGAGACGGGCTTGACCTCGACCAACAAAGCGACGGTTTCTTGGAACGTTTGTGGACCAACCTCGATGAGTTTAGGTACGTGAAAACATCCACAGAGGGGTACAACTCCACCAACCCGAAAGAAGGGGACACCGATGGTGACGGACTTGGCGATGGTGAAGAGTACTTCGGATTCTTTTTCCAAAACAGCAACCTATGGTGCCACTACACCGTCCAACTCGTGTATGTTTGCGATGACGCAGCAGGCGCTGCTGCAAACGCTACTTACCTTGGATTATCCTCAAGCGATGTTGGAACCGATCCAACGAACTTCGATTCCGATGGGGACGGCATGCCTGATGGCTGGGAAATCACGCACCGACGTTGGGTCGGCTCGAGTTTCTCCGGCGGTAACAATTGGTCGCTTGATCCAAATCGAGCTGACGATGCAAATTGGGACGCAGACCGAGATGGTTTGCCAAACCTTTGCGAGTATCAATGGTCCCTGGTCAAAGGCGCTGCAATGGAAGGACTCTTGTTGGAAAGCCACGGCGAGTCGGCCGAAGCTGCCGCAGCGTGGTCCACCGCAGATCCAAACAACATCGACTCCGATGGCGATTCCCTCCCCGATGGATGGGAATCAAACGGGGCGTGTGATTGGGATCCTTCACGAATTGGTGTCAATCCGTTGAACGGATCGGACTTGTTTGAAAACCCTGATGGCGATGGCTATGACATCGACCATGACGGTGTGCTTGAGGCGAATGAAGCCTTTGTCAATTGGCTTGAATTCCACGTCCGTTCTGATCTTTTCAGCGGCAACATGACCATGGCTGGAGCATCGCTACCAGACGGCTTTACCACCGACCTCTTCCAGAACATCAGTGATTACGGCGCCCCCGAAGCCACCTTTGGGGAACGTGCCTCCGGTGCAGTGACCGCACCACAACCTGTCACCAGCGTTGGGGCGGCTGATCCGTTCGACGCCGACAGCGACAGCGACGGCATGCCCGATGGCTGGGAGATTTGGTTTGCTCGTTGGGACATCTTAGCGGACGCTTGGACGCTCAACCCGTTGGATGCTGCAGACCGTTGGCAGGACGCTGATGATGACGGCATGGCAAACTGGGAAGAGTACAACGCCATCGCTCCAGAGTACAGCGAAACCAACGCCAACCGCTCATCACCGCAGTGGTTCGTTACCACCGTAGGCTCCGCCTTTGCCCTCCAACAATGGCCGAGCATCTCGACGACTTCTTCGTTCGGCTCCTTCCTCACCCAAGAACAAATTAACATCAGCGGATGGACATCGGACCCCAACAACGTCGACACAGACGGCGACGGCATCATCGACGGCATTGAGCATTTGTTCACGGCTTGGAACCTCTCTGCAGAAACCTGGACTCTGAATCCTCTGGTTGCAGGTGACGGTGACTTTGATGGTGACGGTGATGGTCTTATCGATGCGCAAGAATTTGCGCTTGCATCTTCCAATCCTGATAACGGAATTACACCCCCGAGTGACGCACCATTGCTGCACATTGACGGGGATGCTCAACAGGCAACAGAAAAGGCACAGCGTGTGTTCAACATCTTGATCACCAAAGAAACCCGTGGCAAACGCTTGCTCACAGATTTCAATGATTGGCAACAAGGAGAGCCGCCAAACGCCATCATCTCGATCCTCCTCGGCATGACCGACCCAACCAACCCCGACACGGATGGCGACGGCATGTATGACGGATTTGAATACTGGTTCACGGTTTGGGACCTCGATCAAAACCGCTGGAGCATGAATCCACTGATCGACAACGACGTAAACCTCGATACCGACGGCGACAGTTTCGATTGCAACGGCGACGGGCAAATCACCGAAGAAGAAGTGTTCAGCAACCTTCGAGAATGGGAGTCGAGGACATGGGGGAAGTACAGCGAACGCAATTCAGTTCCAGCCGCCCTTGGTATCATAGATTTCGGTGAAGATGCTATGGCTGCATACATGGAAGAAGCAGGCATGGGTCTCGCTGAAGCAAGGGACGCCATTTACGATGATTTCATCGAAAAGTCACCCGAAAGCGCCGACCGAATGCTGAAAATCAATGAATTTTACTTTGACAACTTCAACAGCACCCTAATTGGTGTGGCCGACCCAACCAGCACTGATTCAGACGGCGACGGAATCGAAGATGGATGGGAATTCTGCTACGCCTTGTATGGGATGGAAGACCCTTCCACCCTCAACCACTGGGCTGCAAACCCAATCAACCCTTGGGACGTCGACTACGATGGAGATCGGGATGGCTGGTATGGACGCACAGCGTTTGATATTCCTGCAACTCAAGGGACCTGGTCTGAGCGAGTGTTCACGCCTTCATCAGATGTGGTCCAACCGGGCCTCGGCGATTTGCCGTTTACTAATTGGATGGAGTGGGACAATCAAACACGCCCAGACTTGAACGATTCAGACGGTGATAGCGTCACGTATTCTACGACCGTATCAAACGGACAAGTGGTGGCTCATGACCGCGACTTCAACCTCTCCGACGGCCGTGAAGTGTTCAAGTACGGCATCAACCCCAGCGACAACGACACTGATGGCGATATGATTCCCGACTGGTATGAATATTCCAAGGCGTGGAACGAGTCAAACGACAACTTCAGTTCCTTCTTGCAAATCCGAGTGGTTTGGATTGATGCAGCCACAGGTGGTCCCTGCGATACGGACACAAATTCATGCCTGCCGCTTTCCCAACAGGGGGCAGAAGGCGTGCTCAGCCGCCCGGATTTGACCTTCACATGGTTTACGATGAATCCCGCCGACCCACTTGATGCGAACCTCGATCCCGACCAAGATGGAAATTGGGATTGCACAGGAGCAGGGTGCGTCTACGAACCTTACACCAACTTCCAAGAATTCTACGCTGTCACCGATTCAGATTACTCCTCACCGAACGGTGTGCGATTAAGCGGCTTGATTTACGACGGACAAGTCGTTTTGGAATGGTGGCAATTCCGAGCAGCAATGCTCAACTTCGATGAAACAGGTTCCAGCTCGGTCAATTACCTCAAGATGGATCAATCTTTTTCCAACGACATACGCTATGCTTACATCGTAGACGATAAGGACACCAATTTCCTTTCGCTTGATGCGGGCGATGATGAAGTTCATCTGGCAGGAAACTGGACCGATGCGTGGGACATCTACTACGAAGGCTCACCTTTCTCAGCCCCAGTCAGAGGCGTCGGCGAGCATGAATTTGGATGGTACCTCCTCGATCACGATAACGACCACATTGCTGAAGGAACGGACCCCACAAATTGGGACACTGACGGCGATTGGATGGTGGATTGGTTTGAAGTCCATGACGATGAAGAAGATGGAGTTCGAGGCGATTCATCCCCAATTCGTTATGATTCTCGGCAAACCGGCTGACCGTGAGCATGAGACACCATTGCGTATTGTCTAAAGCCTGAACCGCATGTGACCCACCATGGGACGCGTTATGCATGAAAATATTCCAGCCGGTCGCGGCGTGATGTTCTTGCTTTTTGCAATCATGGTGATGTCACCATTATCGCCACTAGCAGATGTGGTTGTGAAGCCTGCTGATGCATCTGGTGTGGCTCGCCACGTCTATGAATTCGCAGACGGATCAACGGAATACGTTGCTCTCTATCAGGGCGGGAATCCTGATGCAGGTGCAGAGATTGCGCTACCGAAGGGTGCGAAAATCACAGATGTGAGCATGACGCTTTCGGGAGCCTCAGCAACGGGTTGGTCTCAAATTATTGACGATGACCGTTCGGATTGGATTCAAGGCCAAGCCTCTTCATCTGATGCCCGAAGTGGTGATTTGAGCCTTGGCTTTGAGAGCACGGACGACGTTTTCTTCCCACATGGCTATGATGAAGACATCGATCCTAATTCTGACGCTTGGCTGGACAATGGCTCCTACGCCCTGCGACAACCACACACTTCGAACGCTACTGAAAACCGATTTTCCCAGCAGACCTTGAAGACAGCTTCCAGTTTGGTAAAGCAATCACAAGGAGCCGTTTTGAAGCATCACGACTGGCTTTTCCTTTCGACTTGGAGTTCTTCCAACTTCCAGAACATCGTGCAACGGCTCTATCCAAACAACCTCACGCGTGAATCAACGATCACACTCGATCAAGCAGATTGCACCATTGCCACCCTCCATCCGAGCACATACTACGGAAGCTACGGCTTCCGTGATTGGACTGTGACCGACGACGAGCGGATGTTTGCGATCTTGTCGGGCTACCGCTACCATTACAGTTCATCAGCTCCAACCCAATATCACCGAGTTTTAGAGTTGGATATTTCTCGCGATGACACTTGGACCTGCCTCGATTCTTACGATGTGTCCCCGCAATATTCAGAATACACGGGCATAGCATACGACCGCACAACCGATGAAGTTTGGATTGTTCACAACACGCAACGTCGAATTGTCCCTTACACCTTCTCCGACGAGGCCGATGGACAATACACGCGCGGCTCAAACATGTATTCCTACTCCTCGTCTTCCGGGACCTCGTTCGAGTGCGGTAAAACTGGTCAACAAGTGCGTGGATTGGAAATGAACAACACGACCTTCTTCATGCGATGCCAACAAGGTTCTACCGGCAGCAATGACAAAGATCAACTCGAAGCATGGTCCATCTCTGGGACTTCAAGTTCACTGGTCCCACAACTTGGTACACGATTGATTTCAGCGCTCGGGTACGGCCTTCAATTCGACGGTAACCGCTTCGTCACCGTTGACTGTGGCTACTCAACATGGTCTTCTTCGACGCTGTATTATCGTGAATATGGAACCGGTTGGCAGTACAAAACCACCCCTGCTCCTGGAACCACAACCTGGTTTGGTCCTGTGACATCAGCTGCCGAAAACATCGTAGCCGCCAACATGCAAACCTATTGGTCAGCCGCTTCAACCGGCGACAGGGTGGATTACTGGATCTCAGCCGACAACGGCACGCACTGGGAATCGGTCACTTCAAACGAAACCATTCATTTTGCTTATCCCGGCCAAGATTTGGTTTGGAAAGCACAATTGATTGGTTCTACCGCAGTATCGTGGTGGGTTGATGTTGAAATGGCAACCTCCTATGTTGCGAGTGGTTCTTGGACCTCAGACCCATTCACTGCAGGGACCAAAGTCGGTAAAGTTCGACCGCAATGGGTGGCGACAGAGCCGACTGGTACCTCGCTCCAAATTCAAGTGTCAAACGACAACGGCTCCACATGGTTGCCGGCAGTCAACGGCCAAGAAGTGAGTTTCCCAGCGGACGAAGCGGGTGCCACTGTAAGGTACGCCGTCAGCATGTCCACCAGCGACCCAAGCGTCACACCCACCATCGATTCAATGCTCCTCGAGTATGAAGAGGGCTACCCAGACCGACCCCGCCTCGACGTTGGTAACGATCTGGTGTGGGACTGGGAATCGTTGTTGTTCCTCAACGAATCCGCTGTCGAAGCAAGCGACAACTCTGTTGTTTCAGTTGATGTAAAGTACGCTCCGACGTTGATTGCAGCGTTCAATGCCGCCGTTCCTGAAAACGGGGAGGGCGATGTCATCATCCCAATTGCAGTCAAAGCAGCCAGTTCTGGACGGGTGAAGATTTCCAACATCGATATTGCATACAAAATGCAAACTCGAGCCGTCGATGCCTCACTTGAAGGTGGCCTTGTTGCTCCTGATGGTGTTTATCGCAATCTGATCACGAAGGTTGCGCCCGGGGATGATGTCGACTATGTCACAGACGCCTTGGTTGCAATCAACAATTCCTACGGTGAAAACCCAGCGTTTAGTTGGGAACGTGGTGATGTGTGCACCGTCATCAGCGATGGCGATGGCATCGTAATGTTTGATGCAGCCAATTGCACTTCGACCACAGACGCCTCTGATGTTGTGTCCATTCGTATGCCGATGAGCATCGATTGGAGTTGGGATGATGAATCGGGCACTGAAGCATTAATTTCAGTCGAGGATGACTTGGGATTAGCCGTCAGCGCTTGGCAAACATCCTCGCTTGACCTTGTTGTGGAAAATGACATCCAACTGGATGGCGTACGGGTGTATGAAGAAACTGGAAGAGAATTGTACAACCTCGATTGGGTCCGTGGTGGGTTCAACCTTACCTTCACAGGTGGCATTCACTTCCAAGATTCTCAATTGTCCCCTCAGGCGGGTCAATTCAACCTCACCATCATTGGTCAAAACGTCACGTACGATGGCGATCCAATCGGTGAACCAACCGTGCTCGCAACGGAGCAAAATCCTGCATTTGGTGAATACAACATCACCTTTACATCGCCTTTGGAATCGGCCCCGGGTGGTATGGTGTTCTACGTTATCGCTGCGGATTTACCAAATGGTTCGACCTATGCAAACCCTGGTTACAACTCGGTTCGATTGATCCTTGACGGTAATTCACCTCTCGTTCTCTCCTCCACCCCTGGCGATGGGGAAGAACGCCACGCTGGCCCACCGGCACCAGGTGGTCAATCTCTGAGCGTTCTTGTTCAAGATTCAGTCGACCCTCCGAATCAGATCTCCCTCCACTATTGGATTGGATGCAAAGCAAGCACCGCCATTGGATGCAGCGATTACAACTTCGACGGATTGCCAAATGAAGACGAGTATGAAATCAAGACCCTCTCCTCTCCAGAAACCAAGGCAGGTGGCCTCAATATTTTCCAAGGCCTCATCGATGATTCAATGCTCAACCACGGTCAGCGAGTGTCCTATTATGTGACAGGAAAAGACCCTCAGAACAACGCAGTCGCCATGGGTCAAGGACCAGTGTGTCCAGACTCCAACCAACCTTGCGGGTATGCCCCGGGTGAAACCGTCCCCAACTGGGACAACGATCTTGGCACATACAAGATTCGTGTCGAATTTGAACCGGAATTGGACTTGGACAACTCCACGATTCTCGGACACGATGACAAGGCTGCCTTGCACCCTGGCATACCATATTCCGCACAAATTGTGCTGTCTGACCGAAACGGATGGCAGGACATTCAATACGTGCAACTGGCGCTTGGTGGCGATTATGACGACGATGATACCTCGTTGTTCATCACGCTCAATGCCGATGCGAATGGGGAGCCAATGGCGCTGATGGAATCCGGCTCGGATAACATCGCTGTGTCGAATCTTTACTCCTCCGTTTCCATCGATGAAGACAACAACAGCATCATCAAAATTCTCGCAAGGTTCCAATTGACCTGGACCTTCCCTGAGAGTTTCGACACCAACGGAGAGAATCGAATCATCCCCAAGATTCTCGTGACTGACCTTCCGTGCAATGAAGGTGAAATTACACCTTGCTTTGAGACCAAAGCTGGGCTCGGCAACGATGCGTGGAGTCTTGATAATGACTTCAGGTTCGACACCATGGACGGTCACATTCGAGCCGTTGAACTTCGAGATGGTACCAACCATTACAACGCTGAATTCAAAGAAACACTCATTGGAGCAGGGCAAGCCTTGCGCGTCAACGGACGGGTGTTGTTTTCGGAAGACGAAACACCTGCTCCAGCCGGGGCTTTCGATGTCGTGTTTGGCGATTATGACCACATTTGGCGTACTTCGACTAGGGATGCAGGAGAATTCAGTCTCGACCTTCTGATCCCTTCTGTTCGCTCCGGTCATCTGGATCTGCGATTGGACTTGGATGATTTACCAGGCCTAGCCATGGATGAAACCTCGATTGTTCCCCGAGTGCGCCTTGCAGTCGACAGCACTCGCCCGACCATTGCTGCAATTTCCCTCGATGAAGTCTCCTCAGGCTCCCCGCTTTCAATTGGGGAAGCCGGCGATCTGCTTGTAATGCTGGAAACGATTGACGACTACGGCTTTGATCTTCAGGAACCAGCAGTTTTGCACTATCGAGTTCGAGCAGGTGAAGCAGAGATTTCTCGTGGAAGCGTACCGCTTCCTGATACCACGCCGTTCGGGGAACAATTTTTCTGGACGGGGAACCTTGACTTGACCGATGCAGGGGCAACAGTTCTGCTGCCATCTTATGTGGTCGATGTGTGGGTGTCTGGTTCTGATGAAGCAGGCAATCCTTTCGATACCTTGGACAATTCAATCGCCACTCCAATCGCTTCATGGCCACTGGCTCTTGTTGGACCCCTGATGGATCTCAGCCATGCTGAATCGACCCTCTCATGGAGCAACCCTTCGCCTGTTGAAGGTGCCTCAGTCACCCTTGACGTTTCGGTCTTGAACCAAGGCGGAAAGGGCGATGTAGCCTTTGTCCTGCAGCGAGCCGTCGAAGGCGGCTTCTGGGCTGAAGTCGCTCGAGCGGATGTTGTCGCATCGGCAGGCGGAATCAGCGAAGCTCAGTTGCCCACGTTGGCGGATGTAAATCAAGGTGAAACCGTCGAATACCGTGTGCTCGTCCTCGTGGATGAAGTCGAAATGGACCGGCGTACCGTCGACCCGCTCATCGTGAAAGGTGAAACTGTTCGAGACGCTGATGCTTTGGCTCAGCAAGCCTCTGAAAGCACCTTCACCATCGTGCTTTACCTGGTTGCACTCGTTTCGCTCTCCCTTGCTATGTGGATGCTTGTCATGAATCGACGCATTCGTAGCGAGGCACTTGAAGGCGGCCTGGTGGACGAGACTGCATCAGTGTTGGAAGAATTGAACGCTGGAAAATCCTTGCCTGCCATTGCCGAACCAACACCAGCCCCCACGCCGAGCGCACCCGCTGCTCCGGTTGCCGCAGAGCCGACCAAGGCTTCTGTAACCGCACAAGACGGACGCCCACCACCTCCATTGCCCCCAACAGGTTTGCCAGAAGGGTGGACTCAAGACCAATGGAATCACTTTGGTTGGCAATACGTTGAATCAATGATGAAGTGAGGCCTTTCCATGAGCGATGAGTCGAGCGCAGCCGTTGAAGGCATGGTCACGATGCAAGAACGGGTGGTCAACTTGATCAACCAACTTAGCATGCCCCTCATCGAAGTCAGTCTCGTGGTGGGACGGCATATTGCTGGACTTTCTCGTTCCCTCGATGCCCATATCGAAGCCACAGGACAAAGTTTCAGCGAACGAATCACTTCCCCTTGGCCGATCGAGGAAGGGACCGCTGGCGATGTCAGCGCGACATTCGATTTGGAAAAGGTGTTCAAAATTATCGATGAAGACCGAATGGACATACTTTCCACCTTGATCCGGGTGACTCTTGTTGAGATTGAGGCGACGCTCGCAGAAGGTTTGCTCGCATTGCGGCCTTGGGAAGCGCTGTCTCGTTCGCAGTTGGCTCGTGCACAGGGGCCCGGTCAATTGTTCTCTCCTTTGGAAATTCCAGAGGACTGGTGAACCATGGGTTTGAAAGACAGGGCATGGGGGTTTTGATGTGAGTGGGAAAAAGTCGATTGGTTTTGTTGTCCTCGCAGTTTTGCTCTTGCCAGCCCTCACCGGTTGCATTGGGGCATCAAATGCAGTCAATGATCTCTTGGAAAACCCCGGTATTCCGGGTGGCTTAACGTTGGCTTGCCTTGATGGTGGGACTTACACCAAACTCATTGTGGAAGTCGATTATGAGGCAGGTTACAAACCCGAAACCAGCAGCACAAACATGCTCGTGGAGCGACTGGAGCAAGTGTGCGACAAACCAAACGGAGTGGAACTCAAATTTGAAGAGACCAGCTTCAATCATGAAGGCAGTTGGTCAGCACAGGACGTCAGGGATAAAGCATGGGACACGAAGTCGCAAGAGCCAAGGGATGGCTCAGTCCTTACTTGGCAGTTCATTTTCCCATCCAACACTTACTCTGACGATAACGTTCTGGGGGTCGCAGTCGACGCTTCCACAGTTGCCATTTTCGGTGACTCGGTGGATGATGCAGCCGGATTCTTCAACAGGCCGTCAGCGGAAGAGGTGGAAAACAGCGTGCTCGTTCACGAAGCGGGCCATTTGCTTGGCCTCGTCAACCTTGTCTACACTTCTCCAGCGAATCATGAAGACAGCGAAAATAAAGGACATTCCAACAATGAAGACTCTGTGATGTACTGGGCCATCGAATCCCGTTCTGTCGGCACGTTCATTTCCGGAGATTTACCAACGGAATTTGATCAAGATGACCTTGATGACTTGACCGGACTGGAAAATGGAAGCATCCCTTCAACCAATCAACTTTGGCGACCTTAGGCTTCAGGATCAATGCCAACTTTTGTTGCGGTAAGCCACGCATCATAAATTGAGTAAAGCCAAAGACCAATCCACAGAACAAGGGTAAGTGCTAGCGGTATTTGCAACAGAAACCAATCAACACCCTTTCTGTGTTGGCGGTTAAAATGTTGGCCCAGGAACAAAAACGGGATTGCAGCAAGCACAGCGGCAACAAGCGGTCGCAGTGTACCCCAAGCCCCAACTCCGAAGGTAATTTGCCGCCAAACTTCCTTCAGGAATCGAACTTCTCGGCGGTCCGTCAGTTGCTTTTTTTCATCAATAGGGAATTGAACAACCATATCTTCCACGTCTTTCCCCCCTTGGCTGTGGTTTGCGCTGCACTCTCATGTTTGTCAAGATGACGCTTGAACAACAGGCATGGAGATGAAAAACCTCCACCTTTAGGCCGAACCGTGAAGCGTATCTTGTTGACCGGGTTTGAGCCATTTGGGGGGGCTTCTGTCAATGTGTCACAGGATGTTGTAAACCTCATACCATCTGAATTGGTGTTGGACGATCCTTGGAAGGACTTCCGTCAAACGCCCTCAAACAAAGTTCATGTGGAATTGGAACGAACAGTGCTCACCGTGGACGAACAAGGAAGCATGGCCATCGCTGAACGCATTCAATCTGGAAATGTATGGGACGCAATTGTCCACCTCGGTGTCTGTGGTGCATGCACCATCCCACGTCTTGAAACGAGAGCCCAGGACCGGTTGGAAATGCGTATTGCCGATAACAAGGGACGTCAAGTGCCTTCTTCGCTTCTTTCAGGTGCTGGCGATTTATTCAGCACTGCGCCAATTAAAACATGGTTGCAGGCTTGGGATGTGGAGGCAGAACTTTCCAACGATGCGGGGTTATTTTTGTGCAATGAAACCTTGTACAGGACGCTTGAGTCGATGGGCTCCGCAGCAATCCCAACTTTATTTGTCCACTTGCCAAAGCATGAAATACACGCAACAGAGCAAAGCGTGGCCCTTGTCAAAGGGGTGATCGCTCGACTTGTGCATAAGCCGGTGTTGCGTGTTGCTGGTGCGCTCTTTGTTCGGAATCATAAGTTTCTGTTGGCTCGCAGAGCCTCGCATGAAGATCACCCAGGCACATGGGAATTCCCCGGTGGCAAACTGGAATCACAAGAAACTAAGGTTGCGGCTGTCATTCGAGAAATCAGAGAAGAATTGGGGTGGGAAATCGACGCAAGTCGATCGATTGGCACTTGGTTCCACGAACTTGAAACAGCTCTCATAGCCCTTGATGTTCTGGAGTGTAATTTCATCAACGAACTACCTTCGTTTGAGCCGCAGGAATCTTGGACTTCTCACGATCGTGTCGAATGGCACACGTCGGAGAGTTGTCAATCGCTCGTATTCACCGGTTCTGACCACGAGGTGGTTGAGCACTTGGTTGCCAATGGTTTAATCGATTAGACCCAAGTGTTTGCTTCTCCGTCCTTTGCCATCGCTCGCTCGTCGTTGATGGTTCTAGGAACGTGGTCCCTCCCTTTGTGCCAAGTTGCAGCGTGAAGCCAATCCAACAAGTTTGGTGAACTAAGTTTGACAGTGATCACGCCACCTAAGGGCACCTCACCAGGAAGTGGAAACGCTACTTTAGCAGCAAGAGCCGCTTGCCTTGACAGCGAGAATTGAGTTGATTTTCCCTCATGGTTTCGTCCCATAGCGTCAAGCGCCGTGTCGAGGATGCGCTGTGTGTGGAGCATGGCTAGAAAATGATCTATGGGCAGGTCTTGTGCAGTCCACACAGCATTGCTTGCTCGTTGAAACGAGGGGTGATTGGCATCTTTGGGGAGGGGGAAGGCGGGAAACAGAGCATGAACCGCATCAGCGACTTTATTTGGATCATCAGCCCCTTCGAGGTGCGTTTCGATGAGGATGGAAACTCCTTCATTGATCCCGTTCAATTTGATCATGGGGTTGTCCATGGTTGTGGCTGAGTGAAGGTTGCACATGAACATGCCTTTCATCGCAAACCGAAGCGAAGAGGTGAATATCTTTGATGGCGAGGCAAGGCCATGGGGGCGGTAGAATCAATGCACATCTCGACTGTTCTTCCTGTGTTGAATGAAGTCAAGTACATTGACGACTGCCTCAACTCGCTCATCGAACAATCTTACCCAGCCCACCTTCATACGGTGTTGGTGATGGATGGTGGTTCCACAGACGGGACCGTTGATCTCATCAAGCAAGCCATTGAACGGTCAAAGAAGATCGGTGGTCCGACCATCGAATTGCATCATAATCATGGCAAGTTTGTAGCCCAAGGACGTAACTTAGCCCTGACCTTGCTTGGTGCCGAAACAACACACGTCCTCGAACTGATTGGTCACAGCACGGTTGAACCGCATCATCTGCAACGCCTTTCCGAAGAATGGCTCTCAATTACTCAAACTGAACCACGGGAACTTGCAGCATTAGGAAGCCGAGTGTTGCCAAGAAAAGGACAATTGGAAACAATTGAATCATGGGTCGAGGCAACGCTTGCTTCACCTTTAGGCAGCGGCGGCGGTCAATTCGATGGCTTCAGCAAAGCCGGGCCTTGCCGAATTCCCGCCTTTGTCCTTCACTCACGACAAGCACTGATGCGGGTCGATGGATGGGATGAGTCGTTTATTTCCAGCCAAGACAGCGACCTTTCGATGCGGCTTTCTGCTGCTGGTTTTGCGTTGTGGCGAACGCCGGAAGCCACAGTCCATATGACCAAAAGAACGGGGCTGACACGATGGTGGCGAATGGGTCACAGGTATGGTTTTTGGCGAACTAAAACCGTTCTCAAGCACCCACGCAGAATCAGCATTCGTGAATACTTGCCATGGTTTGGATTCTTGCTCACGCTGGGGTTGATTTTCTTCGGCCACCCGTTGGCAACGGTTCCTTTGGCAGCCTACGGGGTCGTTCTTGGTTTCGAGGCCATCCGTATGACCCTTCGATTCAAGCGTCTATCGCTCCTGATTGGCGTTCCGCTGTGCATGTTCATGTTGCATTCTAGTTTTTCAATTGGTCTGGTTGACGGTTTTTTGCGCAAAGGCAGAGCTGCCTCGGACCGGTGAGTCGGCGAAGCAAGCAACGGCAACATACATGAGTCGAAGAGAGAAGCAGGGAAAGGGAACACGATGGCCAATCAGCGAAGTGCAACCTCGAAGGGCATCGCCGCCCTTCCTGTTTTACTCATGGCGCTGATTCACATGACGGTGACTCCATTGCGCCAAATATTCCAAGTCGAATCAATGCTGATGTACCTGTGGTACGCCGTTGCTATCGTCATTGGCGTCGTTCTGTGGAGAAAAACCTCCGAAGTGAAAGATCACGAGTTTCATCGTTCTCAAGTGATGAAGAAAATGAAAAAGGTCTACGAAGCAGAGGAAGCAGGTGTCTGGCAAAGCAACGCAGCGTTGAGTTCCGAACTCTCCGCAGAAGCACAACTTCGCCTCAGCGGGCAGGTCTCAAGCATCGATGGCGAAGCGCCTGAAATGACCCTCGATGAAGACGATCGGGTCGACGTCACCATGTTGATGGATGCAGCGCACATTCAGAAAGCAAACCGGCGAGTAAGCGGTACCGAAACGTTCGGTGAGCAAGGCGTCAACTCAACCATAGGGGCGGTTCGCAAAAAATCACCCATGGATTCACTTTTGGACCTTATTGGTGGACTCTTTGGGCAAGGTGACGCTGCTGAACGACGGTCAATGCGGAAGCAAGCTAGGCTTCATGCGGCTGCACAAGCCGACCCAGTCACCGCCCAACGCCCAGTCGCCCCGATTCGTGCTGCAGGCGCAAGCAACGATGACTCCACCCTCCAAATGACGTCGATGAGCGATGAGGGTGGTATCGATTCTACCGTTAATGCAACAGGTGTTTCGCTTGAAGGTTCCATTCAGTCTGAAACTGAGAAGGTATACGCTTGGGATCAACCAGAACCCTCCAACCCATCTGACAGCATCGAAGCGATGGCAATGCTATCCGTGCCCGTGACAACAACGACCCCCATTGTTCAGCAGCCAGTTGTCCAAGGCTTGCGTTGCAAAGGCTGCCAGAGTTCTGTGTCAGCGGGTGAGCGATTTTGCCCTAACTGCGGCCTTGATGTTTGACCTTCCCTTAGAGGTGAAGTTGAAAGAGGTCCTCCGACAGGGCTTGGTATTGGGTGATGGTGATGTCTGACAAACGTGACTATTACGAGGTGCTTGGTGTCGAGAAATCCGCCAGTGACGGGGACTTAAAAAACGCCTTCCGAAGCCTTGCTCGAAAGTACCACCCCGACCGAAGCACTGAAGAGAATGCTGAGGACAAATTCAAAGAAATTCAAGAAGCCTATGCCGTTCTTTCTGACGGCGAAAAGCGAGCACAATACGATCGGTTCGGCCACAATGGTCCCTCTGGCTCTCCATTCGGTGGCTTTGGCGGTGGATTCAACGTCAACTTTGAAGACATTCTTGGTGGCGATTTCTTTTCCAATATTTTCGGTGGCGGTGGAGGTGGACGTTCAGGTCGGCGCCGGGGCAGTGACATCCGTATCCTCCACACGGTTTCGCTCAAAGACATCTATTCTGGAAGTTCTGAGGAAATCGAATTGGACCTCCCTGCCACATGCGAAGAATGCGACGGCTCAGGTGCAGAGGGTGGGCGCACTGAATCATGTTCCGATTGCAACGGGCAAGGACGGGTGCGAATGCGTCAACAAGTTGGCCCCTTCGTCCAAGATGTGGTGCGAGAATGCCCAACCTGCCAAGGTGCTGGTCAAACATCTGCCGTTTCTTGCTCGCCTTGCGATGGTACGGGCCAATCCATGAAGTCCTCAACCCTTCGATTCTCCATTCCCGCTGGCGCTGAAGAAGGCACTCGCCTTCGAATGCGGGGGCGAGGGCAGCCTGCACCTCAAGGAAAAGGACAACAAGGGGACCTTTTCATTGAGATTGAAGTTGAAACTCATCCTTGGTTTGAGCGCTCAGGTCCGGATTTGATCATGTCCCTGCCGCTTGGCTATTCGGATTTAGTGCTCGGAACCTCAGTGACGCTTGAGCACCTTGATGGAAAAAACCTCACAATCAAAATACCGGCAGGAACCAACTCAGGTGAAACGCTCGAAATAAGGAAACGAGGTTTACCTGGGCGCCGCTCGGGCGGCCGAGGCGATGTGATTGTTCTTGTGAAACTTCACATGCCAAAGAAAGTTGACAAGAAATCCAAAAAGGCGTTGCAAGAACTTCAAGCGGTTCTCGCCCCCAAAGACGTCATTGAGCGCATTAAGCAGGACGCTCATGAACGAAGGGCTTGATCACTCTTCTTCTTTGTTCGTCATTGAAATGGTTTGAGGCATTCGGGCCGCAGAAGGCTCTCCATTGCATCGTCCGTTGAGTTCCACATCCACGTGGTCTGCAGAGCCCTTCAGTTCCAGCGTCAAGAAAGTAAGGTTTCCACCCCTCATTGTATCGACAAAGATTTCTTCACCCCGGAAGAGGAATTTTGGTTCCACATTGACGACTTCCCAAGCCTCACCCTCGGGTGCATCAAATCGCAACGCCGCTAATTCCCAATGCCCCTCAATCACATGAATTGCAACCATCAAGGGGAGCGCTCCTTCCGACTTAGCAAGCCTTTGGTCTAATTTCCAAACCGCCATGCTGATGCCTTCGGTACGATGTTCTGCATCGGTGGCGCCCCAAGTGGCGCATGCTGTTGCCCAATCGAGTTGAGCGATGGCTTGCAATGATTTATCTAAGGATTTTCGGAGCACGAACGGGGATTTTTCCCCGCTGTCCATTTGCGATTGGAACCATTTCAGTTGCTCTGTTTTTTCCGACATCTCACGAGCCAACTTTCGATTTGAAGCAAAGGTGACGGCAACATAGGCGCATGGTGCCAAAAACAACAATCCCATGACCCAACGGGCCACTTCACCCCACATCACTGTGGTTTCGTCGGGTGGGAAATAGGGTTCATTCCCTTCCTTGATCATGGTGTAAACCGCTGTAATTACATACTTGATTGGAGCGATATGATCGCCCCTCGTATGGTTGGTTGCGTTCTCCACATCCACATGTGAAACCCTCACGAAATGCGTACCTCTTGACAGTTCAAGGGCAGATTGTACTTTCCCATTCACCTGTCCGACAAGCCTGAAATCAATCGACTCCCATGTGTCTTGGTCGAGGTCCCACATCTCCAACTGGATCATGTCCAAATCCTCACTCACAATTTTTATTTGAAGCAAGTGAACAGATTCTTCGAATCCGTTAATTTCTATTTTGTAAACATCTGCGGTGTCATGGATGGCAAGGGTAAGTTCACCTTCAAGCGGTTCAGATGGTGCCGGCAGCAGGGGCCAAGATGTGTTGTCAAGCGTCTTTCCAGAGGGGCGCACTGAAGGGGCTTCAAGGTTGGAATTGATGTCGTCAAACGGCATTTTACCCAATTCTAGAGCGAATCGTTCACCTTCCACTTGAAGCCGGAAAGCTGAGGCATTTGGATAGGGATAGATGTGGGTTGGTTCGTCGACGGTGAGTTCGAGGCTAACGGCTGAAAGCCACTGCCCTGCGACCAACTGCTCAACCTGTCCGGTTGCGTTTCTGTGCAAGGCATCGATGATTAAGGCCTCAGTTTCTGTGGTTTCAATCACCATTGATTTTTGGTGATGACCGTCGACGACTGGTGTGGAATTGAGGTCGATCATTTGCGCCTCTTGACTGAATGTGTGAAGCGTTCTTTTGAGGCTGTAAGCGGTGTTGGGCGCATCCGAGGAGATTTTCAAAATCATCCTCCCTTCCTCCTCGGCGTGCCAGTACGTGGACTCCGAGTGTTGGTTCACTTGCAGGGGCCCGCTTTGGACGAGGCTTTGTGTCAGCAAGGTTTCGATGCTTGTCTGCATGTACACTTCCACAAGAAGGTCTGAGGTTGCATGAAGCAGTTGCAATTCCATTGTGGTACCAGCATCCACTGCTATGGCGAGGTATTCTGCTTGCTCTTGGTCGAGCACGCCGAGTATGAATTCTCCAGGACTAAATTCGGTCGAAGGAATTGAATCGAGGCCCTTGGACAAGTCGGTGCATGAATTGTTTTGATCGCACATCCAAGAGGGGGCTGCTTCCATTGACTCGCCGGGGCTTGGGCGAACCGTAGGGTGCTGTTCATCGACGGTTTGAATCAATGAATAAGAGACAAATTCTTGAACTGGAGAAACGATGCTGAGTCTTGCCGTTCCATCCGTCGTTGCTTGGAGGTTCAAAAATGAGGTCACATCGTTTTCCACATCATCCAATTCGAGAGAAACAGTGCACTGGCCGCAATCGACTGCCAGGCTTGACCATTCTCCTTGACGGTGCGTCCAGGTCCGTTCGTAGGTTTGATCAGGGACGGTTAAGACACCAATCACTCGTCCGTCGCGAACGGTTTCATCCGATGCTCGACCTGCTAAATCCTCTGCCGCCCCAGCGGGGGCAATGAAGAACATTCCTGCCAACATGGCCACCATGAAAACAGCCGTAAACCTTAGTTTTGGGCCGTCCATGAAGCCTGCTGTTGGACACTCGCTTTCAAGGTAGGCCACGAATTGTTTCCAATCTTTCAAGAAGCATAGGCCGCAGGCCAGCACATGGAGGAGGGTTTAGGCCGGAGCGTTGTTGCTCGCCATCGCTTCGCACGCATGTGGGCTTTGGGCGATCGCAAGAGCCCCGTTGCCCATACCCCTGCGCTTGTGCTCCTCGACGGTGACATCGATGTGGATGCTGTTCTCGCCCCCTTCCGCTCCACCAGCACAACAGACATACCCTCGAAGTTGACCCTGACGAGCCGCTTGGCGCTTTCACCCCCTCACTTCGACTCACCTTCTCCCTCATGGCAGGTTTCAGTCGGTCATGTCTTGCCACCTTCACTCGATGAGGCGGATGCTGGCGAAGCGGCTGAAACGGCCCAACTTCTCCCCGTTTCTTGGCAACGTCTGAACCATGATGAAGCCTTGATGGATCCTTCCCTTCTTCCCGATGTGGTCGTTTTGGTCGATGCCCTCCAATTGGCAGCGCAGCCAGGGAAACTGGTCGAAGCCATCACTGTCCTCAAGCGACGGTTTCCAGGTGCTCTTCTTTGGACGCCTGGGCTTGGTGGACCCGATAACGTCGCTCTTCTCACATGGTTTGGCGTGGACCTTTTCGATCTGTCCAGAAGCCGCCAAGCCAACGCCGCAGGTGTGGTGTTGACAGGGCAAGGTCCGCGGTATTGCGTACCTTCAATGGGTGAAACTCCATCCATGGCGCAACAGGTCGAACATTGGACCACAGCCATAGCCGAGGTCCGCGCCGCCCTGGCGACGGATCAGATGCGGGCTCTCGTTGACCGTCAATCCCTCAACAGCGCTCGTTCAGTGGAACACCTTCGACGCCACGATGCATTGTGTGCAACCGTACCTGGTTTGTTGACCTCCCATGTGGCCCGAACGCACGGTTTCCCATGCCACAGCGCTTCCATACAGAGCGATCCACTCATCGCAGACTGGGAGTCATTCATCAGCACCGAATACCTCGCTCCCCACGGATTGGATACAATCCTCATCCTTCTGCCGTGTTCAGCAAGAAAACCCTACCGCTTATCAAAATCCCATGGCCGATTTATTCGAGCCATCGGAACGAGTGCTTGCCACGAGGTGATGGTGACGTCCCCGCTTGGCTTGGTGCCAAGGGACCTTGAAGAGGTCTGGCCAGCGGCCCATTACGACCTTCCTGTGACAGGGGAATGGACAGGTGATGAAGAAGCTCGTATCAAGCGTATGTTTGAGCGTTTTGTCAATCGACACGCCTACAAACGCATCATCAACCACTCGGGCATGGAACTCACTCACGACTCGATTCCGATTGTGGACACGCGTCAGGGTGCCAGCGCTGGTAATCATGACGCTCTTGAACGGCTCGGTGAAGCTGTTCGAGGGGCTGTTGATGAGTTCAGCGCTCGTGGCCGGAAAAACGAACGGATGCTCCTTGACACTTACTCGAGCGTTGCTCGAAAGAACATGAGCAACGACGCTTGGGTCCAACCGCTCAAAGTAAGGGGGAAACCACCGCGCTATCGCTTAGAAAAAGAGGGGAAGCAAGTCGCCCTCTGGTCGATTGACCGTGGCGGCTTTTCACTTTCTAAATCGGTTGTAAGAGATTTGGCTGCTACCAATGCACTGCCGATTGTTCATTTGCGATCTGATGTGGTTTGGAAAGGCGACATTTTTGGATCGATTGTGGAAAAGTTCGATGAAAGCATCCGTTGCGGTGCAGACCTCCTCGTGTATCAGAACGGAGAAGTCGTTGGTCTGGCCCGTGCTCACGCTCCCGGCTGGGAGTGGCCGGCAACGCCGGGGCGCTTGGCAAAGTCACATCAACGCCTCTGAATTTTGTTGCTTCGGCGACTCAGTCTGCCGTTTGACCGCCACTCCCTGCGAGGATATCATGCGGAGCGATTAAGAAGGGGTGACAAGTCGCCGTTTTCCTTGGAGATGTCCTTATGGCACGTATGTACAAGTCACGCAAAGGAAAGAGCGGTTCCAGCCGACCACATGTGAGCGAAGCACCAGAGTGGTCAAACACCGATGTGAAAGCCGTCACTGAACTTATTCTTGACCTCGGAAAGGAAGGCCGTACAACCGCAGAGATTGGAACCATTCTCCGCGATCAACATGCAGTCCCTGACGTCCGACTCGTCCTCGGAAAGCGCATTGGCGCTGTTCTCTTGGAGAACAACATTGGTGGCACCTACCCTGAAGACATGATGAACCTCATGCGTCAAGCAGTCGGCATCATCAACCACATCGGCAGCGGCAACCACAAGGACCTTCACAACAAGCGATCCCTCGAAATCACTGAAGCAAAGATTCGCCGATTGGCGAACTACTACAAGGCCGAAGGTCGCTTGCCATCCGAATGGCGATACAAGCGAGAAGAACTCCGGCTCATGGTCGAGTGATGCACAACCAATGTGCCCTCGCGACAGGCTGATGAACAACGACCGACACCATACGAGCGGTGCCGGAGATGAATGACCTGCTAGCATCCGCCCCGTTCACAGACATTCAACCCCGCATTGAGTCGATTTGCGATCACATACGAACCGCTTCAATGGTTCATATTCACGCCCCTGCAGATGCAGTGGGCGTTCTCAGCTTGTCGTTCATTGAAGCAGCCTGCCTCGACCTTGGTGTGCCTTACGCCCGTCGCTTCATGCCCCCTCACCGAACCTTGCCTCGAGATGAAGTGATTCACCCTCAACATGTTGAGGATGGTTGCCTCTTGTTCCTCGATCCCTTTGAAGACACATGGGCGCTTGAAGATCTGAAAGAGAAACCGTACCACCACCTTACGCCTGTTGCCGTTTCCGTGCGTCTGGGTGCTTCCAAAAGCGAACGGCACGGTGCTTTAGATGTCGTCGCTCAATGCGCAGCCATTGCCTCTGCGCTTGCTCCTAACGGTGCCAGAGTGCGACGCCTGCGGCCTTTTGCCGGAACTGGGTTGTGGTTGAGGGAAGCCCTCGACACAACCTTTGATCCAGTTCATACGTCCATCCGTGACGTGTTAAGCGATGAGGGTTCCATCCGTGTTGTGGCCCTTCCTGATGTTCCATCGCCCTCCAATGCAATGATTCCAAACCTATCGGCTCGAATGTTAAATCGCTTGACAAAGGCATGGCCTAAGATGGATGTTGAGGCTCGAACCCAAGCGCTGTCAGAGTTGGTTTTACCATGCCTCAACGATCCTAAACTTTCCACCCCCCGCATTGAGGAGTTAATTTGGCACCGCTTGCTCGTAGGTACACACCCGATCGATGTGGTGAGTCAAGTGCATCAGACCATGGGTGGATGGCCAGATGGAAGCGACGATGCGAAAATTCATGCTTCAAAATTGGCAGATTTCTTCATTGTTCACGGGTCTTTAATCGCCTCACCTTCATCGACGGATTGAAACCTCATCGCCCCTACGGTCGGTTATGGCCATAGAACGACTTCTAACGGGAAGCATTCGCAACCAAGTCCAAGAATTGATGTCGACAGAGGACCTTGTCATCGAAGCCTTCAGGGATTTGGTGAAGGATGAACTCAAGTCTCACATTCGAACTAAAGTTGAGGAAGACCCAGAACTTAAGGCTGAAATTAAAGAAGCGGTCGCTTACTATTTCCATACCAAGGCCCGGACAATCTATGCAGAGTTGAAAGCCACCAGAGCCGCAACACGGCTCGGGCTTCGCTTGCTTCCGGACGACCTCCAAGGGGAAGTCGGTGAGGCAGTTGTCTCCTTGTTTGAGAAGGAACTTGGCGCTCTCTTGGAAAAGGCACTTTGACCAATTTCCCTCACGAACCATCGTGTATGTTATGAGCCATGTCCGTTTGGTGTTTCTTAGGTGAGAACTATGTCATGGCGTCCATTTCTTTTTGCCTCAATTTTTCTTCTTGCCTTGCTCGCCCCCATGAACGCCTCCTTCATCGGTACGGCTGAGGCTGAAGACACCGTAGTTTGTTGTGATTCAGTCGGCGTTTCTTTGCACCTTATTGGCTCAGACAGCAGCGGAACTCTTTCACCCTTCATTCAAGATCTTGGCGAAACCACCATGACCAAAACAATTGCCACCGCCGTTTCCTCAGAAGAAACAGTCGGTACGTGGTCGCTCCCCGAAGTTTGGCCTGGACAGGTGCCTGCCTCCACGTGGAGCATGAGCATGGCGTATGAGGTCACCAACGCAGCGGGAGCACAAGTCAACGCCACAGCATCCCTTCAAATTGGTTCTCAGACCTTCTCAGCAGCAACCCCTGCAGGCAACTCATTTTTGGCTCAAGGCACTGGGACCTTGACCTTCGATATTGAGGTCGAAGCCACCTCGATCACATCATCGAGCAATATCGTGTTGACCATCACCGCCCAAACCGTGGTGTTTAGCCTGCCTGCTGGCGATGCTAAACTTGAGTTCCAATGGGGCAGCGAAGAGAGCGATTCCGTGCTCGAAGGCGACATGCCTCTTGTTTCGCTCACGCTTTTAGAACCCGAAATCGATGGCTCTGAGGTTTACTTCTCCGTCGTCATCGAATCCTATTGGGGCACCAAGATCTTGTCCAACTCTGATTCGCTCGACATGCGCGTCAACGGGGTCTTAGTCAGCGGTGACCCGATTGAAACATCGCAAGGCGATGGAGTACGAATTACCTGGACTTGGCTCGAAGCGACAGGTGGTGAAGAATCGGTTGAAGCACAAGTAGAACTCGTGCTTCAGGCTGGCAGCAGCACTCTGTCGGGGAGCGCAGTTTTCGTGATTGAGACCTTCGATTCCAACTCTGGTACTGGGACTTACTACCCTCCTGATGAACCACTGCAAACGAATGGGGACGGAAGTCCGGTCGATGTGGTTGGAACCTTTGACATTCAAAACCAAGATGGGTCCGTTCTTCTGACAAGAGAAACGAGCATTACCATTGGTGGCGAAATGGCCTTTTGGATGCGCTGGGGCCTCGATCACATAGGAGATGACGTGACCGACCTCTCGCCGGTCTTGAAGAGTTTCCAGGAAGGTTCCGTTACAGAAGATGAACGGTTCAGTCGGACCATCGAACCAAACGAAATTAATGAATTTGAACGCCAGATGTTGACCGGAGCATCCACTTCGTCCGGTCTTTGCTCTTACTTCCTCAGTGTTGGTCTGGGCATTGATGGGGAAGAGTTGCTCGGGAGTTTCAGAAACTTCGAGACCATCTCCATCGACCTTGACTTGAATGGCGAGCAGGACGTTGTGAACCATCCGGTCACCCTGATCTTCCAGACCTCTGAATTCCTCGAAGTGAACCTTCAGTTGGCCTTCCTTCGTAACTTCGTCATCGTTCAGCCTGCTCCGCTTTGGTCAGACATCACTCTGACCCTTGAAGGGACATCCACTGGATTCTCTGCCTTCGTTGATGCCAAGATTTTGGAATCTGATGAAGTAAGCATATCTCACTCAAGGTTCCCGTGGGGTGAAAGCATCACAATCACCGCCACCGATCTTCAACAGGATGAAGATTTTACATTCAGTTTCGTTCCAACCAACACCCCATTGTACGCACCGCTCCCGATTTTGATCGTTATTGGTATCAGCATGTTCTTCGGCCTCATGGTTGCTCTTCGAATGTCACGAACCAAAGCCCGCAAGGCTTTGCTGTTGGAAATGGTGTTGATTCCACTTGTGGCAGTGATTCACTTCCTTGCCTATCCCCCTCTGTTCGTGGGTGGTGCTGTTGCGTTCACCATCGTTCTGTGGTGGGTCACCGCTGTTGCGAGCCCAAGGATACGTGCTTCCGAGGAAGCATTGGCGCTCCTGAACACACCGAGCATACCTTGTCCTGCTTGTTCAACCAATAACGCAGTCATCAGCGATCAGCGACCGCTCCGCTTTGCATGCGCTGGTTGCTCTCGTGTGATCAAACTCGTAGCCTGAATCACATACCAAGTGACTTCATGGTGCTTACGAGGTTTGAGGCTTCTTGGTAATCACTTGGTGAGAAGTAACCGCAGAACTCATTGTTTTCATCGACGGCTACAACGGCTTGCGGAGAGCGCTTTTTGATTTCAGAAAGAACCTGCTTGAGCTTGTCGGTTTGGTGCACCTGTAAGAAATCCATTTCCATCCATTCGGCGCACTTTGCTTCGGCCGGATCGGCTGATTCCGACATCGCTTTCAAAAATTGGTTGTGACCTAAAACGCCTTTGACATTGTTTTTATCATTGAGCACGACCACGATGCCTCCAGAGATGCTGAGCATCCTTCGAGCACCTTCCTGAAGCGTGTCTTGGACGCCAATTGTAATGTGTTCATCATCCAAATCCAAGTCTGCCACGGTCTTTGCCATGTTCTTCTTGAGGACAGATGCCCCCTATGAGTTTTCCTTCACTGGCATCAAGCGTGGCTAAACAGAATTGTCGTAGCGTCCAACACCCGTCCATAGCCAATGCGCTCAAGTTGCACCATTGTTCCTTCTGGGTAGTTATGGCGTTCCATTTGCCCGTTAAACTCAAGAAGTTCTCCGTCTTTGGCGACGATCAATGTTCCATCTTTGCTCTGTGCGTTGGTGAGCCAATGAACAATCGGGCGTTGGTCTTGGCGCTCGATTGATTCTACTGTTGCGTTCGAGCCTTCAATGGCTACATCAGCGAAGCCTTTCAGGCGTAGGTTTCCTTTCATGACATCTTCTTGTTCAATCCAAAGAGCCGTCCCGTTCAGGTCAAAGACGCGTTGGCCCATTTTTGGGTGATTCGGATGCACATCCACTTCAACCTGTTCTGGATGCTCACCATGCAACTCAAACGACTGTGGGGAGCGAATAAACGAAAGCCGAGGGGCGCCGTCATCAATTTGCTTTGTGTTGTGTGAGAAAAGAGCAGATAGAGGGACTGAAATATCTTTCTGAGTCACACCCAGTTCAATCCAAAACGCCCGCAGTGCTTCAGCGGTAATGCCCCGGCGGGTGAGTGCAGAGAGGGTCGGCAAGCGTGGATCGTCCCATCCAGTGAACATACCTGCTTCGATATCCCTTCGCATTTGTGAGGTTGAAAACCCTCCCCACTCGTGAACTTTCACTCGGCCCCAGTACATGGTTTCAGGGTAGGTCCATCCGAAGTGCTGGTAGAGGAGTGTTTGCTTACGAGTTGAATCCATCAAGTCCTTGCCTCGGATGATGTGTGTGACGCCTTGCAGGTGGTCTTCGACCGCACTTTGGAAATCCAGAAGGGGCCAAACACGGTACTTCGACCCAATGCTCGGGCGTGGGTGGGGGTGGTTTTCTGTGTCTTGCATGCGCAGGGCAGGCCAATCCCGCAAGGCAGGATTCTTCAGCGTCATGTCGGTTTTTACCCGGACAACAGCGTCACCAGGATTGAATGTTCCGTCCAGCATCTTGTTCCACAGCTCCATGTTGAGCGAAGATGAATTTTGCCTGCAAGGGCATTCATTCTTCTCGACACGGAACACTTTGAATGCTTCACCAGAACACTGGCACACGTAACCAAAGCCTGCATTGAGCATCCTTTCTGCATGCTCGTAGTAGTGGGGGATTTGATCGCTTGCGATCACGACTCGGTGTGGCGCAAAGCCCAACAACGAGGTCGCCTCGTTCTCAATCTCTTGGTATGCATGAGGTAGGGGAGGTTTGACAACCGTATCTGTATCGTCAAATCGTAGTATGAGTTCGCCCTCCCATTCCTTTGCGTATTCGCCGTTGATCACGATGCCTCGTGCGTGTCCAAAACTCATCGGACCGTTTGGATTTGGTGCAAAGCGTAAGACCACCTTGCCTTTTTCAGCATTTTTGAGTTCTGGTAGACCAACCCGTCGCTCCTGCTTCTCTCTTTTTTCCAAGAGGTGAGGCGCTTCAATTTCGAGGATGGCTCGTAGTGCATCAAGTCCTTCACTGGTGGCCATTGCATTTGCCTCTGCCACGGCCTTGGCAATCAACGGAGAAATGATTTTTCCATGCGGTCTTAAATCGGCACGCGACCCCATCAATCGTCCAATCACTGAACCAGGCGCTGCTTTGCCCTCGTATTCGATTGCATTTTGCAATGCGAGGTGACGGAACGCAGCAAGTGTTGCTTCATCGGGTGACCAGGTCATGGGACTCATTGGTGCCTGTGGCCTTTCCTTCATCAATTGCTTGGCTTGGTTGAATGATTCTCAATCAAACAGCGTGCGTTGGTTTTTTTCGTTCCAAGAACGGGTTGGGGCTGGTTCCCCATGCAGTTCTTGCCAAGCACGGTGCACGGTTTTCCAAGACCAACGGAGCGATTCATGTGGCTGCTTGCCTTCCAGCAGTTTTGGCAACGCGGCGCGAGTGTTGGGATCTGAGGGGTATCCTGAACCGATACCAAAACCGAGTTCGTCTGTCAGTTGTTTAATCGCTTCATCGCGTTTGACTTTGGCCAAGATACTCGCCATGCCTACAATGACATGATTTGTGTCTGCCTTGTGCTCTGATGCCATTGAACTCATGGGCCACGGCCATTGTGAAAGCCTTGCAGCAATTCGGTCGGTGAAACGCTGAGCGTTGACATCACAGGCATCATTGAGGATGTGAACGCCATCTTGGACCATGGACTTCAACGGGTTGAGGGCTTCTGCAAAAAGTTCGACCTCGAGCAAATTGAGCCCGTTGTTGTTGACGGCTGCATCGATTCGAGGCGGTGGGCATACCACGAGTTGATGCAACCAACCGCGTTGGTTTGCCTGCTCATGAAACCAGGTGGCCATAGCGACGCGTTTTGCATGCGTGAGGTCTTTTGAGTCGCGTATTCCATGCTCGATGAGCATGGGCACATCGCTTTCAGGAACAGCCACGGCTCCAACAACCAGTGGTCCAAGAACGGGGCCCCTTCCTGCTTCATCAACACCGGCAGACCACATGCCAGTTCACACATCCAATTCGTCTAAATCCATCGTTGAGTGTGGCACCGGCAAAGGCACAGAAGGTGAATGAACGGGATGGGGTGTGGGGGCTAAGATTTCTTTGGGATCGTGACGGACGGTCATGTTTTGAGCAACGTCGACGTCAGGTAACACCGACTTGTCACTCACTTGTTGGGCCACATTTCCTGCAGCAATATCGAGCAGCAGTTCATCTGCGATTCCAATGGTCCGTTGGTTGTCCTGAGCATCCAATGCACGGGCAGCAGCACCATGAACCTCAGAACTCACTGGCTGAGGTGCTTCTGTTGGTTCACCTGCGCGATTTGTGAAGGCTTCTTGGAAGTGTTTAGCGGACACTGCCAACGGTGAAGGTTCGGCCACCGGTGCCTTGCGCTCACCGAATTTTTGCATCCAATCTTGGGCTTGTTCCTGTTCTTTGGGAGCGTGGATTTCGTTGAACAATGCCTGTTGTGCGTTTCTTTCTTTGCGAGCGGAAACTGCTTTTTGAACGATGACGACAGAGATGAGCAAGGAGAGAATAACCCAAATCCACGCACTCAGGATTCCAACCGTTGCGTCCACGATTGCACTCACATCAAACCAACCTCCATCCTCTTCCAAGGGCTGCCAAGCCACGCCGAGGTAAGCCCCTGTGCTTGTGTGAACGAAGGGTTCATCTGGAGCCAATTGAGATCGAACGGTGGTGTTCACATACACCGTCCCGTTGCTTTTCTGATCTTGAGGCAAATCAACCCAAGCCTCGATTGTGAAATTAAAGCCAATTGGAATATCAGTGATTTCATACGAGCGGGGGTTTTCAATTCCTTCCTCATAGACTGCGATGAAGGGGGGAATAAACGACAATGGTGTGGAATGGGAGGATTGGAGTTGAACCAACAACCCATCGACCGCGTTGCCTTCATTGCGGGCGGTCATGGTGATGGAGAGCCGGCCTCGGGCGTCCACCTCTTCGACGATGTCTTCAAACACCCATAGAATGACAGGGGCTATTTTTGTGGGAATGGCGACTTCACTCAGCGTTGACTGTTGCCCTCCAAGCCTGACTGCAACCGTTACATCACCGGTTGTGAATGCGAGTGCATCAGGGCTAGCGGTGAGCGAAACAGCCTCTAAGACAACCGATTCGTATGGATTTAAACTCACGCTTCCGGTGGTGATTACCGCCGAAACATCAGCGGGCGAACTTAACAAGTCTAGGGTAAATGTGTCCCTTGCGTTCCCTGTGTTCTCAATAAAAATTGAGGCGCTGCATGTGCCATTTGGAAGCAGCGATTGACATTCATCTGACCTCAATTGAACAGTTGCGTTGCGCTTCCATTCAATTGTCGCACTGACATCGATGGTCCTCACCCGTTCAGCGGCCCCTTCGGCAAACACCCTCAAACGGACATCCATTTCTCCAAAGTAATCGCCAGGGGCCTGGAAACCAACTTCAATGGATCGTGTTTCATTGGGTGCAAGTTGTAGCCCTTCAAGGCCGTTGAACAAGGCCATTGTCCAGCCGTTTCGAGCAATTCGGTCTTGCAGCGGCTGGCCTGCAAGCGGTTGACCGTCTGAATCGATTGCTTGGAGGGTGATGTTGAGCCTGTTGTTGGTGTTTCCAACGTTTCGAACATCAATTTGGATTCGTCCGTTTGCTCCAGGGTCGAGCACTAAATCAGGACCTTTCACATCAATGGAGGCGTTTCGATAGACCCCCAAGATCAAGTCGAATGACCATTGTGAAATTGCGTTATCCACACTCGATACGGCTTTGAGCTGGAACCGAGGACCCGTACCGGCAAGAGGGCTTCCATTTGTGACAAGGGGGACATCGACCCACACATACACGTAGGACAATTGGCCTGGTTGCAGGGTTTCGAACGCATTCACATCGTCTGAATTGTTCATGTTCCAACCCCAATTCCATCCACTTTGGGTGTAGAGGTTGAAGGTCACATCATCGGGATACGATCCGTTGTTGGTAATGTTGACAGCGACCGATGTTCTGGTTCCAGCATCGCTGATGAACGAAGAGACGCCTTGAACGCCAAAATCCAATCGTGAGTAGGGGGCAATGATGACGCTGAGGTTGGCTTGAATTGAGGAGGCTTCTCCGTCAATTGCCAGCAGCAATGGAAAACTCACAACCCCATAGGTCGCCGTCGCGCTTGCGCTTAGGTTAAACTTCAGTGCCTTCAAGAAACCAGCCTCGAGCGTGTGTGTCAGGGGCAATCCCGAGACGCTCAAATCGGTTGGAATGCTTGTGGCATTGATGGTAAAGGTTGCATCCTCGGAGCCAGTGTTGTGCAGCGTGAAGGGTACTTCGACCAATTCATTTCGATGGACAACCGTTTCGGAGAGCCCGAGCAAGGCTGCGTCAGTGCCCCTTGCTGTAACGCCTTCCGCCTGAGTGAATGTGCTTGCCATTGGCGTGAGGCCATGGAGCAACAACATCAGGATGATGAGACCCCAGCGCATACTTCGTCCACGCCGTGACCCACTTCAAAGTGACCCCACACATGTGTCGCTGCTTGTGCGCATTGTTCATCAACAGGTGTTAATTGGGCCACCTATGGCACCAATTTGGCCCTTCGGGAAAAAGAAACAATTGTTGGCTTTGGAAGAAGAAGCACCAAGCCCTATTGTGTATCGCAAAACCGATGATACCGAACAACAAGATGCGCAAACTGAGCAGCAGCAAGCGGATTACAAAGCGGCCTTGTCTTTTTTTGGCAACGGTGAGGCAAACGTAAAGCGAGCGGAGGAACAATCACAACGCTACGACGGCATTGTGGCATCAAGCCAACAAACAACGCCCATTCAACATGAGCCGGAACCAGACTCGGGAATCGAGTGGGTTCATCACACCGATGGTTATCATTACCAACGCCAATCTGATGGCTCATTTGACCCCGTTGCTCACGTCCGTGATCAACAAGGTGCTTACCATCCTTATTCGTAATCACCAAAGGGTTGGAACAGAATCAATCAGGTGAGGTCCGTCGTTTCGAACGGAGTTCACATCGCGGCTCACGACATGCCGATCGATTCGAAGTGGGTCAGGTTGCGCCCTTAGATCCTCCCCGGCGAGGTACCTTCCGACTTCATCCTTTTCGAGAAGAAGCGGCATCCTGTGGTGGACCTCTCGAACATCCTCATTCGCCTCCACGGTCAACAAGGCAAATGATTCGACATGATCGCCGTTAGGGGACGACCAAGATTCCCAAATTGCACCGAGCCAACATGTGCCGCCATCGATGCGCTGGTGGTACCATGGCACCTTTCCTTGAACCGTGTTCATCCATTCATACCAGCCATCAGCCGGCACCACGCATCTGCGATGAGCCCATGCGTGCTTGAACATTGGTTTCTCATGAACGGTCTCAGATCGAGCGTTATTTGGTTCATGCGTTGTTGACTTGGCCCACTGCGGTCGCAATCCCCAGCGCATCAGTCGGAAATGCCGAGGTGCTGCGGACCGTTGACTGAGGCCATTTTCTGTGATGACCGGAACCCAATGCGTCGGGGCTACATTCCAAGAGGGCGTGAAAGGCGTAAGGGCCGAAAGAGGTTCAGCACCGATCGCCTCTGCAATCTCGATGGGGGGTTGAGCCAATGCGAATCTTCCGCACATGACTTCACCTCATACAGGATCAGGTAAGGCCCGTTCAAGTTCTTTGATGTCAAATTCAGCACCACTCAAAGGCACTTTCAGTTCGTAGTGGTTGCCGATGTGAGGGTCCATTTCTCCAAAGCATCCGACGTGGATACCGTCGATAACAACCTTGGCTGAACGACCAGTGAGCCATGGTCCCATGCTTCCTCCGAGTGGTTCAATAGAATACGACTCGGCCCCTAAATCCCTCATGATGGCTTGGATTCGTCCTCGCACTGCGGCAAATCCACCGTTTTGTTCTGCCACCAAGAAAGCAAACCTGTCACCGTTTTTATGATCTCGAACCACCGTTCCCAATTCGTAAACGGCTTGAGGCAAATCGTGGTGGCGGTTTGATGCGAGCAATCTGAACAAACCCGGTAAGAGGTATTGGCGAAGCAGGGTATGTTCAATCGTGATGGGGTTGGTGATTCTTGTTACATCCCCCATTGCAGGCCATCGCATGGCTTCGAACTGGTCGATGTCGTTGGACAAGGTAAGCGACTGAACCTGCATGAGCCCAAGCCCTTGCAATGAGTCGCGAATCCGTCGGCGAATATGGCCATCGGGTCGGGGCAGTGCGGTAAGAGGGGCTTTTGGAACATCGCTGCCAAGGTCTTCGAAACCGTGGCCTATGGCAACATCTTCAACCAAATCAATTGGATGGAGGATGTCGAACCTCCACCGAGGCATCTCGAAGGTCAGAAGATTGTCGCCTGCTACTACATCTGCCATGTTCTCTGGCTGACGCGCAGGTGCTGCTTCAGCGGGTGCGCGTCCGAGGTAAGCTCCACCCATTCGGTTGATGGCTGTGCGAATCTCTTCATCGCTCAACGATCTTCCAAGCAAACCATCGAGCAATCTGTCCGTCACCGTGTGGTGCATTGGGGAAGGGTTCGGCAGTGTTTCTTTGGTGCCATCAAAGCCTGTTACCTTGACTGATTCGATGCTTCCACCGCGCTCTTCAAGTTGGCTTGCAATGAGCATGAGACTGGATTCGCAAGCCCTGCGGTCCCAACCAGTGACATCGATGAAAAAATCCCTTGTTGTCGAGGTTACCGTCGTGTGGTTGCCGTTGATGATCGGGGGGAAGGAAAGGACTGCGTTGTTTGAATCGACGATCACGGGGTACTGTTCCATACCTTCGAGCAGATGAGCGAAATCAACGCCTTTGGGGTGTTGCCCCAATATTTCCGTGATGCTCATTGGACCACTCATCGCTAGAGGGGTGAATTTCATGTCGCCGGGAACGGTCATGACACGGAATGGTGGTGCAAGCGTCTCGAGGTCGTGCACGCCAATCGAAGCGCGTTTGCGCCCTCTTCCCAAAGCGAAGTGCAATTTCTCTTGATGGTCCATCAGGGCTTTGATGAACGCCTCGTTTTCTTCAGGTGTTGAACCGGTGTTCACATTCCGGACAACAGCACCAAGAATGATCGGACGGACGTGCTCCAGGGATGCATCCACTGACATTTCGATTTGCCCTTCCTGCACGTGAAGAGCGGGTTTTGCCGCTGCGCCATAGAGGAAAGGGCGAATTGCGCGGGTCAGCGTTTCCCCCGACAATAAATCTGGCCTATCTGGAAAGATCTCAATGTCCAATGTGCGCTCATCACAGCCGTCGATGTCCGTTCCAAGGAGTGGTAATTCGTCACCCATTCGTTCAATATCATTGCTGATGCCGTGCGCACTAAGCAATTGAGTGATGAGGGATTGTTCGACAGAGATGGTAGGCATAATATCACCTACCGAGCGAACCAATGGGGGAGCGGTCGTTCATAGCCAACCAGGCGCAAACCGCTAATTGCGGCTGTTTCGTGGTCCAGAGCGCGTAAGTTTTGCCTTTGCAGGCTATCAATGGATTCAACGCCAAGCCTTGACAAAATTTCAGCCAACTCTTGGTGAATGCTTTGCAGCCAATGGACGAGGTCTTGTGCCTCGGCCATGGGGACTTCACACGCTATGATTTTGATGCCTGATGCCCTTAGGACGGCGACGTCGTGAGCGCTGGCAGAAAGGCCCAAAAGAACGCCGGCATCGGTGTAAGTTTCTTCGAGGTGTGCTTTTGCCGAACGACCGATAAGCGGTAGCGCTGCTGCTTCTGCGACCCCGCTGCCGTCTTCAATTCGGGCGAATGCGATGTCTGCCCCGTGGTGCGCTGCTCGAACATGGAGGTTTGTGATTCGCCCCAATGCGTTAAGGAAAGCAAAGGGTTTGTCTCGACCAAGAAGGGTGCGAACGGCAACCAGAAAGCCGTCAATTTGTTCAGAGTTCATGGCAGGCATGTTATCGAAATCGATCACAGCGCCAGCCGAGGCAGCCAACAGCTCAGGTGCGTTAGAGAGGTTGTGCTTGTCGAGAAGAACATAGTCCACGCTTCGTGGATTCGAGCGGGCTAAGAACGGCTGCTGGTTCAACAACTGAACCGCATGGGGTAGGGCATCGCTTGGAAGATGAAGTTCATCACCGTCTTCGATAATGGCCATGAGTGGGAGTGGCAGTGCGCTTGGGGTTGCCTCTCCGCCCCGCTCGCCTATGAGGGTCACAGTGTCGTAAGTTGCGTAATCAGGAGTGTGGTGCCGCTCGTCCGGCACAAGGCCAACCATTGACAAATCCGAAGATGACATTTGACCGCCTTCGCCTTCGATGACGATTGTTTCTGCGGCGGTTAAGCACACTGCATCGCTTGGAACATGCAATTCTTCATCGTTCAATTGCTTGTTAATTGCCTTCACTTCTGCGGCTGTCAGAGGGCGCAATGAGACGCCAGGGGGAGGTGTTGGGCATCGCCCGTTGATGATAATTCGACCACCGCTCATGCCGGCTCCCGGATCGCTGCCAACATCGCCATGAATCACAATCAAGCCGTCGATCATTCCACCGCCTACGCGGGATCCTGCAGCACCTCGGACAATGAGCAATCCTCCGGACATGTGAGCGCCTGCATCGTTTCCAGCCCCGTCGAGAATGCTTATCTTTCCGTCGTTCATTGCATAGCCTGCGTAATCCCCAGCCAACCGTTCACAGACAATCGTATTTCCACGGTTTCCTGCTCCGAGGAATCCGCCAGCATCGCCTTGGAGGGTGAATGTTCCACCGCTGCCAAACGGAGCCGTCCATGACCCCAAGGTTCCGAGGGCCCTCATCCGTGCGCCTTTTGGAAGGTTTGGGCAAAGGCCGAGTTCTCCATTTTTGGGAACAGGTTCGCCCGCATTGGTCCAACCAATGCGAAGAATTGCGTTTTGTTCGGCTGCAGCAATGAGCCGAGGTCCGAGTTTGGAGTTGATGTTGAAGGAGCGGTCAACCACATCATGAGCCTCGGCCATAATGAAACGCTGTTGCTTCCCGTCCAAATAGCCTCCCGTAGGGAACCGCTGATTTTGGCCATCTTTGTCGAACTTCAAGCAAGCGGGGCTCGTGCAAAGAAACATACAAGATTCAACGATTTGTTAATAGAGGGTCTACGAGGGCATCACTACCGAGAACCATGGCCATCAAGGTTGCAATAAACGGATACGGAACGATCGGAAAGCGGGTTGCAGACGCTGTCGATGCACAAGACGACATGGAAATAGTCGGCGTGACAAAAACACGGCCAGCCTTTGGTTGCGACTTAGCCGTGCGCAAAGGCTACCCAATCTATTGCACCTACGATGATGCAGACCGGATTGCTGCGTTTGCAGATGCTGGCTACACCTGTCACGGTGGACTCACTGATTTGCTCAACATCGCCGACATCGTCATCGATTGCTCTCCGGGGAAGGTCGGAGCATCCAACAAAGAAAAGTACCAATCTGCCGGGGTAAAGTGGATCTTCCAAGGCGGCGAAAAACACGCTATGACGGGTATGTCTTACACTTCCTCTGCTAACCACGCTCAGAACCTGAATGTTGAGGGCACACGGGTCGTGTCGTGCAACACCACCGGGCTTTCTCGCACATTGGTCCCGCTTTACGAACACTGCGGCTCATTGTCGGTTGAGTGCACAATGATTCGCCGGGCGGCAGATCCAGGCGACTCGAGCAAGGGTCCAATCAACGCCATCAAACCGGTGCTCAAGGTCCCCTCTCACCACGGTCCAGACGTCATGACCGTTAAGCCAGAAATCCAAATCAACTCGATGGCGGTTGCCGTCCCGACCACACTCATGCACGTCCACGTCATTGTGGCAACCCTTCCTGAAGGGCACGGATTGACCACCGAATCTGTGCTGTCAATGTGGTCGCAACGCCCTCGGCTCGTCATTATGAACGGAGCGGAAACTGGAATCACAACCACGGCAGAAGTGATGGAGTTTGCCAGAGACATCGGGCGAAAGTGGGGCGATTTGCATGAGATCTTTGTTTGGGAAGATGGCGTAAAACTTGAAGGAAATACGCTGTACTATTTCCAAGCGATTCACCAAGAATCAGACGTGATTCCCGAGAACGTCGACGCCATTCGAGCGTTGATGGGTGTTGAGTCGGATTGGATGGCTTCTGTTGCCAAAACAGATGCAGCCATTTCAGCTTACAACCACCTGTGATTCGCATGCCATACCTTGCCCCGTAGGGGCACAAGCAAGGGGCGTTTTCAAAAGGGTTCGACAGGTCGGAATGGCATGCAAGCACTGCGCCAACCATTTCTGATGCTTGTTTTGCTGGTCTTTACCTCCCTTTCACCACTTTTGACCGCCGGTTCAGCCGATGCAGAACTTGAGGGCGCAGAACTTCCTGTGGCACTTTCTGAGGAGCAAAGGCTGGTTCTTGCCAGTTCGATGTGGCACGTAGCAACACCAACACAAACGCTCCGGGTTCCACTGCAACCAGCATCCGGGCTCCTCAACATGAACATCGGAACTTTCGATCCACTGTTGGGGGAACATCCAGTTCCAGCAAACGGTCTGTTTGATGCTAACGATTTCTCCAGCACAGGTTTGGCTATCGTTCAACTCCACGCCCATAACGGTCTTATTCTGGACGACTTAATTGCTCGCCACGGATTCACACCCGTCGATTTCATCGGTGATGAAGGTTGGTTGGTTCGCCTCGCTGAACCGCCAGTTGACTCAATTCGGGCCCTCCACGAAGACGATGATGTTCGCTGGGTTGGCGCACAGCATCCGGGATGGAGAATTGATTCTTCATTGGCCAATGGCTTCCACGCAGAACGCCTTACTCTTGTCCCGTCCAGTGACCTTGGGCTTGGAGGCTTCGAGCAATTGAGTCTTGACCTCATCCGCATGGGTGCGGAAGAGGCATGGTGTGGCGTTGGTGTTTGTGAAGTTCACCTCGAAGCACAGCGATCTCATGCCTTCATCGCCCACGCCGTTCAAGATGGCAGGATTATTTGGGTCGAACCAGCAGCCGAATTCAACCTGCACAATGCGCTAGCTGCTGCCGCTTCCGGTGTCATCGATGTGCGCAATAACGCTTCATTCACGCTCGATGGCTCGGGTGAAATGGTTGCCATTGCCGATACGGGGTTGGATCAAGATCACCCCGACCTGACAGGCAGGGTTGCAGCAGTGTACACTCAATTTGGACTCGATGCATCGCCCGCCGATTCGAACACAGGCCACGGCACACACATTGCAGTTTCAACCCTCGGAAGCGGTGCAAGCAACACCACTGCAACAGGAATTGCTCCAAATGCGGATCTTGTGATGTATGCATTGGAACACGATCCCACTGGTGTGTTTGGTCGCATTGGCTCCATTTACGACATGCTTCGTGACGCCGAACAGATGACCGCTCGCGTCGCCATCAACGCTTGGGGCGCCAACGGAAATTACGGGCAATACACTGCAGATTCACGGTCCGTTGACATTCTCGTTCACGACAAACCCGACATGCTACCGCTGTTCTCTGTCGGCGACCGTGGCGCACAAGGTGCTTCGCAAGTCACCGCACCGGGGACCGCAAAGAACGTCCTCGCAATCGGAGCATCTGGCACCGGCGCCACCATTGGGACAGTTGCAACTTTTTCCAGTCAAGGTCCAAGCCTCGACGGACGCATCAAACCCGACTTAGTAGCGCCAGGCGTTGACCTTTGCTCAGGACGTGCTGAAGAAGCAAAAACCTCCCCTGGTCTTTCATGTTCCACTGAAACTCATGGGAACGGAGCCGACGTTTACACCTCGCTTTCCGGCACTTCTCAAGCCACAGCAGTGGCCGGCGGCGTAGCAGCATTGACGCGTCAATTCATCCGTGAAGAAGTTGGAATCAGTGCCCCGTCGGGGTCGCTCATCAAGGCAGCCATGATCAACGGGGCTCGAGACCTCGGAACGCCGGATGTACCAAACTCAGCAGAGGGGTGGGGTCAAGTCGATCTCGAGCGCACGGTCCTTCCTGTTTGGGATGACGCATCCCCCACCACCAGCGCTCTTGCCACCTTCATGGACGACAACACGCCGTTGGATGCGGGCTTTGGTCTCCTTTACGCCTTCAATTTGGATGCCGCTCACGGCATTGACATCACGCTTGCATGGTCCGATGAAGCCGGTTCTGCGAACGCCGCTCAAAGCGAGGCACGCCTTGTCAACAACCTCGACCTTGTTCTCGTTTCACCTTCGGGGACCGAATGGTACGGGAACAATTTTGCAAACGGGTTTACCACCAGCGCACAGACCATGGACACCGTGAACAACGTTGAACGAATTAAGATCGCTGCTGGCACCTTGACTGAATCGGGTCAATGGTTGGTGAAGGTTCTCCATCGAGGCGGTACGACCCAAGACTTTGGGTTGGTTGTCACGGCGGATGCAACGCCAAACCCACAGGCAGATATTTCCCTGTACAACGGCAGCATTATCCCATCATCTCCTGAACCACTCCGAAATGATTTGATTGCCATTCGTATTGGTTGGATCAACCAGGGCACGCTTGCTACGGGCACGTTCAAGGTGATATTCGAAGATTTAACCACGGGGGACACTCTGTTTGAAGGGGATCGACCTGCTCTTGCAGCAGGGACCATCGATTCACTGCTGATTCAACACCAATTCCTCACTACAGGGCCGCATCAAATGCGCCTTCGAGTGGACACCAACGATCAAGTGGCAGAGATGAACGATGCGAATACCGGAACGGATAACAACATCTGGGAGCAAGAAGTTGAAGTGACCGCTCTGGGCGTGCGTGTGGTCGCTTTGAACAACGATGGAACCGTTCCCACGACTTCGGAGGACAGAGAAACTGCTGCTTTGAAAACCTTCGATGTTCGAAACCAAACTGGGATTGACATCCCGATTCACATTCTTCACGAAGGTACCGGTGAAAAGAACGTTACATTGAGCGTCACCAACGTCCAAGTCCCTCAACCTGGACGTCCGGATTTCTTACTTTCTCCAGATGATCTGTGGTCGAAGAGCGTCTCAGAACTTGGCCCGTACACCGTTCAAGGCCAAGGTGAGGTCGGGGATTTCCAACTCCTCACGATTCATCTGGAAGATGAATACGCAAACCTCGATGACCCTGAAGATCCGAGGTATGCACGCTCTGGAACTTTCATCGTTGATGTGACCGCTCGCTACCAAGACAACCCAACAGTGGCGCACACCCAACGGCTGACCTTTGTCATCGAGCAATTGGATGAAGTTCTCATTACACCGCTTGGAACCGACGGGCTCACAGCGGAACCCGGGGACTCCGCAGGCTTCCGAATCTCGGTTGCTAACATCGGTAACGCACCGGCCCAATACTCCATGAGTTGTACCTCGGAACACCGCTGGCAAATCATGTTGAAAGACACCAACTCCTCGACGCTGGAAATTGAGCCGATTGGCATTCGCGAATACCGTGCAATTAAGATCGATCTGTTTGTACCACCTGTTTCCAACGGTATGCCGTTGACTGGTTCTACCGACACCGTGACCTGCTATGTGACCTCCAGCACCGACCCGTCGCTCAACTTCAGTGAATCGGCAACGGTGACCGTTTTGCCTCAACAATCCTTCAAAGCAGATCTGTACGATGATTTGGGAGCAATCGGTCCGTCTTCCAGAGCCAGAGAGGTGCTCGTCGACAGCGGTGAGCAAGTCAGCATGAACCTAACAGTAGAAAACACTGGCAACACGGAACTTGACCTGAAGGTCAAGATTCAACCCTCGAACCCGACATGGCCGATTCAAGTTTCCCTCGATGATCAAGCCGATGCAAGAGAAGTTTTGCTTGATTTGTCCCCTGGTGAATCGGTATCCGTCAATTTCATTCTTGGCGTTCCAAGCGTTGCCGAAGAGGGCGAAACGAACAGCTTCATCATTCGCACAGAACTGAACGCTCAAGTGTTTGTTTCCAACACGACGCTGCTCAAAGTTCGCGATGAACTCGCGCTTGTGTTAACAGGGCCGGCCGGCGATGTCATTGAAACATCATTGGCTTCGACGTTCAGTTATGGCACATTCAACCTTGTCAATACGGGGAACGCACCACTCACGCTTGCGTGGTCGAACGGTCTCGCACCTGATGGTTGGGTTGTTGGCTTTGCTAACCCAATCGCTTATCTCGAACCGCGCGAAGAAAAGTCGGTTCGCTTTGGGCTCATACCACCGGCGAACAGTGAAGTTTCAGACAAATCGTTTGACATGCTGATCACCGTCACAGGCGGTAACAACGGGCGGTTGGTCGAATCATCAGTGCGCGTCGATGTGGCCGTGCTTCCTTCGCAATTTGCTAACATCAGCGTCGCAGATGACACCATGCGCCCCTTCAGAAGTGTTTCTCGTGACGATGGGGCTTCGCAATCCTTCATCGTTCGAAACGATGGAAATTTGCCAATTAATGCCGTCTTATCGGGGGAAGTGCTTGATGAGGACGGCAACGCTTCCAGCGCTTGGAAAGTGTCTTTTTCTTCAAACGAGATCACCAACCTCGCCCTTGGTGAATCAATCGCTGTGGAAATTACTGTGACGCCTTCAGATGCCGCACTCAAAGGTTTGATGATGACGGAAATTATCCTCATGGACGGGGACACTCAGGTTGGTACGATCCAAGTTGAAACAACAGTGACAAACGTCGACAGCAGTGGCGGTTTGTTTGCCATACTCCCACTCTACGCCTCGATACCTCTGCTTGGTGTTCTTGTTTGTGCTGGTATTTTACTGGCCTTGCGAATGAAGCGAAGCGGTGAACTCCGCGATGATGGAAGTGACTTAGTTGCGCCTGATGCCTTTGTCAATCCTGACCACCTCGGCACTCGCCGAGATGACGCACTGGACATAGGGCACGCCGTCAATGAGATCGCGAGCGCTGAAGTTTCACAAGACGAAATTGCTGCTGCGCTCGCTCAATCACTCAACCTTCCCGCTGCCCCTGCTGCAGTGCCTCAGGGCCTTCCCCCAGCCGCTGCCCCTATGGGCATGCCACCAGCAGCACTACCGATTGGGATGCCACCCGCAGGATTGCCACCGTTGCCTCTCCCTGCTAAGCAGGTTCCAGTGTTGCCTGCGCCTCAACAACCAGTGCTTCCAACGGTCGTTCCTGTCAACGTCGGACCACCCTTGCCACCAACAGGTCTGCCTGCTGGATGGACCATGGAGCAATGGCAACATTACGGCCATCAATGGCTTCAGCAAAACAACCAATGAGTCGTGAGCATCTCTAATACGGAGCACCAACTCGACGACGCATGAGCAGCATTGTTCTCTTTGGCCCACCTGGTGCAGGAAAAGGCACGCAGGCCGAACGCATCACAGAAAAAACAGGCTTCCCCCAAGTTTCAACCGGCGACATGCTTCGAGCGGCCGTCAAAGCCGGAACAGAAACTGGGCTTCTTGCTAAATCCTTCATGGAAGCAGGCCAACTTGTTCCTGATGAAGTGATCATTGATTTGATTCAACAACGAATCACTCACCCTGATGCCGCTCACGGGGTCATGTTCGATGGTTTCCCTCGAACCATCCCTCAAGCAGAGGCCTTGGCAACCATCACGGAAGTGTCTCATGTTATCGCAATTGAAGTCCCAGATGAACGGATTGTAGACCGAATTTGTGGGCGGTATTCTTGCGCAGGTTGCGGCAATGTATACCACGATACGTTCAACCCTGCCCCTGAAGGTGGCTGCGAATGTGGCAAGTGGGAAGAAAAGCGCCGTGCAGACGACAACGCAGACACCGTAATGTCCCGTTTGGCTGCCTACCACGAACAGACTTCTCCACTTGCTGGTTGGTATGAACGTGAGGGCATTTTCCATCGAATCAACGGGGACCGACCCATTGACGCCATCACAGAAGATATTCTTACGGCCTTGAACTGAAGGTGAAGCCATGGCTCGTTCGCAACGCTCCAAACGGCAAAAGAAAGGTCAACAACGTCGCGCTACGGCTCAAGAAGGGCAAAATCGATTGATCGCGATTTTGAACGAACCTCATGGAGCCGATGAACGAATGCTGAGATCTTCCGCACGCCATTTAGTTCGCTTATCCCGCCGCCATAGGTTGTCAATTCCACCCGAGGCTCGGCACCTGCTATGCCGTAAATGCCTGGCTCCACATGCCTTCGGAACCAACGCACGCGTTCGAATCAAACACGGGCAGCGCATCATCACCTGCTTGGAATGCAACCATGTGCGAAGGCACGGTGGCGGTCCTCGCGCTCATCGTCGAATTTGAGAGAAGTTTACTGGTTTTACAGGGGAGCACCTTCTTGAACAATCGCTTGCAGGCATGGCTGGTTAGAACATGACTCGTGACATACCTGCATCCATTCATCGAGAGGCAACCTCACGTGAGCTTCAACCCAGCATCCGTGTTGGTAAATCCGGAATCACTGAAAATTTGATTGAAGAAATCGACGGTCAACTCTCAAAACGCACGATTGTGAAGATAAAAATCAACCGTGGTTTGTTTGAACGAAAAGACATCGACGATGTTTGGGCTCACCTTGCAAGCGAAACAAACTCAACCCTTGTTCTTGCTCGAGGAAACGTCGGCGTTCTTTGGCGTTGAGCATGGTCTTGTGAGGAAATCCTCAATAGGCCCCCCAAAGTGGAAATCGATATGAGCGCATCTGTAGTGTTTCCCACTCGTCGGCGGCATGCCTCGCAATACATTGCTCTAGGGCTCCTTGCGTTCACTGGAACAATGATGTTTACGAGCAACTCAATTGCAGGCGGCTCTGCGGCCCCTTCAAGTTTTGTTGCGCTCGACGGAAACAGAGAAGCAGTGCTCGTTGGACTTGGAATTCTCCTCGGCGTGTACGCATTAATTATCACAGAATACGTTCACCGGACACTTGCTGCCGCACTTGGCGGTCTGCTGGCTGTTCTCGCTCTTGCCTATTACACCCCGGCTGACGCTGGTGTGGTTTTCAGCCTCGGAGCTGTTACCACCCTCATTGATTGGGAAACAATCGGCCTGCTTCTTGGTATGATGGTGATGGTTGGAATTCTTTCGCACACAGGTTTGTTCGAATGGTTCGCAGTTCAAGCCTACAAACAGAGCGGGGGCTCAGTTTGGACCCTTGTTGTCATTCTTTGCTCTGTCACTGCGGTTCTCTCTGCCTTCCTCGATAACGTCACAACCATGCTTCTTCTTACACCAGTCACCATACAGTTGGCTAAGGTATTGGATCTCAAGCCGATTCCCATCCTGATCTCTGAAGTTCTCTTTTCGAACATCGGTGGAGCGGCCACAATGATTGGCGACCCACCAAACATCATGATTGGAAGCGGTTTGTCTGCAACGGCCATCGAAAAGGCAGGCTACCCAGATTTGATGAGCGCTGGTGTGACCTTCAATGATTTCATCATCGAGATGGCACCTGGAATCCTCATGACCATCGTTCCTAGTTTTATGTTCATCAAGTGGTTCTACGCTGAGGAATTCTCAGGCACCCGGGTCCGTGACATTGCAGAACTTGAGTCAAAGTACGGCATCAAGGATGCGGCAATGCTGAAGGTCAGCGGGACCATCCTCTTCCTCGTGGTGCTCAATTTCTTCCTTCATCCAATCACTCACATTGCTGTGTCTTGGATCGCTTTGGTTGGTGCAGTCCTTATGCTCCTTGCGACCGACCGACACGAACTGGAGGCGCCATTGGAACACGTAGAATGGACCACGTTGCTGTTCTTTGCAGGGCTGTTTGTTCTTGTTCATGCCCTCGGCTACATGGGCGTCATCAAGTTCATCGGTGATTACGTCACAAAAGGTATCGAGATGTTCGGCACAAGCGCAGATGGTGATGTGGTAAGGTTGGCAGCAGCAATCCTCATCATTTTGTGGGTTTCTGCCATTGCCTCAGCATTCATTGATAACATTCCTTACACTGCAACTATGATTCCTGTGGTCATGCAGATTGCCGATAAATTGAACATTGAATTGGGGCCGCTGATTTGGGCCCTTGCCTTTGGTGCTTGTTTGGGTGGCAATGGTACGCTGATTGGCGCTTCAGCAAACGTTGTTACAGCCGGCATGTCAGAGGAAGCAGGCTACCCAATCTCGTTTAATGAATTCTTCAAGGCAGGATTCCCTATCATGATCCTGACCACAGCGATTGTTTCGGTCTACATGATGCTCGTTTACGTGGTCGGTGCCGATGGTGGTGCAACCGTTTGGAAGTTGGTTTGTGTCGGTATCACAATGTTTGGAATCATTTGGCAACTGGCTCGAGGCCGCTCCAAAGGGAAGAGTTTCGCTGATGCACTTGTGGACAATGACAGCGATGCATTCATGGATCTCGCAGAGAGTGCCGTGGACAAAATCAAGTCAATCGCTTCTTCAGAAGAGTGATGCCCACGCTTCTTTGCGTTGTATTGAAGAGCCACGGCTCTCAGCATTGGTTTGAGGGCCTCCATGTTTGAATGCACAATTTGTGGTTTGCTCTCCCTGGGGGGAAGCGCTTGTCCCGCTTGTGGCAGCCAAATCAGAGTGGATTTAGCCGACAATGACGACGGCTCACCTTTGCCCTCCGAAGTACCGGGCTTGGACGATGCTGTAGCCTCATGGAATGAACTTGAGGGCATCGATCCCGACGATTCACCAGATGAAGCGGCAGAACCTGAACCTTCAGCAAGCAAAAGCAGTTTGCCCTTTGGTTTCGCTGGCGCTTCAAACACAAACATTTCCCGCCTTCCATTTGGAATCGGTAGCTTTGCCACTGGGATGCCCTTCGACGATTCTGAAGCAGCGCTGCCTCTTGTGAGCGAGCAACACATCGAGGTCGAGCTTGAAGCAGAGGAACGGGTTCAACCAGAACCACTGGCCCAAACGCGACAAGAACCTGCTGAACAAGCCACCGTACCTCCACAGGCACCCGTCGCAGCCCGTCTGACTCCAGTCGTTCAAGAACAACCGTCTCCAACGGCTCCACCACCCCTCCCGGCATCACAACCACCACCTTCTCAACAACCACCCCCAGTCGCTCAAAGCGAGCCACAGAGGATTGTTCCTGAACCCACGCCACCGGTTCTTCCACGCTTGGAAGCCACCGTTGTACATGTTGAGCAAATTCCCGTGGAACCTGAACCAATGCGACTCAAGGCCACGCAACAACCGACGCCTCAACAACTGACGCCTCAACAAGAGACTGTGGCTGCCTTTGATGCCGATGTACCAGATATGTGGAGAATCGACGCTGCTGCCCCTGATATGGACCAAATCTATGCACAATCAGAGCAGGTTGTTGAAGTGGTCCACACGATGGAAGTAGAACCAACGGTTTACGCCCACGAAGCAGCCTCATTTTCACCGAATTCGGCAGGTGGCGTCATCTCCCTTGACCTCCATCCCGCTCAGGCATTGGGGGTTAGCCTCGCAGGGATGCCCGAACTCGAAAGCACCCTCCAACAAGGGTTCCAAGCGCTTAGCGCATCATCATGGGCACAAGCCGCTATTGCTTTCCAAAAGTTAGCCTCTAAAATGCCGGGGGATGCTGCAGTCTTCAACAACTACGGTTTGTCTTTGCTTCAACGTGCATTGGACATGGCACAGAGCACCGATCTTGAACTACAAAATTTGGCGATGACCCAATTTGAATCCTCCATTCTCGCTCTCCGAGAAGCCGCTAAATCTGCACCAACCGAATCGATCATTTTGATCAACCTGGCTCATGCTCTGTTGGTCAGCGGGCGAGCCGAGAAGGCGATTGGCTTGGTTCAAATGCACGACCAAACCCATCCGCAAACCACAATCAGCGGAAACTTGCACGCAGCAGCTCTTGTCAGCATGGGCGAAAGCAGCGCGGCAAAAGCGCTCTTGCAACGCCTAGCCCAGGACGATGTCGTGCGACGGAATTTGGAGCGCCTCTCGTACTGAAATACCGCGTGATTTTGTTCGTAAACCCCCTTCTCGCCGTTGAGTGCCGATTTTGTTTTGGCCTACCCTCCAAATTAACGGTCGAAATAGGCCTCAAAACCTCGACTTTTCCATCCAAATTACAACCTTCAAACAGGCTCGCTATCCCTCATCCCCCACCCCCCAACTCTCATGCTATCACCCGAGGCCCAAACCGATTCGTTCATATACGGGTGGTAAGTCGGGGGGTTGCTTAAGCACCCTTGTATGCTACATACCGGGGGAAGGGCAGAGGAGAACCGTCCCTGAGGAGGCGGTTTTCTGTGGAAGCCGAATTGGCATGAATTAGATACCGAAGGGTTACTCATATGGTGTGTGATAACATACATGTGATGCTACAACCC
>CAJIZC010000004.1 GCA_905181785.1 uncultured Candidatus Poseidoniales archaeon
AACTGATGCTACGGGCAAGTGAATCTGAGTTTGATTCAGGGTTGTTTTGGTCACATGCCGAAGGAAGACGGGTCCATATCCATCTCGCCGTCCTTCATCATCTTCCGCATTTGCTTGTTGAGTTTACGATTGCCACCCATACCCTTCATCATTTTGCGCGAACGGTTCCACTGAGCGATGAGTTCGCGTACGTCTTTTTCTCGCACGCCTGAGCCACGAGCGACGCGGCGGATTCGATCGGCTTTGATCTTAGCAGGTTCATTCTTTTCCCAAGCCGTCATGCTGTCCATGATGGTTCGGTATCGGTCAAGGTTGCCTTGCATGGCTTCTTTTTGACCCTTTGACATGGCGCCCATACCTCCAAGCATGCTGCCTGGTAAAAACGACATAAGCTTGTCAATGGTCCCAACTTTGGACATCATTTCCATCTGCTTATACATGTCATTGAGGGTGAACCGCCCACTCATCAATCGTTGAGTGAGTCGCATGGCTTCCTCTTCATCCATGTCTTCGGGTGCCAAATCAATGAGCCCCTGAATATCGCCCATTCCAAGGAGGCGTGAGATGAAACGATCGGATTCAAACTTCTCCAAATCCCCAATGTTTTCACCAACACCGATGTGAACAATAGGTGCTCCAGTTGCTGCAACCGCAGAAAGTGCTCCACCACCGCGTGCCGTACCATCCAGTTTGGTGATGACAATGCCCGTGACGCCAGCAAGGGTGTGGAAGGAAGCCGCCACTGGGCCTGCTGCTTGACCAACTTGAGCGTCAATCACAAGCCAGCGTTCATTGGCACGAGTGAGCCCTGAAATTTGTTCTAATTCATCCACCAGTTCTTGATCGAGTTGGTGGCGACCTGCAGTATCAACAATAACCAGGTCGGCGGCTGCACAAGCCTTGAGGCCGTTACGAACAATGGTGGGTGCGTCTTTGGTATCTGGTTCACCGTACACTTGTACCGAACTGTCTTCAAGGAGTTGAGTTAATTGAGCGTAAGCACCAGGTCGGTGAACGTCGGCTTCAATGACCGCAACACGAAGACCGTGCTTCTTGCGGTACCATTCGGCAAGTTTTGCGGTTGTTGTCGTTTTACCTTGACCGTAGAGGCCGACCAAAAGAAGGGTTGCGCCATGGGGCTGAAATTCGTGAGCCGGTCCTAAGAGGCGGACAAGTTCGGTGTAGAGGATGTTCATGGCGTGGGTCTGCATGGTGATGCCGGAACGAGGAGGTTCTTCGCGAAGTCGCGATTCCATTCGCTCAACGATCTCTTTTGTCTGCCGTACGTTAAAGTCAGCCTCTTGCAACGCACGGCGCAAACTTCGTGTCATTTCACGTAGTTCTTCATCGTCCAACTTTCGCTTATTCTTGAGCAAGCCAATGGAGCGGAAAATACCCCGAGAAAGGCCTTCAAGTGCCATGTGTCACCCTAACGGCTTCCCCATTTGAATGCATTCATGCAGCGGCGAGAATTATTCTTCATCCAGCGGAACATCAAGTCGGAGGACATCGCCCTCCAATTTGGCAGTGACGCGGCTTGCTTTGGTAGGAACGCTCGTGACGACTTCTCGCTCCCGTCCATTGAGGCCAACATAGAGGATTCCATCTTCGCTGCGAAGCGAAAGATCATCCCGGTCGATCCCCGGATAATGCAACATAATACGTTCGATGTCCCCTTCTATCGACCTCGTCATACCTCGGTGTATAGAATGTTTAAGTGCGTCTCCAATGATGTGGGGTCCGAGGTCATCCGGGTGTTTTTGCACCTCACCGTACAGGCGTTGCCCTACATTCCTCAAGGAATCAATTCCAACCACTTCGTCATCGAGAAGCTCCATCGTTGCGATGTTTACATTTTCCATGAGGGTCTCCAGTTCTGAAACTCGATCCAGTTCTGCTGCTCTCCGATTGGCCAAGAAAGGATGATCAAATTCAGGTGTCAGTCGGTTGACGAGGCAATTGGGCACGGGAAGGTTGTATTCAGTAAGCGATTCATGCGCCCTCAGTGTTTCATTGATCCCCATTCGTTCAGGAATGGTCACCAGTGTAAACGATGTGAGTTCCTTGTTGGAAAGGACGCGACGGACATGAAGCACGCGCCGTCGGAACCGTTCCAATTCATCCTTCATAGCATCGCTTTCTTTGCGTCCAAACAGCATGGAGCGAAGACCACCTGAAACACGCATCATGCGAATCAAACGATCAGACCACGATTCAATCAATTCTGGCAGCGATAAAAATCGAAGGGTATGACCTGTGGGGGCTGTATCAAACACAATCACGTCCCAAGTCGGGTCCTCGACATGCCGCAACAATTCGTCAAAGGCAAGCGCTTCATCAAGGCCTGGGATGACCATATCGGAGGTTTTTACTTCATCGCGAACGGATTCCATCTCTTCCTTGGCGTTGGGATCAAGCATCATGCTCAGGCTACCAAGGCCTCCAAGCCCGCCACTCCCGTTCATTCCATTCATCATTTCACCCATTTTGGGCAGAACGGATGAGAGTTTTGATTCCGGATCCATTTCAAGGCCAAATAGACCGGGAACACCGTCGACCTCGGTTGGCTTTGGGCCCAATTCAACACCCAGTGAATCGGATGTTGAGTGAGCAGGGTCGCTGGAAACTAAAAGCACGCGCAAACCGGCATCCGCAAGCCAGACTGCTGTTGCCGCAGAGGTTGTTGTTTTCCCTACGCCTCCTTTTCCACCAAACAACAGAAGCCTTGCCATGCTCCCTGCTGCGCATCGAGGTCTTTGAATCCAACGATGCTCAATTGTTGAGCCAACGCTTTGATGAAGGGCACCGTTTACCAACGCTCATGGCCTCAACCTTTCTGTTGTTTCAGGCTGCGGCCGTAACCTCGCTGGTCGGCATGACATTGGGTTGGCGTGGAGTGATGACCAAGTACTCCGGATTCTATGATTTACCCACCGCCTGGAGCAATGTCTTCTGGGGCATCTTAGTCGGTGGCGTCTACGCTTCCACTTCGCATAATTTCATTCTGCTGCCTTACCTTGAATTTATTGCGGATGATGCAAATGCCGTTGTAAATCCGATTAACTTGCTGTTCGTCTGCCTTGCTACATCGGTTGCCGCACATTTGTTGCTTCGAAGAGAAAGGGTACGCTCAGGTTCATCACACCCAACAAGTGGCTGGGCGCTTGGGTTAGCAATTGGCGCTATGGTTGGTATGATTCATCTTTACAGGGTGTTCGAGATTTATGATTCCCTCTTGAGCCTAAAGTTGTGGGTGACAGTGGCAGGGTTTGCCATTTTTGCACCAAGAACAGAAGCGCTAATTTGCTGTTTCCACGGCCAGCTCATGCTACAAGGACGTCGATGGGGTGCTGTTCTTCGATCAACATTCTGGCGTTGCGCATACTTGGTCATGTTCGCCTATGCTGTTGTCGATCCTTTAGCGTGGGTGTTCATCATTCCTTTCGCCCTGTTGGTCAACAGACGAGCCGATGAATGGATTTGGGATTCCATCCCAAGCGAATCAAAAAAGAGGTTGCGTAAAATGTGGGCGCGCCAAGTTCGCGAACAGCGGGAATCACTGCAACAGGCCCACGAGAGTGAGTAAATTAAGTTATTATTTGCTTACTAAGGGCCTAGCGTGAGAAAATAATAGAAAAAACCATCCTTCCCAAATAAACATTTATGGGGCCTTCCGCACACAACGGTTATACAACGCCCGCACAGCCAAAGGGTCATGGGTTCTTGCCCTTATTGCCAAAGTGTCACCTATCCCGGTGATACGATTTGCTATTCATGCGGTCGGGTGTTGGCAAACACTCGCTCCAAAACGTTCGCAATGGAGCAGCAATTCAACCAAGGTTCGGCAGACACAACCTACAAAATGACCAATCGCCCAACAGGGAGGGGTGTCATTCAAACTCATACGGGTCGCTCTAAGAACATCATGAAGCGGACGCGTAACAAATCTCGTATGATCGTCATGGTTTTTTTCATTGCTTTCGTGTTCACGTCTCCGGCTGTTCAGGAAATGTCTTTGGCCAAGTTTGCTTCAATTAAGGAAACGGTCATGCTCCAAGCAATGCCGGCCCGTGAATACCCTCTAGAGACCGAATATACCGTTTCAAAAACAATTTCTGCAGAAGCCGTAGGTGGCGACGGCACCCTGCTTGAAAACCTAATCGTCCCTTCAGATGTTCTATCACTCGACGGGTCCCCTACAATGTTTAGCTACACTGATGGCACGGAATCAGTAGACAGTTCCACCTTGCAAAAGATTAACAAAATTACAATCAAAATCGACCAGGAGGAATTTAACGTTCCGCTCAATGCACTCCCAGTAAAATCTGTGGCCGACAAATTGGTCACAACCAACGGCCACGAAATATGGTGGCCAGGCTACGGAACCGGGAATGATTATTGCAGTGTCAGTTCTTGCGTTAAGGTAAAACTAAACCTCCAATACGGTGAAACTTCCACAATTGTATACAAAGTGTCCCTTACCAGTACAGCGTATTCATGGTGGGATAATGGTCGTGTTGACTCGCGTATTGATGGTTCGGATATGGGAATTAGCGTGGAAAATAGCGGAACTTTCGATGACGTCATTCAGCGCGATGTTTCAGGTGAATCCCAGACCTATTTGACACCAAATAAAAAATGGTACGACGCAGGTACTCCAGGTGTTATGGATTCTCGATCGCAGGGTGGATGGAGGGTCAACGGCCAAGATGACACCATCACAACAGCTTCCAACATCATCTCCCAAAGCCTCCCCGAAGGCGAAAGCGAGAACGCTTATGCCTATGCTCGGGCTGCATTTGATTACATGCACAAGCACGTTGAGTACGTCAAAGGGATCGATTTCCCTCGCAGCGGCCCTGAATGCCTCTCCTCCGGCATGGGAGATTGCGACGAACAAACGAACGCTTTCCTGTCCTTATTGCGTGTGAAAGGCTTGCCAGGCTGGTACGCCTTTGGCGCCCTCACTGGTCTTGATTTCGAGGAATGGGAGGCCCACGCATGGGGCTACATACAGTTGCCACTCAGCGAAGAGTACTGCAATGAAAATAAAATTGTGTTGGACGAATGTTATGTGCAAGGTTCTGTGGATGTGAACAATAATAGATGGTTGCTCCACACACCCACCGCCTACATCGCATGGATTGAACAACCAGATCCAAGTGGGGATTTACTCAATGCCTATTTCCACCCATCTTTGAGTTCGAGCACCATCAAGCGCTTGCCACCTATGTACACAACAGATGGCGACCATGATTCCAAGGGTGGCGTCTTCAGAGTACCAGTTGTTGCGGAGAACCTCGGGTGAATGTCATGAGAATCATAATTGGTGGTGCGGGGCGAGTTGGTACCGATTTGGCGAAAGCATTGCGCGCTGAAGACATCGATGTTGTGCTTGTAGACTCTGATTCACGTGCGGTCAAAAACGCTCAGAACCTTGACGTATTGGTGATTCACGGGGATTTGACAACGAGAGATAAATTGCATGAAGCTGGCATTGGAATCTCCTCAGTTTTTGTTGCGGCAACCAATTCCGATGAGCGGAATTTGCTTGCCTGTGCCCTTGCGAATCATGTGTACGAAGAAACGGCTGGAGACCAGGCAGAACCTTTGCTCTCCATCTGCCGAGTGAGGGACATGAACTTCATCGAGGAACAAAACAACGGATACCTCAGTCAATGGGCTAAGGTAAACCACGTGATTAACCCACTCGACGGAGCCATCAAACGCCTGCATTCCGGATTGCGCTCTTCTGCAATCGAAGAAGTTATTCCGTTCGGCCACGATGCTTACATCATTGAACTTGACGTTACAAGCCAAGCTAAAACCGTGGTGTTCCAAACGCTAAGAGATGCCTCAAACCATATTGAAGGTGGTATGCCGTTGATTGTTGGCCTGAAACGCGATGGCGAGAAAAGCATCGTCCCTGATGGCGATTTCATGCTCGTGCCAAACGACCGTATTGCCGTGGCTACAACCGGTTTGGCGAGTTTTAATCGTATTCTTGGTATTTTTGGCCACGTAGCGACGGATTTCCCAGTGAGCCCTCGGGTTGCCGTGATTGGTGCAAACCACATCGGGAGGCGAATTGCTGATGATTGGCTTCAATCGGGTGCTGCAGTCACCGTGATTGAACGAGACCTTCAGTTGGCCAATGACCTCTCGGGATCTAAAACTGGAGCGCATCCGAATTTGGAAGTGATCCACGGGGACCACCTCGATCGGGACATCCTCACTGAAATTGGAATTCCAGATCACCACATCGCTATTGCAGCCCTCCCCGACGACCTCGCTAGCATCGCTGCGGCCTTATTGGCAAGTGACATGGGCGTGAATCGAACCGGTTTGCTGCTCTATGATGCAGATTTAGTCAAGGTCACTCAGCGAATGGGAATCACCTTCGCCGTCGACCGTAAGCGAGTCGCTGTCGACAATATTTTGGCTCAAATCCACACCAAAACAGCCGGCGTGTACGCCCTACTCACCAACATTCCAAACATTGTTGGTGTCAGCATGGAAGTCACCGAACGAGCGCACTTCTCGGGCAAGCGAATCATTGAAGCTGGTTTTCCCGATTGGATGAGGGTCGCCTTCATTCAACGGCGCAACACAGCAAGAATGTGGGAATCACTGCGACCTTCACCTGACAAAACGCTCCTCGATGGCGATCGCTTGATCGTGTTCTGCACGCCAGATCGAATCACAGACATCGAAAAACGATTTAGGGCGTGAAGGCAATGCGCTCTGATGTGCTCTTTCTCATCTTGGGTTGGACCCTTGTTGCCCTTACGTTTCCATTGTTGGTATGTGGTCTGATCACAGCATGGATTGATTCAATCGCTCTGGCTCTGAGGGCGTTTGCCTTACCGAGCATGATTTCCCTTTTTGCAGGATTGATGATGTTGAGTTTTGGAACCCGTACAAACACGAATGAGCGTTTAAGGGACAAAGAAGCATTTGCAGGTGTGGCCTTGGTTTGGCCCATCGCAGTGTTCATTGGAGCGCTACCGTATTGGCTGGGGGGCGTCTTCAATGGACCTTTCACACCTGATGCAGCCCTCATCGACATCGCCCGTGGGGCGATCAACTCTTGGTTTGAATCGATGTCAGGATTCACCACAACTGGGGCAACCGTCATCGCTCCAGCCATGAGTCCAAACTGCATTCCAGGCGTAACAGCAGACTGCATCAACAGTCAGCCAAAGGGTCTTTTGTTGTGGCGCTCGTTGACCCAATGGTTTGGCGGCATGGGGATCATCATGCTTGGAATGATGATTTTATCGCGGGTCATTGGTGGCGGCATGGCGCTTGCTCGTGCTGAATTAACAGGCCCATCGCTCTCGAGGTTGCGACCTAAACTAAAATCAACCGCGATTTCGCTTTGGACGCTCTACGTTGTCCTGACAGTGGCAGAGATTATTCTGTTGGCTTCGACGGGCGCCATGTCCCTGTTTGATGCAATCAACCATTCACTGACGACCATGCCTTCAGGGGGTTTTTCCACCCACGATGCAAGCATTGGCTACTTTGACTCCTTCCTTGTTGAGGCGATCATCATCGTGTTCATGTTCCTTGCAGGGGTTAACTTCGCACTCCTGTGGTTCATCAAGGAAGGGGAAATCAAGAAAGCCTTCGATGATGAGGAATTTAGGTACTACACAATTTATGTGGCGGTTGCAATTATGGCTATTGCGGGTGCGTTAATTGCATCGGGTACATCCGTGGGTAAGGCATTGCGAGAAAGCACCTTCACAGTTATTTCTATGGGGACATCCACAGGGTTTGCGATCACCGATTATACGGGCCCAACTTGGCCGCTTGTAACCCATCTTGTCATCTTCGTTCTGATGATCGTTGGCGCCAGTGCGGGCTCAACCGCTGGTGGATTGAAACTGCTACGCGTCACTTTGGCGTTCAAGGTTGCAATGCGTGAATTGGTTCGAATTGCGCAGCCGCGTAAAATTGACCGCCTTCGTATGAATGGGGAGGTCGTCGAACGAAATCAACTTGGCCTGATTGTTGGCATGCTGTTTGTTTGGGTAGGATTGTTTGGTATTTCCAGCATCATTCTCGCTATTTTCATGCCCGGTGAAACCTTTGAGAGCGTCATAACGGTGGTTGCATCTTCTCTTGGGAACACCGGACCTGCTCTGGGTGACTATGGTCCATCAAACACATGGGCTGGTATGAATTCAGGCGCCCTGTTGATCACCTCTGTCTTGATGTGGTTTGGCCGGTTAGAATTGCTTACAGCCGTTATTCTGATCCACCCTCACACTTGGCGAAGGGAAGAAAAGGTTCAGTCGGATCGAGCGGCGATTGCGCTGTTCCGTCGAATAATGGATGATGAAGAAAAAGAGTGAAGTCAAAACAGCTTCATTTGACCTGGTGGGCTTCCGCTGTCTTCGTCGTTCTCTTCTGTCTCAATTGCATCCATTGGTGTTCGTTCATCGATTGTGGGTTGTTCGGTCGGTTGTTCTTGAGCATCAAGGAACGCTTCCAATTCAACATTGTAGGCCTTAATGAGGTCTTTTGTTGACCTTCGAGACGGAGGCATACCCGCCATGGAAGCATGTTCTTCACCGGAAAACCCAAGCCGAATGGAAAGACCAAATTCTGAGGCGTCTCCTATGTTGGGTGCATCCCTCACCATCGCAGCCAAAAGTGGCATCAGTTCATCTCGAGCCGCTGCTTTACTCGATCCAGAAAATTGGGTCAAACGGTCAACAATGGCAGGACGAACCCAGGAAGCTTGCCGCCGCAAAAAGGAAGGGTAGGATGAATAAATTCGATCCCTAAACGGAACTTTATTCGGGACTGAAGCAGAAAGACTTGCTAACTGACCGCTCCAATACCATGAGCGATGAGCTGTATTTTGGTACTGACCCATCAGCATTTTAGCGGCAACAGAAAGCGTTTGGTTGGCCCGAGCAATCGATTCTTTTTCAGGAAACAAGGATGCATTATTCCAATGAACCCAGTTGATCAATTCACTTGGTGGCTTGTCGATCAATCGTCCGAGAGCAACCGCTTGTTCTGCTTCATTCGACCGGTAAAGGGCGTCCAATCCAGGGAACACTTCCAACGTCGAATCCCTTCGTCCAGATTCGGCTTGATTCTCAACCATTGCTTTAGTGATGCTTCCATCTGCGGTTGAGGCAAGAACTTGCAAATCACGGACGAGAGCGCGAAGGTCACCAGGGTTGCTGTCAACCATCGCTTGGACAGCAGCGTCGTCAAAATCCAAACCCTCTTCGCGCAAAACACGTTTGGCAATTCTGCGCAATGCTTCGTTGCTGGCGCGTTCAAAGGTGATGATTTCCATGTGCGGCTTGAATCGATCCCTCGTGGAGCGCCAACTTGAGGATTTACCCCAAAGACCCATCACTTCGTTGCAGGCGAGAATGACCGGCTGTTTCGTGTTGGCAACAAGGTTGAGCAATTCTGCTTTGCCACCGGAGTCCCCAGAAAGAGTGACATCGCGCCCAGCGTCATCTTGACCCTGCATCGCTTTCTCGATCCGATCCTGGCTGACGGCTCTCAAGCCACCGGAGATGTGGTCAACTTCGTCAAGTAAAATCAGCGTACGTTGTTTTTTGGCGTTCGGATCGTGGAACAGCGAACGGTGCGTGCTCCCCTGAGTCGCTGCCTTCCGAATCGCTGCCGCGTTTCGAGCGTCTGATGCGTTGAGTTCAATCACATTCCACCCAAGGTCTTGGGCGATGGCACGGGCTACGGAAGTTTTGCCAACGCCGGGTGGACCAACGAGTAAGATGGATTTTCTTCGCGGCGTTCCGTTTTGCCAATCGTCAAGCCATGCCCGGATTTTCCGCCGTTGCACTTCATTGCCTTCCAAATGGCGCTCTGAGGTAGGGCGGTGGCGTTCGGTCCAATCGCTCACCTCAGGCATAGCAGAACCTTGGTCCGAGGGTTCTTCAACCTTGATGATGGATTCGGCTGAGGGCGAAGGTTCCTTCAAATCAAGTCGTCGATATGAACGCGGTGTTGTTCGCCCGTATCCCTGTCCCGAACCGTTACAGTTTGATCCTTAACCGACTGGTGATCGACCGTTAAACAGCGTGGAACTCCAATCTCATCCGCTCTTGCATAGCGCCGACCAATCGAGCCGCTGCTGTCGTAAATTGAAACAACGCCCGAAGTTGCAGAGAGCTTCTTGTGAAGTGTTCGTGCAAGTTCACCCATCCCTTCCTTTTCGAATAAGGGGAACACGCAGTAGTTCACTGGTGCAACATCGTCGCTCAACCGCAACACGGTGTAAGCATCGCCATCTTTCGCCGTGTCGTCATAGGCGTGGTCCAACACATGCCAAATGATTCTGTCAATTCCAAACGCAGGTTCAACGACGTGTGGTATGTACCATTCTCCAGAGATGGTTTCGGTGCGTTGAACGCGTTTCACATGCTCAGAAAGGACCTCGACTTTTTCACCGTTCTCAAGGGTGACCATGCAAGGGAATGTGGCGTCAGCTGCTAATGATTCAACTGATTGCTTAACCGCTCCTGCAAGGGCTCTAAACGCCGGACCTGCCGTGGCACCGTTCATGGTCCAGCCGTCAATTTCGATGACTTTAGGTTCTGAAAATTCACGGCGAGCGCGCAATGTTTTCCCGGTTGCCTTTTCATGAGATTCTAAATCAAAGCAACCCCGATGAGCAATGCCTACGCATTCAATCCATCCATATGAGCCCAAGATTTCTGCATCCCAGCAATCACTGGCGTAGTGTGCCATCTCATCCGCTTCATGTTGGCGGAATCGCAGCCGTTTTGGATCGATGCCCACTTTGACCAAAAAATCGTAGGTTTGAACCATGAAATAGGCAACGGTTTCATGACGGACGATGGAAGCGTCCAATGCGGATTGAATCGTCATGCGGGTCTCATCGCCTTCATCTGGAACCAGGGACAGTTCCACCTCCGACCAAGAATCAAAATCATGCTGTTGATCTTCATGTGGATTGAAGAAGTACTCCAATTCAGCCATATTGAATTCCCGCAAGCGTATCATGCCTTGGCGGGGGGAAATTTCGTTTCGGTAACCCTTGCCCACTTGGATGGCTCCAAAGGGAAGTCGGTCTCGGTTGTGACGAAGGAGGGCTGGAAAAGATGTAAACATCCCTTGGGCGGTTTCGGGCCGTAAGAATCCAGGGCGTCCTGAACTTCCTGCGCCAATTGTTGTGTTGAACATCAAATTCTGTGCGGTAACTTCGCTCCATGCTTGCTCGTTGCAGTTGGGGCAAGGTGGGTTGGAATCAAAGAGGAGGTGTTGAAGTTCGCTTTGAGACAATGCATCAGGATTGGCGTGAAATGATTCCAACAGCGTGTCAGCGCGGCTTGCTTCTTCGCATTTGGTGCACACGGTCATGAAATCTGAAAATTCCCCAACGTGGCCCGATGCTTCAAGGACGGCATAGGGCGTTACGGTTGGGCATGAAAGTTCAACGATGTTACCAAGGGCAAGCCAATGATCGATCCAAGTTTGATTGACCCTGTTTCGCAGGCGCCCACCAACGGGGCCGAAATCATAGAGACCCTTTGCGCCCCCGTGGATTTCAAAGGCTGGTAAGATGATGCCCCTGCGCTTGAGCATTCCAGACATCCGTTCGAGCCGTTCTGGGTCTTGTTGCATCAAATCCAACCTCAACCCTCGTACAGCAAGTCACCTTTCAACCTCACCGTCAAATCAAAGGTCAAAACGCCGAAGCGTAGCGTTAAGAAGCATGGCGGCTTGCCAAATTTATGGGCCAATCGATGGTAGCAATCATCGAATCAGATTGCACTGGGTGCGATTTGTGCATCCCACATTGTCCATTTGAAGCACTGCTGCCCTTGCTTGTGTCACCTCCAGAGCGAACAAAGGCGAAACGTCCCGTTGTTGTCGTCGAAGAACAATGCGTTGGATGCTTGTCCTGCATTGGCTCTTGTCCCACCCAGGCTTTGCACGAAATTAAGGCTCCACCAAGCGCCGTCAACTCCCCGCTACTTCACCCACCAAAGCGCCCAGTGACCGAGGCGGTCAATCGATGGAAAAAGGGGGGACTGCGCTGGGCTTGAGCCTCGCACAGGACAGGTTTCCACATACCCCTGATAACAACAAGTTCATTTACTCCTTTCGATGCCTTGCGACTCACGGGCAAGTGAGAAAAAAATATGGCAGATATACATTATCTCGAAACACCTCTGGAAACAGAGGCTCTGTTGGAGATGCTATGCCCCCCAGTTCGCAACTGGTTCAAGGATAAGTTCCCTGATTTCACGCGTCCCCAGAAATTGGCGATTCCAGCCATTATCCAACAGGAACACCTGTTGCTCTGCTCACCTACAGGGTCTGGAAAAACATTGACAGCCTTTTTGTCAATCATCGATCAACTCGTGCGCCGTGCACTGGAGGGTAACCTCGAAAAGCGTGTCTACTGCGTCTATATTTCACCGATCAAGGCGTTGGCAAACGACATTGAGCGCAACCTGCTCGGTCCGTTGAAGGAAATATCAGACCGCTACCTTCCCGACAGGGCACAAGAGATTCGTGTGGGCTTGCGAACAGGTGACACGCCTCAAAACGAGCGCCAAAAGATGCTGCGCAATCCCCCACATATTCTGATTACAACCCCCGAAAGTCTGGCTATTGCGATCACTTCGCCGCGATTCCAACCCATTGTCAGTGAAGTTGAATACATGATCATCGACGAATTGCACTCCTTGGTACCAACCAAACGTGGTGTTCACCTCGCCCTCACGCTCTCTTACCTCGACACCCTCCTCACTCGGCCAGTTCAACGAATTGGTATCTCTGCAACCATGGAACCCTTGGAAACAGTTGCCGAATTCCTTGTCGCAAGCGATGACCAGGAAAGCCGGACTGAGGCAACAAAGGTGTGCATCGCTAAAGTTTCAGGTTCAAGGGAACTCGATCTGGATATTTTGCTCACCGACCCGAAATTCAGCGACTTATCCGTGATGAAAATTTTCGATAAGAACATCGAGGCGATTGCTGACTTCATTGCGGCACACAACACCACATTGGTGTTTGCAAACACCCGTAAAATGACAGAGAACATCGTCCTAAAATTGAGGCCATACCTTGGGGACCTCGTTGCCGGCCACCACGGTTCAATGGATAAGAAAATCCGGCTCGATGTGGAAAAGAAACTCAAGCATGGTCACCTTCGAGCGGTTGTCACATCATCCTCGTTGGAAATGGGAATTGACATCGGGTCTGTGGATTTAGTTCTGCAAATTGGTAGCCCCGGTGACATTGCAACGGCGCTTCAGCGAATTGGTCGTGCAGGTCACCACGTAGGTGGTATTCCGAGGGCGAGGTTCCTTCCAACAAGCGTAGACGACCTTTTGGAATTAGCAGCCCTACAAGCAGCAATCCAAACCGGTGATATGGATCGGTTGGATTTCCCTGAAAATTGCTTAGATGTCGTTGCTCAATTCATGATTGGATTGGTCATCATCAATCAACTCGACATCGATGAGGCCTACGAAATTATTGTCAACGCATGGTCGTACAGGAACTTCAAGTACGATGATTTCATTGAAGTGTTGGACATGCTCGAAGAAGAACGACGTGTTTGGGTTGACTGGGAAGAGAATATTTACGGCAAGCGCGGCTATTCAAGGATGATTTATTACACCAACATCGGAACAATTGCCCCCGATAACTCCTACCTTGTCTTCAATGCAGAAGGCTCCATTCTTGGACAACTTTCAGGCTCCTTCGTATCGAACCTGCGAGGTGGAGACGTCATCTTGCTCGGCGGTTCAACATACAGGGTCACCAACATCCAAGGAACCCGAGTCAACGTAGCGTCGGTGACCGGCCACCGCCCAACTGTACCATCATGGTCTGGTGAAGCCAGATCGCGTTCCCGGGAACTCTCCAACGCCCTGCTGGACTTAATCGGCCATTGCATTGTTTCCTTGCGAAGGGAAGAAGACCCTCGTATTGTGTTGCGAGATGCCTATGGATTGTCAAATGATGTTGCCAACGCGATAGCTCGTCATTTGGAAGAACACAGCCTTGATTCGTTCCAAGTCCCAGATCCAAACCGGATCCTCGTCGAACAAGTGATTTCAGGAGGTCATCCAACCTACATGATCACGACTTGCAGGGGTCGAGGCTTCAACACCGCTCTTGGCTACTTCATGGCAGGGCTTGCTGAATCGAACAACATCGCCGTCATTGAGATGTCCTTTGATGAAAACGGCTTGTTAATTCGAACCTCGGAAGAAGTCGACCCGGGGCAAATGTACAGCGCTTTCAGAAACAACAACCACAACGAAGTCATCGAACGTTATGTGGTCAACACACAAATTTTTGCCAAGCGATTTAGAGAGGTTGCAGGCCGTTCCATGATTATTCCAAAGCGCATTGGTGCCGAAGAGATCAGCCCACAGCAATTCCAGCAAAAAGCAGAAGCACTGCTCAACAAGCATCGAACAACCGATGACAGCCTCTTGATGAGGGAAGCCAAAAATGAAATCATGTTTGGCGACATTGATATGAAAAGTTTGGAAGTGTTCCTCGAATCATGCGTTCAAGGCGATGCAAGAATCGTTCACAACAAGGTGACGGTCCCATCAAGGCTTGGCATGTCGTTGTTCATGTCGGCGTTTGAAGACCTAATGGCCATGAAAACCAGAGCCTACCTCGTCAAGGACATCGACCCCGCAATCCTTCGCCGATTGCTCGGCACTCGTAGTTTAGCCACTGAATTAACCTCTGAACAGTTGGACAAATTCTACCTCGATAAGGCACCTATTCCACAAAACGCCAAGGAATTGATGACGCTCATGTCTCACGGAGGTGGACTCGATCCTGAATTCCATAACCCCCTCTACAAGGAAAAACTCGCAGGCATCGACTTGGACACAATTCGTGGATGGGTTACTCAATTGTGTGCGGAGGAAAAAATTACCAAACTCGATGGAACCGGGTCACCCCAACTTGATGGAAAGTGGTTCTCCCCATTCATGGCTGAGATCCACGGCACCTTAGGGTGCTTAGCTGTCAACGGTGGAAAAGACGTCACCGACCTCCGTGAACTTCACACGCGTGGCTTGTCGTACTCCATTGCAACCGCTTTTGATGAACGGACACCCACAGAATGGACAAAGCAATCTTTGGGCGACCCCCACGAAGCAATGAGGGTGAAAATCATCGAAATGCTTGGCAGCGAAGGCCCACAAACTGGTGACCAATTGGAAGAACGATTGCCGTTCCCACGGGCCATGGTTGACAAAATCCTTCACGAATTAGAAACAAGAAATGTGTTGTCTGTTGGATTCTATAAACAAACAGACGAAGCCGAATATATTCTCAAAATTGACGAACATAGACTCGTTGACAGTTCCGAAGATGTTGTTGAATACCGTTGGGTTCAGAACCTCGTTCTGGACAAAACATTCCAACAATATGAAGACGGTTTTTCAGCCTTTGATTCCCACGTCTTGTTCCAGAAGCAGCAAGAACTGCTCTACAGAATTACGGATTTCAGATTCAAAGACTGGCAAGACATGCAACTTGATTCCGATGTCATCATGGGTCGCTTGCTCCACAATCGAATGGGGTACACAACAAAGGACACGATTCCGATGTTGCTTGGTCTAAAACCAGAACCCTGGGTTGGACCGATGGAAGAAGAGTTGCTCAAGCGAATCCCAATTGGAGAGAACGTCACCCGCCAGGAGATCATGGCAGATTTCCCCAAGGGCGACGAACATCGCTCGCTCCAGCGTGACATCAAGTACGCCATGTCCAATCTTGAACGCCAAATGCTTGTGGTAAAACAGTTCGAAGACGTACCTGGTCGGCGAAGAAGGCTTTCTTTGTTCCACAGGGTTCACGATGTCTACGAACCAATGGATTTCGAAAGCGCACTTGTCGACGTGATTCGAAGAATGGGCCCAGTGAAAGGCAACACGCTCCGATTCTATGTGACTCGGGCCTTTGAGGACCTCACTTTGGCCTTGATGAACCTCGAAAAAGATGGAAGAATCGCCAAAGTCATGGCGTTGGTTCCCGACCCAGAAGCCTTCTACTGCATGCCAGAAGAAGTGGAATTGTTGCAGCAACCCCGCCGCGAAGACCGTACAATGCGAATTCTTACTCAATCCGATCCCTATGTATCCCGGTTCATCTGGGAAGTTCGTAGCGTTCTTGATCGAGGATGGTATCTTCCAGTCTTCAAGGGCATCGATCCCATTGGCAAGGTGCTGATGTTCAAGGTGAATGATTACTTGGTGATCAAAGACTTGCACGTCCCTACAGCCTATATTGATGAATTCTGCGAGGCTTTCGAATTGCTGTTGGAAAATCACGCAGACCAACTGGTCGACGTGGCGGTGTTGTCAAACTTCAACAGCGAACCCGTTTCAAGCATCAATGAAAACACCCGCCAAGCCTTGGAAAGAATAGGCTTCAAGATGACCGGTGAACGAATGATTCGCGGAGGTGTCGTTGACCCACAGCCTCGTGAAATCGCAGAACGAGCGCTGTTCCACCGCCATAACCTCCACCAAAAAACAAGAATGGAAAATGAAGTCATGGCGCTCAAAGAAGTCACTGAGATTCGCGATGACTTCGCACTCCGTGGCCGTTGCGAATTGTACAGGGTTGACCTCAAAAGCATGGCAAGCGCCAACCGTATGCACCAAGGCATCAACCTCCGCGGCCATCAAGTATGGGCCTCATACGAGCATTTCCAAAACCTATTGGCCATCCGTGGTGAACCATCTGATGATGAATTATGGGACATCGTAGAATTCTTCAGCAGCAACTCTGATCCCAACTTGTTCAAAGAACGTCACGCTTTGACTCAATCGGAATTCCGTAAGTTGGTGCAACCCTTGATTCGTTCAGGCCACATCGTTCAAGACTTCCGCGGTGGCTTCAGAACCGTGAAACTGGAACCTGGAGTCGATCCGGTTGAATTGCGCCGGGAGTACATTCGCTCTCTTGTCAAGGATTTCCCAGTGATTACGCTCAAGCAATTGCTGCGACTCGCAGGAACCCCATTCAAACCAGAGGAAATCAAAGCCGTTCTCACCTCCTTCGAAGAGGATGGTACCCTTGTCAAGGGCTTTTTGATCGAAGAACTCGACCAAGTCTGTTGGGGTCGCAAAAACCTTCTGGAAGAAGCCAAGGACATCCCTCCAATCCGTGATTTCGTGCTACCGCCAAGCGATCCAATCGCCCCCTATTTTGCTGACATCATGAAGGAACGCTTCGGTTTCGGTTCGGCTTATTTGGTGTTCAAGAACGCTGAACCAATCGCCGCCTTCAAGGCCAACACTCGGAACAAGATCATCGATGTAAAAGACTACGAAGGTTCGGAAAAGGCTTGGAGAATTGTCAAGGAATTTGCATGGGAACATCAAATGCCTTTGCAGACTGAGTTGAGAATCGGCGGAAAGCGCCTCAAGTGAACCATTTTGAACTTCCCCTGTCCAATCAATACACCAATGTATTGAAGAACATCGGTTTGATAGAAAAATCATGCGTAGCAAAGCGATGGTGCTTGTTAGCCTCTTTTTTATCAGCCTGATGGTGCCGCTCGTAGCCACTTCAAGCGCTCAACAGCCTCAAGATGTTGAGGTGCTTCAAACGGCAGTCAATCCGGCGAACAATCACACCTACCACCTGTTGAGCGAGAGTTCGTGGAGCACGGCAGCTGAGGTGGCTCGAGGCCTTGATGGGTTTTTGGTCACCGTGGATGACGCTGCAGAAAATCAATGGCTGTTCGACACCTTTGCGAATTGGGACAACCAGTCGCGTCATCTCTGGACAGGCCTTTCAGATGTGGACAACGATGGTGGGTACAGGTGGCACAATGGCGCACCGTTTTACTACAGAGATTGGGGTGCAGATCAACCCTCAGCGAGCGATGACGAGGGGTACGTCCACATTGCAAGCACCAACATGGGAAACATCATGCCTGGTACTTGGAATGATTTGGAAAATGATCCTCAATACTTCCCGGTTTACGGCGTGGTTGAAATTGGTCCTGGTGCTGATTATTCATTGCGTTTCGCAGATGAGGGTGATCGGATAGAAATTCCACATGTTGACAGTTTAAACATCACAGACAGCCTTGTGTTGTCGGCTTGGGTCCATCCTTACACCTCAGATGGTCTGCAGTTTATCGCAATGAAAGGTGACTATGGATGGGGTATGTACCTCAACGAGGGTAGGCTAGCCTACGCATCGGAATACAGTCTATCGCAACACCCTACATCGAATCAAACCATTCCAGTGGATGCATGGGCACACATTGAGATCGAAGTGGTCGAAGGCGTGGGTGGCGAGTTTAGAGTCAATGGAGAATCCGCAGGCATCATTTCCGCTGAAAAAGCGCTCATCCCGGCAGGGGACTTCGGCTCAAACGATTGCTTCACATCCGGTGATGACTGTGATGAATTGTTCATTGGCAGCATGGGAGCAGGTTGTGCATGCAATTACTTTAACGGAATGCTGGACAATGTTTCCATCGGAACCAACCTTTCGACGAACGGTGAAGAACCAACATGGGTATCCAATTGGACCTTCCCTGAAGGCGAAGGCATGGACACAGCAGATGTCTTGTCCGAAAATACGGGCCAGATATATGGTGCGGATTGGGTGATGCCTGACGGTACCATCGTGGCGCAAGCCGTGGAAATCAAAAACGGCGTTGAGGTTACAGGGATTTCGGGCCAATCCGGAGATAACCTGCTGTTCTTTGCCGAACTTGAGGCAATGACAAAACAAATCGATTTCAGCCTCTTCCCAACATCGTTCAAAGATGAAGAGATTGTCATCGATATTTACTTCAGCAACGATCGAGTTCCGAGTTCTTGGGACCACGACTATTCCATCGAAGCGTTTTGGGGCTTTGCCTTTGACCAATTCACGTGGCCGGAGGAAGGCACATGGTGGGTCTTGATGGTCCCTCAAACCGACATCGAGGGTTTCTCCTTAAGCGCAACATGGGAACTTGCTTCACCGCCGCCATCCGAGGATGACATGACGAAACTCCTCAATGGAATTCCCGTGACAGATCAATCCATTGACGTTGGGCGTCAAGCTGATTTCGAAGACCGTGTCTTGTATTATTACGTCGATGTCGAACAAAACCTCAGCAGCCTCACTGTGAGCACCTATGGAGGCAATGGAAACATCGACCTTGGGCTTTCATGGGGTACCGTCCCCGACCCGTTCGAATTCTGGTTCTTTGAAGAACCGGCCGAATCTTCAGAATCAACGAACAATCCAAATCAAGGTAAAATCACCTACGCCTCTGGACAAGGCAACGACCACGACGCCACGCTCTATGACGTGGAGCCAGGCCGTTACTACGTCACTGCCTACACCTACGGGCGTGCGTTGGATTACACCATTGTTGCAACCATGGCGTTTGCGCCTGATAACACCGAACCAGAAGATGCCATCGAACTTTCACCCGGTGTAGCCTATGGACCGCTCACGGGATACGACGGCCTTGATCAATACTTCAAAATTGAAGTTCCAGCTGGAACCGAACGGCTCGAAGTCGACCTCGCTGAAGGCTATGGCGAGGCCACCATGTACATGCGTTTGGAACAATTCCCAACGTCAGGTGAGTACGATATCCAATCTTCAACCCCTGGAGCAGGTGACAAAATTGGATTCAATGACCCAACACCAGGGATGTGGTACATTCTTCTCACAACAGAGGATGTGTTTGCCAACACAATGATCACCGCATCCTTTGAAAACCGCTACATCTGGACCTATGATGGAACCCCAATTCAACTGTTCAACGGTGAGGAGATCAGTGGTCTTGAAGCACCAGCAGAGGAGTCTTTGTTGTTCTTTGTGGACCTAGAAAACCCAGGCGTGTTCCTCGAAGTCAACACCTACGGCGGTCAAGGCACCTTGCTCTTGGAAGGAAACGGTAATGTTTTGTCGTTCAACTTTGATGGCTTTCCGCTCGATACAGACGACGACGCTCAAGCGAGTGGGCGTCAAGGTCGGCCCGGAAACAACGGGATGACAAGCCAAACAATCGAAGTGAGTTCCAAAGGGGAGGGCACAGAGCACACGCTTTACATCGAGATGCCGGCCAACGGTCGCTTTGACATTACCATAAAAACCGTAGATGCAATCAGTGATGTGAGCATCGTTGCAGTTTGGGAAGACTCTCAACTACCACCAATTGACGAACCAGAGGAACCAATCGACAATGGACCAATCGAGGTTTCATGTGAAGAGGAAGCCAAAATAATCTTCACGGAAACCGATCGCAACGCTGACGGTGTCGTTGATGAACGCGAATTAAGCAATCAAGGGGAAACGGGTGATCTTGCTTTCTCTGAAATTGATCTCAATGGGGACGAGGAAATTGAATACAGAGAGGCTCTTCAAGCCTTTTGCTCATGTTCGAATGAACTTGGAATGTTATTAATTCAAATGCCTAATGATGGAGTGGGCATCAGCATAGAAGCGTTCAAGGAGCTTGATCTCAAGAACACCTTCGACCTCGTGACGATGGACACCAACAAAGATAAGTATGTTTCAAGTGAAGAACTGGCCATAGGTGCAATCATTTGCACAACAACCTTTGATGCATTTGACGCTGATGGCGATGGCGTGAACGATGAAGACGATGCTTTTCCTGACGATCCTAAGGAAACATTGGACACGGATGGCGATGGCGTTGGTGACAACGCAGACCTAGCGCCAAGCGTCGCTAATGATCTGATTTACGGATCCATTGGATTGATTGGTTCCGTGGTCTTCGTTGTTCTTCTTCTTGTTGGCCTCGGCTTTACCCGTGGCAATTCCGACCCGCTGGAAGCCAATGATTGGGACGAAATGAAACAACAAGACCTTGCTTCTCAAATGCTGGGCATGGAGGCCCCTCTGGAACAGGAGGAAGTGGCGGATCAAGCTGTTGTGCCTGACATGATGTACGCACCTCAGGCCTCGGTCAGCGAACCTTCAGGTTTCGAAGCAACCATCGGCATGCAAACAGCAACCAACCCTAGTATGGAAGCCTTCAGCGACTTGTTGCAGCCACTTCAACAACACATTGAGCCACCTTCTCAACAGTTGATGGGAATGTTGGACGCAAACGGTAACGAGGTGCTTGAGTACCCTGCTGAAAGTGGCAACCAATGGACTCGATCTTCGCCGAGTGAACCTTGGCATCAACGCTAATGCAGATTCTATTTCGGCTGCAACAACCCAAGTGGTTTGAGCAAGCGAACGATGTGGCGGTGCAATTCTGGCAACAAATCAAACATGATTAAGGCCATGAGGAACATCGCAAACAACGATACAAAGCGTGCGACGTAACTGTGTCCGAATTCAAACACCGACATGCCAAGGAGCGTCCAATCCACGTAAGTGCTGTGCAACCAAATGAGTCCGGCATTGCGGAACAGGTTGAGCACGTGAATCAATGGGACGGTGAGGAACAAAACCCTGCATCGACGGCGCCAATCAATGTCAAGAACCGCAATGGCCCCGATGAAGATGACCATGGATTGAAGCGCTGTGCAAGCCAAGACAAAGTTGATTCCAATTGAAGCTCCACCATCAGCGAGAAGAAGTTCGGTTTGGAACATGTACTCTTCTGTAGATGAACCCATGAACCAGCGGTTCCCATCAAACTCTTCCCATGTGACTTGGCCTTGAGAGGTGTTCACCCAAGTTTCACCCATCTCGATATGATCCCCTCCGGAAAACCGCAGAAACACAGCAGCCTGTGCTGCTACAAACCATATTGCCAGCACGCTAAGCCACGGAACATGAGCAATGAGAAGGTAAGGTCCACCAGCGTAAGCAACGGCACCACGAGCCCATGTCAGCGAAGCGAGGGTGCGTTCATCTTCTGCTCGACCTTCCCAGATGGCCATGCCTACAGCCATTGGAAGCGCCATGACAGAAAACAGTGTCAAAATAAGATCTTCATGGGCGAGGTAAACGCTTGCATCGTTGAAAAAGTACAATCCAACACAAACCCAACCAACCTGAGAGAGTCGGACGGGTGAGGATGACCTTCGATGCCATGAAACGGCCAAGGCGACCAATCCGATTGCACCGATGATTGAAATCACCTCTTGGGAAACCAGCATTGGTTCCCCCATTGGGCGGTGGCATTTCAACCAAACCCTAATTCAAGCAAAACGCCTTCATGTGGAGCGGCTACGCCCAGCCATGGGGGAGGTCACGGTTCAATGCACACCAGCACCACTCCCTGCAGGGAGCCCCAACCATGGAGCCATTGCGTTCATCGATCGAGATGGCGTCATCAACATTGGCAGTCCAAATTACATCAACGCACCTGACGAATTGGTGCTCTTTGACGGGGCTGCTGAGGCCATTGGTTCGCTGCGAAGGGGTGGTTATACCGTATGCATTGTCACCAACCAATCACCCATCTCAAGAGGGCTGTGGGGTGTTGAGCGGATTCATTCCATTCACGATGCTCTAAGAGAAATGCTTCTGGCCATTGATTCAGATGCACATTTAGATGCTGTTCTTGTTTGCCCGCACCGACACAAGGACAGGTGCCATTGCAGAAAACCAATGCCAGGAATGCTCCGGCTTGGGGAACAACTGCTTCGTACGAGGGGTACAATCGAACAGCGAGCGCAAATCACCATCGAGGAAGGAACTAAGGTGAATTGGTGGAAGCCAAAAATTACCCCTTCACACAACCTCGATGCCATGCTGGGTGACCGTGACAGCGACATGGGGGCAGGCTGGGCTCAAGGGGTTCGATGCTTCAAAGTCAATTGGAACCTTGGACTTTCAACCGTTGTGGACCGGGTTTTGGATGCTTCAGATAAGGGCGACCCTTTCGACCCGTTGAGGTGATTCAATGGGCTGGCTTGGATTGGATGATACGGACACATTGTCCGAAGGCTGCACCACCTTCAGCCTGCATCTGTTGATTTCCAAATTACCAGAACACGTCGACGTCGGTGAAGTCCGCTTGGTCAGGTTGTGGCCATTTGCCCGTCAACGCACGCGAGGAAACGCAGCAGTAGCGGTCGAACTGACAACCGAAAATGAACATGATTTATTGCGCTTTTTGGAATCCTATTGGAACAATGAACTCCAAGCCCTTGCTGGTGCAGTGGTTTTGGATGAACACAATCAACGCGAGCAATCACCTGCTGATCCGGGCATGGTGTGGTTCAGTGAATCACCCCCTCCATCCAATTTTTATCAAAAAGCGGTGTCTTCCGAGGTGAAGATGAAAGACGTCCCGAAAGCCGACGCATCGTGGGGTGGCATGGGAATCATCGGCGCCACTGCAGCCGTGCTTTGGCCTCAAAACGATGTCACTTGGGAAGCCATTGGATGGCGAGAGCAACACCGTTGGCCTTCGGTGGAACGGTGTGTCTGTGAATCTGCACTGGCTGAAGTGGCTTCCATTGATGGGACGTTCCTCACCCGAGACCCAAGAACACAACGCAGCTTGATCTCCCCTCGCGGCACCTGCCCCGTCTTGTTCGGCGTGCGTGGAAGAACCATTCAAGCAGCTCAACAAGCGGCATCCATGCTGGTTGAAGCCAAATCGACAGAACGGGTGCTGGCTTGGAGGGTGTTTGCTACCAATCAAGCCACGGACGATCACCTCGGTATGACCCACACGGGTCGAGTGGAACAAGTGGAAGTGCTTGGTCGAGGAACAAGCGTCATCACAACAGAACATGGTCGGTGGATGGCGTTTGCTGAAAGTGGGAATGTGAAGAGAATGGCCCAAACGCTGCAGCCGGGGGACGTCATTGAAGCCTTAGGCTTGGCACCTGAACTAGGTGTGCTTCACATCGAAAAAATGAGGGTGAAACACCGGGTTACGCAGAAAAAACGACCCCTTTGCGAAGCATGCCAACGAACCATGAAGTCCATGGGAAGCGGGCAAGGGGTGCGGTGCCCAGTGTGCAAACAACGCCAATCCATCGGTTGGGTCGAACTCCAGCCACATCTGGATTTAGGATGGGTGCAGCCACCGCCTGATGCTCGCCGTCACCTTGCTAAACCCCTCGAATGGTATTTGAACAAAACACCGTCCGATACGCACAATGGCTAAATGCCGGTGTAGGCTCCTTAGAGCATGGCCGATGAACAGACAACCAAGAACATCGCATACGTTATGCTCGCACTGCTGTTTGTCGCAATGGCTTGGTTCGTCGCTCGCCGAGCTGGTGAGAACCGAACCAACATGTTGGAAGCAAATGCACCAAAGGTCGCCGGTGAGGACATGCTAGAAGGCGGAGCAAAAAACCCAGGACAGTTCGATGAACCCGATGATGACGCCCTTGAGGAAATGGCGGAGTTGCTGGGTGAAGACGATTCCGAGGAAAATTAGTTCTCCACGTAACCTGAGTCTTCGATTCGGCATTCTTGGGCCTCATCGCCAATGGTAACCCTACGCATAGGGCCGTCCGCTGGTCGTTCTAATGTCCAAACTTGAAACCCACATTCCACCATACCTTTGCGCCCTCGGACGCTCATCGAAGCACCGCCATTGCCGGCATCGATGCCCGATTTGCTGATCAACAAGAGGGTGATGTTCGGGGTGAGCGCATCAGCCAACGCTCCTGCATCTTTGATCCTAGCAGCAGGTATTCGACCGCTTTCCGCACACCAGTCATCGAGAACGACGAGTTGAACACTTGGAAGCGAGGTCGATGTTTCAAGTAAAACTGCCACAGCCTGAGTGAGTGAACCTACCAAATTCATGGCATGAAAACGAGAGGAATCGGCGAGTGAAAGGTGCTCAAACAATTGACCAAACCTAACGCCATCAGGCATTTCAGGCGACGCCCACAGCACACGGCCACCTTGCTCTATCGTGTCAGCAGCCATGTGCAGGCCAAGCGTTGTTCCACCGGTGCTGCCTTCGACAGCCAGGTGAATTTTGCCACCCTCAAGGGGGAACGCTTTGCGAGGCATGATTCCTCGTAATGTCCACCGTGCAATATACTTCCGATGTCCAACATAGAGCAACCTTCATGCCCTACCAGCCCGACGCAAAACCATGAGCGACAAACTTGTGGTCCGAGAAGGCGAACGAATCCCTCGACGTCCACTTCCAGAATTTGAGGAAGCAGGATCGTTCAGGGAAGCAATCTCTCGCGACGGTTTCTTTGGTACTGCTGTGGCTGACAAGAATCAATACGGACCATTGGCCATGATGTTCTTGTTGCTGATTGTTGCTGGAATCACCGGGATCATCATCAAACTCGTAGCGTCGGCTTGACGGTGGAATCTAGCCCCTTCGCAAATCCCTCTATCGTGTTCACATCGATGGTAAACATCAAACCATGACCCCTTAATTGGAGCCCAATGGATGAAAAATCGGTCAATGTTGAGAGTCGAACATCCTCCCAGGACAAACGCTGGACAATCATGGCGGCCTTATTGGGAACCAACACTGCATTTATGCTGTTTCAAGGCATTGAGCAGGAACGAAATTACACACTCATACGCGAAGTAGCGTTGACCATTATTGCTGTAGCCATTCCTTTTCAAGGCATATACTTCCTCATTTACACCTACCTTTTGGAACATGAAGGTCTAATCGGTGATGCGCATTTGTTGAGGTTGCGAAAGGCTTCAGCGGTCTGCCAAATGTTTGGATATGGCTCCCTGATTGGCGTTGCCTTGATGTGGTACAACATTTCCAATTACGTGGGTGTGTTCTTTGTTCTGTCCTCGGGCTGTTCGGTCATTTTGATCCGAACGGTTATGCGGCCGCTCGACAGCAAAGACAACGAATTACCTTCCCATTGAGATTGTTCTGCCCTGTTGAAGTACAGAAAGACGGAAGGCAATGTTGATGAATCGAGGCGTGAGCCTCGTACCATGTCCTTCTGCCCGCTCGACTACCGTTATGGCTGCCAAGACTTCAAGCACATCTGGTCCGAAGTTGGACGCCATGAACGACAACTCGAAGTTGAACGAGCGCTCATTTGGGCACACATGCAACTCGGACGTGTGTCGCAGTCAGATTACGACATCGTTGCCTCCATTGCCAACCCAACTTCCGTGACAAAAGAACGCGTATCAGAAATTGAAGCAGAAACCCGCCACGACATTATGGCCTTGACCAAGGCCATGGCTGAGGCAGCTGGTGAAGCAGGATGGTGCATCCACCTTGGTGCCACTTCCAACGACATCGTCGATACGGCTGTTGCGCTTCAATTGCGCGACAGCATTGTGATGTTGCGTGAACAATTATGCCTCTTAATCGGCGTATGCGCTGATGTTGCAGAGCGAGAACGCGACACGGTCATGCTCGGCCGTACCCATGGACAGGCTGCTGTCCCGATTACGTTCGGATTGAAGGCTGCCGTTTGGCTTGATGAACTTCGACGTCAATTGATTCGACTCGATGAGGCAACACCGAGAATTGCAGTGGGTAAGTTCCTCGGTGCTGTTGGCACGGGAGCAGCACAGGGAGAAAATGCAAGAGAATTGCAACGCTTAATCCTCACACACCTTGGACTTGGCGTCCCATTGGCCACAACTCAGGTTGTCGGAAGGGACCGCTACATCGAATATGTGTCATGGCTCGCAAACATCGCAGCCACCTGCGAAAAGATCTTGCAGGAAGTCCGTAACCTTCAGCGTTCTGAAATTCAAGAAGCTGGAGAAGGATTTGACATTGAAAAGCAAGTGGGTTCTTCGACCATGGCTCACAAAAAGAACCCAATCAAGTCAGAAAACGCCTCTGGCTTGGCGCGCATTGTCCGTTCAATGATTATCCCAACGTACGAGAACGCTCTCTTGTGGCACGAACGTGACCTGGCAAACTCCAGCAGCGAGCGATTCACCCTTTCCCACGGCTCTGCGTTGTGCGAGGATGTTATTGCCAAAACACGAGATGTACTCACGAACATGTGGGTCGATGCAGAACGTTGCATGGAGAACATCAAGGCTCAACGCGGCCTTGTGATGGCTGAGAAGGTCATGATCGATTTGGTCGAACACGGCATTGCTCGAGATGAAGCGCACGAAATTTTGCGCGAAGCTTCTTTCACAGCAGTTGCAAACAAGGAAGAACTCATCGATGTCTGCAGCCGTACACCGGCCATTGCAGCAGCATTTAGCGCCGAAGAACTCGAGGCTATGTTCGAACCTGCCAATCACATTGGAGTGTCCGGTGAACTTGTAGACGAGTGCGTTGCACTGGCTCGCGCTGCGATCAAGTGATGCTCAGTCTGCGTGAATCAAATTCACGGAATCAAACTCAAAGGTACCTCGCGTACCTTCCCAAAGCGGCGTACCATTCACCTCGAGGCGACCCTTGAGATGCGGCCCGCCGACAACGAGCGTTTCATATTCCCCACCTTCGCCATCAACGTTGAACCGGAATGTTGCTGCAAGTTCTTCAAGTTGAACCAGGGAATGTTCATCCAAGACACGCCCGATCCATTGAGCGTCCAATCCTTCACAACTGACTGAAGTCAGCATCACTTCAAACCCATGGTTGACAAGTCCACGCATGTGTTCGAGGCTGTTTTGGTGCCAGAGCGGCGTCCAACTTCGAACACCCAAACGCTCAGACATCCGTTCGAGTCTTGACTTTTGATAATCAGAGCGCAGCGCTCCGCTGACAATACCGTCGATGTCCAGTGTTGCGAGTGCGGTTTCCAAATCTGCAATCTCTTCTTCCTGAACGCCAGCGGTATCGACCCTCAACCATGGGACGCCTGCAAGGGCGGCCTGATGCTCGACGAGGTGCGTTCCCGGTATCTGAAACATCCATGAGTCATCGCCCGTGATGTTGACCGTAACCAATGAGACAATGTCCCATCCTCTGCATTGAGCCCACCACCAAGCGGCAGCAGAATCCTTGCCACCAGAAGACAACACAGCGACTCGCACGGTTGTCGCAACGGCCTCGTTGTCAAGAGGTTAGGGGTGATTCACCGTGTGAGGGTTCATATGAGGTGGGGTTCTCTCGCAAATGTCAGCGAACGAATTTGTGATGTGCGGGTCAACCGATTCTACCCTCATCCTCATAAAGCGTCGATTGAACGACAAGATGAGGCAAAATTATGCAACCAAGCGGAAGAGGATACGACCACGGCATCACAACCTTCAGCCCAGACGGACGACTGTTCCAAGTGGAATACGCTCGAGAATCCGTTAAGCGGGGAACAACTACAGCAGGACTCAAGTTCCGAGACGGCGTCGTTCTTGTCTGTGACAAGCGCATTGTCAGCCGACTCATCATCCCTGAATCCATCGAAAAGATGTTCAAAATCGATAATCACATTGGTATCGCCACATCGGGACTTGTTGCCGATGCTCGCCAACTCGTTGCACGGGCTCGCGTTGAATCTCAAGTGAACCGCATCACCTATGCAGCCTCTGTCCCAGTGGACGTCCTCGTGAAGAAAATCTGCGACTTCAAGCAGTCCTTCACACAATACGGCGGTTCCCGCCCGTTCGGTACGGCCCTGCTCATTGGCGGCGTCGACGACAACGGAATCCACCTCTACGAAACCGACCCGAGCGGTGCTTACCAATCCTACCATGCCGGTGCCATTGGCAGCGGCCGCAACACTGTGATTGAGCACTTTGAGTCAAACTGGAAAGCTGGACTTACGCTCAACGCTGCTATGAAACTCGGACTCGAGGCCCTCCGAAGCGCAAACGACACCGAACTCAACCGAGAAGCAGTCGAAGTCACCGTGATCGACAACGAAGGCTACCGTGTGCTCGACCGTGCAGAAGTGAACAAGCAAATCGACCGCTTGAAACCACTTGAAGAGTGAAGTTTGACCGCCAGCATGAAAGGCCGCATTGGCCTCTTCTAACTGAGGAAGGCAAATGGTGAGTCTCGACAAAGCAGTGCTTGCACGAATGGAAAAAGGCGGAAAACGCTACGAACTTTTAGTCGATCCTGATTTGGTTGAGAAGTTTAAAGCAGACCCAACTTCAGTTGACCTGAACGCATTTTTGGCCATGGATGAAGTCTTTCATGATGCACGCGGTGGCGAGCGACCAACCGCTGAAGCCATCGAAAAGACGTTTGAAACTCAAGACATCCTGACCATCGCCACGGCGATCCTATCAAAGGGTAGCATCCAATTAACAACCAATCAGCGCAAAGCCATGGTGGAACGCATGCGCCAGCAAATCATTCATCAGATTCACGTGCAAGCGGTCGACCCTAAAACGAAGAGCCCGCACCCGAAAACCAGAATTGAGTTGGCGTTGGAAGAATCTCGCTACTCCGTTGACCCGTTCAAAGGGCTTGAAGACCAAGTCAAGGAGGCAATCGACCGGCTCAAACCCATGATCCCGCTCTCCTTCGAATCCGTTCGTCTTGCTTTCAAAGTTCCAGGCTCTGCCTACGGGCAAGTTTCGAGGATCTTACGCCCTTACCAACAAAAGGAACAATGGCTCGAAAACGGCTCATGGGCCAGCGTCATCGAATGCCCAGCGGGAATGAAACCAGACCTCATCAGTCAGGTGATGCGTCAAAATTCAGAATCTGAAGTCAAAGAACTCTGAAATTTTAGCCCTGAAACATTCACGCATCGACAGTTGAGCCGAGGGTCGGCTTTATCATGGGATGGTTGGTGGCGCAGAATGGAGAGAAAGAAATGTCCAACGGTCAAAACGGCGCCGAGCTGCGCCTCGTGACCCCAGGAATGGCCATCGGGCCAGTCGCTGGGAAGCGCGTAGGAAGCGGTGCAATCGCACAAAACGATACAATCATTGCCACCCGACTCGGGTGGACAAAAGAATTCAACAACACTGTTTCGGTTGACCCGATCAACAGTGCTTACATGCCACGGTCCGGCGACCTCATTGTTGCCGTTGTGGCTGAAGTCCGAAACAACCTCTGGTTCATGAACGTCAACGGACCGTTCCAAGGCCTTCTCCCAATGTCACTCGCACCTTGGAAGGTCGAGTTTGGCGCTGCACGCCAGCACATGGGCATCGGTGACGTTGTCCTGGCCCGTGTCCAAGAAGTCGATGAGTGCCACAACGTGGTCCTCACCATGAAAGGCGTCGGTTTGCGACGCTTGAACCAAGGAACCATTGTTTCCGTCCCAATCAACCACATCGACCGTCTGCGAGGCGAAGGCAACGCAACCGTTCAACGGCTACGAGATGCAGCAGACAGCCGCATCATCATCGGCGAAAACGGCAGAGTCTGGATCGACGGAAATGCAGAAGGCACCGCTTGGGCTCGCCAAGCCATCGCCTTGACTCAGGCCGTTGGCCACAAAACAACATTCGAAGCAGAATTGTCTGCTCTTGAACAAAATGCTCCGAAAAAAGGTGATGCTTGATGGGTGGATATGGTGATGTACAACTGCTACGCGACGATGGGCTTCGGCTTGACGGACGCAAAATTGATGAAATGCGACCTGTGGAAATCGAAGCTGGTGTTTTGCCGGCTGCCGATGGATCTGCAATGGTGACCCACGGACTGAACGTGGCAGTCGCTGCTGTGTATGGCCCAATGGAAGCGCACCCTCGAAAGATTCAGCGCCAAGACCGTGCTGTGATCGATGTCCGATACAACATGGCTCCGTTCTCAACAAGCGACCGTATCCGACCAGGTTTCAACCGACGATCTCGAGAAATCTCCAAGGTAACAGCAGAAGCACTCGAATCCGTAGTGCTTGTTGAACGCTACCCTCGCTCGAAGATTCGAGTCGAAATTGAAATCCTCGCCGCAGAGGCTGGAACCCGATGCGTCGGTCTCACGGCCGCTGCTGTGGCTCTGGCTGACGCTGGAATCCCAATGCGTGACCTCATCGTAGGTGTGGCATCGGGCAAGGTCGAAGGCACTGTTGTGCTTGACCTCGACAAGGCAGAAGACAACTATGGTCAGGCTGACCTCCCTGTTGGAATCCTTCCAAACACCGGTGAAATTGCGTTCCTCCAAATGGACGGCGATCTTTCACCTGACGAATTCAATTTGGCGATGGAATACAACTTCAAAGCAGCAGCAGAAATTCATGAAATCATGGTTGATGCTCTCAAGCGCCGATATGAAGGAGGTGAAAACTGATGGTCGAACTCGTACCAACATTGCTCCGCCAAGAACTTGCTCGTCTTGCAGAAGATGACCTACGACTCGACGGTCGAAAACAATGGGAAGGCCGTGAAGTCACCCTTGAAACCGATTGCTTGTACAACGCAGAAGGATCCGCAAAGGTTGTCCTTGGCGACACCATCGTTTACGCTGGTGTCAAGTTCGAACTCCGAACTCCTTGGCCAGACCGACCAGCACAAGGTTCCCTCATGTGTGGGGCTGAACTGCGACCAGTGGCTCACCGAAAGTACGAGCCTGGCCCACCATCTCCACAATCCATCGAACTCGGTCGAGTTGTTGACCGTGGCATCCGCGAATCCGGTTGCATCGATATGGAAAGCTTGTGCATTGTTCCTGGCGAGAAGGTCTGGGGTGTCATGATTGACATCCACGTTCTCTCTGATGGCGGCAACATCTTCGATGCTTGCGGACTTGCAGCAATCGCAGCATTGCGAACCGCAATCGTTCCAGCAGAGCGCTTTGACGTCGGCGAAGATTACACCTTGAAGGTGAAGGGCACGCCAATCATGGCTTCCTTCACTCGAGTTGGTGGACGATACATCTACGATCCTTCCGAAGAGGAAGAATTGGGCGGCGATGAGCGCATTCACATTACACTGGGTGACGAAGGCCACCTCCATTCCTTGCAAAAGGGATTAAGAGGGGTGTTCACGCCCGCCGAATTTGCAGAGATATTCGAAGTGGCGCATCACCGATGCACCGAACTGCGAACACTCGTTGCAAACCAGGAGGGGAACTGATTGGCAAAGCGAACACAGAAAGCAGGCGCAACAGCACGATTTGGAGCTCGATACGGTGTATCCGTACGACGAAACTCAGGTTCAGCCTTGGCAAAGAAGAACGCCAAGTACACCTGCCCAGTTTGCCAGTACCGAAAGGTCACTCGTAAGTCCCGGGGCATTTGGTCCTGCGGAAAGTGCGACCACACCTTCGCTGGTGGCGCATGGGAACCATTCACCCGAGCCTCCGATGCGAACAACAGAATTCTACGACGATCCGTTGAAGGCGCAACTACCGCCGATATGGCTTACATCGCTCAACAAGCCGCTATGGACTATGAACGTGCATTGGCAGCAGGCGAAATCTCGGAAGAAGAGTGAAGCATTCAACCAACGGTGAACACCGTGAACGCAACATGGCGACTGACACTCCAAGTGGAGTCAACAGACAAAGACAACACAAAGGCCCTTGCGGACGCGTTGACCACAGATGAAGCCATTGAGTGGGACGATGGGCAAACCTCCTTCCGATTTTCCATCGAAGAATCAAAGGCCAAAGATTTGCGAGCCATGTGGAACACAAGGGTTCGTGGTCTCATTGCGGTTGACAGCCTCCTGGGCATCATAAGCGATTCAAAGCAAGGCGAGCATTCATCAACGCAGACCAATTGAGGGAACATAATGGACAACATGGAACAACTCCAAGCCGTGGTCAGCGAAGTGCAAGCAGCGCGTCAACAACTCGCTAATTTGCGCGCTCAGGTGATTGAATTAGAAACAACGGTAGACTCCGTAAAGAATCAACCTGCTGAACTCGCACTTCATCAACAGATGGGTGGAGTTTTAGTCGAAGTATCGGATCGAGTGGCGCTGCAGAAGGATTTGGAGCAAACGCTGGTCACCCTCAACGAGCATCTCGCCCGTTTCGCTGAAAGGGAAGGTCAATTGATGGCCACATACGAACAACTGCAGGCCGTTCTCAAAGGATCGGAATGAACATGAAGGCATCTAAAGAAGCTGAACTTCATGCGTTTCATGCATGGTTGTCAGCGGCTTGTGAACGAGGCCCAGTCCCAGTCTTAACGGGAAAAAACGGCGACATGGACACCGTCGGCTCTGCCATTGCGCTCGCTGCTTCCAATCCAAACTTGATGGCATGTGGCGTACACCTCGGGCGAACCGCCAAGCGCGTGGTCGAGGAACTCCAAGCCCCTTTCAGAAAAATAGCACCCGAGCGAACCTCATGGCCACCCTCGATTGGAGGTATTGTCATCGTCGACGCAGCAGCAGCAGGCCAAGTGGGCGTTGATCTGCCTGAAGGCGTTCCTCTCTGCATCATCGATCATCATGCCACATCTGATTGGGCGCTGTCTGAAAACGACATCAACCTCCAATGGGACGTACGGGCTACGACTCAAATTATCGACAAATATTTGCTTAAATTTGCGCCAAAAGCCCGCTCTGAAGTCGTTCGAAAAATGCTTCTTGCAGGCCTTATTACCGACACGGGAAGGTTCCGCCACGCTGATGGTGGGGCCTTTGAATCCGCATCTCAATTGTTGGAAGAATCAGGCATAGACTACGCCTCATTCCTTCAGTTTATAGAATCTGAAAGCACCTCTCCAAGCGAGCGTGGAAGCCTTCTTCGAGGCCTTTCAAGAGCGAAATCGATCGAGTCTGGAAAATGGAACATCGTTCACACATATTCTGGAACCCTCGAGGGTCGTTTGGCGAGCATGCTTATTGGGACTGGGGCCGAAATTGCTCTTGTCAGTCGGTTTAGAGACGGTCAAACGCGTCTGACTGCAAGAGCGCCACGCTCGAGCACACAACATGGAGTTCACCTTGGCAACCTCATGGCTGCTGTCGCTGAGCGCATCGGTGGCGAAGGTGGCGGTCATGATGGAGCAGCCGGATGGTCAGGTAAGGCTGACCGCATTGCTGCTGAATCAGCGTTCATAGCCCAAGTGGCTATTGCAAACCGAAAGGAGGACGACTCATGAGTGAAATCAACATGCCAACCGCACCTGGTTACTTCATTTCCAAATGGAGAGAGGAAGGACCTGTCGATCTTGATACACTGACCCAGTGGCGCAATGAAATGAATTGGTCTGAGTGGCTCCCCATGGCGGAGGCTGCACTCTACCTCGATGCTGCAGAATTGCTAGCTTTGATTCAACCAGAACTTTCACCAGCCGAAGATGCGACACTCAACCTCGTCCGACGACGAATGCTGGGCGACCACCGCCTTGAATCTGCGATCAATGAGGCTTTGGAGATTTCACGAGCCAAGGACACACGAAACCTCGCGCTCGAGGGGCGCTTGCGCATGGAACGGGGTTTGACTCGGTATGAAATGGGCGACAGTGAAGGAGCGTCTGAAGATTTGACTTGGGCTGAAACTCGATTAAGTTCTGTAGCCAAGGCAAGCCGAGATCACGACCTCTCACTGATCAATAAAGCCGCTTTCCACATGGCAGCCGGTGAACCTTTGATGGCCTTAACAACCTATTCGGAAATTCCACGAGACGGCGGTCATGCGCATGAAACCGTTGCCATCTCCCGTCTTGGTGCAAGCCGGATTCGTGCCGGTATGGGCCACATGTTCGATGCTGCACGACACGCATGGAACGCTCACACCCATGCCATGTTAGCGCATCAAACTCAAATGGCGGTTGAAGCCGGGGCTTTGTTCTTGGATTTCTCCAGCGATTGCGTTGTTGAAGATGCTGCCCGTATGCACATCCAAGTCGATGAAGCCAAGCCACGCAGTGTGGAGGACGAGGAACCTGTCCTCAGTGTTCATCCAGAGGACATCAAAGGCGTCTATGACTGGTGTTGCGCTCAGTTACCCGAATCCACGGCAGGGGCAGACCGACCTGATCTACGAGCCATGCTGACCTTGGCCCATCGATTGGATCGAATGGAAACCTTCGAAGCATTGCTCAACAATCCCGATGGGATCGAAGACCCAATGCTCGCTGCGGTTGCACAAAGCTGCATCGACGATGAAGTTTTGAAAGAGGCATGGGGCGTACGATTGGCCACACTTACAATGCTTTGAGCAGACCTACGCCTGCAATTATCAACCCCTCGATAGCCAAGGTGGTTCAGACCATTCCACAATCGCATGGTATCTCAACGGGTCCTGTAACGGCCTTTACCGGAGAACGTTCAGCAATTCTGCTACCATGATCGTAGCTCAAAATCTGAAGAGGTCGAAGCCTGAACCCATTCCAAGTCCAGTGGTCGAACTTGTCAAACCCCAACGGATGTACTAAATGTACCACATACAACCACACACCATGGCAAGAAATTCAGGCTTGATTGTATGGAGTTCTGTCGCATGCCTGCTGTTATCCTTAGTGTTGATAATTGTAAATCTAGAAACTGAAACCGATCTCGAGGCAGAAGCTGTGTTCCGTGGAGATTCTGGCTCATTGAATGTAAGCGGTGGACACACTGTATACATTTCAGATGAATACGAGTGCTTTGCTGCCGCAGTTACCATCGCAAATGAAACAGAGGATTTCTTCAAGCCAGGGTGCGATGAAATTTACGATCAACCAGGGTGGCTTGTCATTGGAACGTTCCATCCGATGAGGGAAAGTCTGCTGTCCGTAAATTCCACCCACGAGATTCTAATCATCGATGATGCGAGTTACATCACCAGCGCAGGATATCTGGGGTGCGGTTTATGCTGTCTTGGCCTCATTGGACTGGTCGGGGGTTTAATCACCCGTTCCACCAGTCGAAAAAAGGTCAGCACACAGCAGACGGAAAACCCGTATCAGTCAACTCAACAACCAGTGCAGCAACAGGCATATGGGCGTTATGCTCCAGTTGAAAGCCAGTACAAGGAAGATTTCATGCAGCAAGAGCAGAATTCAACCGAGGCGGAAGAAACATCCTCGCCATGGGACTAACTTTACGATTCGGACTGTTGAGTTCCTTCGGAACACCAGCGCGAGAGATCCATGAATTCATCATGGGTCCATTCAACAAGCGGTGGAACGTCCTCCCACCATCGAACTTTGGCTACTTTTGTATCAGCCACGCGCCATTCGTGTTCATCTGTCGAATCAACGACAACATGGGCGACCCAGCCCTTTGGATAGTATGTTTGGTTCCAATCCAGCACCTTCCCTTCCAGGCCAGTCTCTTCTTTTAGTTCCCTTAGCATTGCCTCCCCGGGTGTTTCACCGGGTTCAAGGTGACCCCCTGGAATCTCCCAACCCCGTTCAGGGTGTTCAACGAACAAAACGCGACCTCCTTTACCCATCAAGGTGCACGCTTCCCCACGCACAGTGACCCACGCCAAGACAAACACAGGTCTTGCTTCTTCCATGGTCAAGCCTCAAATGCAAGCTTGGCTTTCTCAACCCATGCTTCAGCCCAGGCTTCGCCTTGAGCAACAAGCCGGCGAGCAAAGAAAAACGCTTCTGAAGCATCACCTGCGTCCATCAGTGCTTCCAATCGAACCAGATCGGGGTCCTTTTGGACTTCTGAGTCCTGTGGTTCCATGACGGGTGCTGTCGCTACGGTTGTGGAAATCCTTTGAGTCAAGGATTGCATCTGTGTGAGGAATTCTGAACGCTTTTCAACCGAAGGGCGGGTCCACGGGCTTGTCTTGTCACCGTCCATTGCCTGCTTGAGCCGAACAAGGTACTCATCGCGTGGTTGGGTGTGCGGGCGTAGGCTTTGGACGTGGTCATAGCACGACCAAGCCTCATCGCTTTCGCCTCGGCGTTCAAACAGCCGCCCCATCTCCATCCAGAGTTCGTGGTTGTTGGGGCGGTGTGCCAACAGGTGCCTAGCCAGTTCAATAAAACGGTCTTCGCGCCCACTTGAGCGGATGCGTTCCAAGCGCCTTCCGTAGATGATGTTGGCGCGCTGGTCGCTGAAATCGAGTCGGCGGCATCGTTCTGCGAAGTCTTCTAAGGCCCCATCCGTGCTTTCCTTTTCGTCCATCAGAAGCCACCACGCGTCAGGTGCGAGTGGGTCGGCCATGAAGGCCGCTTCAAGCAATTCACCACCGACGAGGAGGAAGTCAATCCCCTTGAGTTGATCGACTTGGTCAGCGTCTCGACCAAGCACGACAAACAAATCTTCGAGCAAAGCAGCCAAACCATCGCTGTCGCTTAAAATGAGTTTCAAGTCTGCAAGGCATCGCCAATTCTCTTCGTCTGTGAAATCATGAAGCAACGCTTGGCGAGCGTTTTGTTCGGCCCATGCCATGTTTTCTTGAAATCGCGTATCGTCTTTGGCCGCTAGGCGAGCGAACTTCTGGGCTTGGGTTCGGTAGCGAGTCCCAAGGTTGCGCCGAGGGTGTTGCAGCAATGCGGCATTGTCCCCGGACATGGTTTGAACTGAAGCGGTTTACCTAACAAACCTGCGGCTTGCTGAACTCATTGAACTGATTTGAAGCCCTCGTGGTCAACGCCCCAAGGCAAGGTGGCGTCGAAGCCGACCTTGGCGGTTAAGCCGTCGGTGTCACGAGATGGATCGAGGGAACTGCCTTTCTGATGAGACAAAATAATCGTGTCGATGTCAGGTTGCCAGCGAGTGACTTTTGCCCATTCGACGCGAACAGGGTCGGTGATGTCGATGTCTTCGTCGACGATGGTGACCATCTTCATGCTTCGATGGCCTGCAAGTGCCGCCATGATTGCATTTCTTGGATCTTCTTCTTTTGTTCTGCGAATCTTGACAACGGCTGCGAGCCAACCGCAACCGCCTTCGGTCATGTGGACGTCGAGGCACTCACACACTTCGTTGATCGCCGCCTTGATGGTCGGGGCTCGAGGCAGACCCATCAGGGTCTTATGTTCGGCTTCGCCAGGAATAAGGGCGTGGAAAATTGGGTTGTCGCGGTGAACGACACCTTCAATTTCAATCACAGGCTCTTGTCGAACATCGTCCACGGTTCCAGTGATGTCCACGTAAGGCCCTTCATCGTCGTTTTCGCCGGTGATGCGGCCCCACAACACGTATTCTGCATCCGCCGGTGCGAGGACACCGTTTGGCATCCGCGTTAACCTGAGTGGTTTCCCATAGAGTTTCTCGTGAAGGGCGGCAGCGATGGTGAGTTCGTCGATGTTGTCATCAAAGGACATGGCTGCTGCGAGCAAGACGACGGGATCGGGTGCGTTGACGACAGCGATGTTTACTTCGCCGCCGGTTTCACGAGCGTTCATTGTCATGGTGCGAAGGTGGCGTGGCACGAGCCGAACGACGAGGTGGTTTTCATCCCGAACGAATTGGCGGTGGAACGACATGTTTCGGACGCCGTTGTCTTCGGCGATGATCACGCTTGCTGACGAGTAGCGTCCACGGTCTTGGGGCCAATGGTGAGGGATCGGTAGCGCTGTGATATCGACCACTTCCTGAATGTTATCGAAGCATTCCGCTTCAGAGGCGTCGACAATGACCGGTTCGCTCGGGTTGGACATGGCCCATCCAAGAGTGTCGATGTAAGCTTCCGGCGTGATGCCAATCGCCTTGCATAACCTGTCACGGGTGAGGATGTTCACCGCTGCTCGGTGGCCTGGGGTTTCAACCAAGTTGTCGAAGACGGTAAGGGCATGATTGGATGCCCGGGAATGCTCCCACATTCCGTGGATAATGCTCACGGGTGCGGTTTCAATTTGGGCAGCACCTAAGTGGTCACGAAACGCCATGGCTCGGCCACCGGCCTTCGCCGCTTGAACTTTCTTTCGCAAATCGCTCAACAAGGGGTGACTTCAGAAGGGGAGAATGCAGGGCGTTTGGGGATGATTTTTTACTAAAACATCACTTCTGATAAAATACCCATTCACCCTTGCGGATGGTTGTTATTAAATAGGGGCTTCAAGTCGGCGAATTGCTTCAATGCAGTGATTATCATGGGTAGAGGACTGTTCGCTGGTGCTAAGATGGCAAAAGACCGCCAAAAGTTTCGATGGTCGGACCGTCGATATAAGAAGCGAATGCTCAAACTTCGAGCTAAGCACGACCCGCTTGCTGGGTCCACACAAGCCAAGGGTATCGTCATCGAAAAGGTAGGTATCGAGGCTAAACAACCAAACTCCGGAATCCGAAAGGCGGTCAAGATCTCCTTGATTAAGAACGGAAATAAACTCACAGCTTTCGCTCCCGGCGACGGTGCAATCAACTTCATCGATGAACACGACGAAGTGATGGTCGAAGGTATTGGCGGCCGCATGGGCCGTTCATACGGAGATATTCCTGGTGTCCGCTACAAGGTCATCCAAGTCAACGGCGTTTCACTCGATGAAATGGTCCGTGGCCGAAAGGAGAAGCCTATCCGCTGAGGTGTCCATTATGTCCGAAACCGAAACTGTTACAGAAACCGTCGAAGAAGTCGAAGAAGTTCGACCTATCGCAGGAATCGGAACCCTCGTCTTTGGAAAGTGGGATGTCTCTGACATCACCTGCAAGGATCCAGGTCTCGCACCTTACATCAACCTCGCAACCGTGGGCATGCCACACACTGGTGGCCGACACGCAAACGCTTGGTTTGGAAAGGCCAAACTCTCCGTCATTGAGCGCTACATCAACAAACTCATGCGAACCGGTCCATACACCGGAAAGAAGCAAGGCGCCATGAAGGCCTTCGAAACATCCCTCGACACCATCAATGCAAAGTCTGGCGACAACCCGTTGCAGACCTTCGTCAATGCTCTTTGCAACGCAGCCCCAATGGAAGAAATCACTCGAATCAAATTCGGTGCAGTTTCCCAACCAAAGGCCGTTGACTCTTCACCATCCCGCCGACTCGACGTTGCGCTTCGCAACCTCGCCAAGGGGGCACAACAGGGAACTCACAAGTCAAAGCGAACCTTGACCAGTTGCATTACCAATGAACTGACCAAGGCAGCAGCTGGCGACGTGACATCCTACGCTGTGTCTAAGAAGGAAGAATTGGAGCGCATCGCTGCCTCCGCTCGCTGATCCATTCGGCGACTTCCAATGCCCGGGATTCCCCCGGAGATTCCATCATCCGTGTGGAAACTTTGTTGGGGTACAGCACTGCTTTCTTTGGCTTCATAGCGAGTCACTTAAGAACCCCTTTCAGGTGGCCAAGATTGACGAGAAGTCATAGGTGATTCCATGGGACGAAAGGAAGACAACATCAAGAAGGCCACAGAGGTCATGCACATTTTACCACAAATCCGAAATCTGTGCATCGCAGCACACATTGACCACGGAAAGACCACGCTCTCCGACAACCTGATCGCAGGTGCCGGTATGATGTCCAGCGACCTTGCTGGTTCAGCACGTGTTCTGGATTTTGACGAACAAGAATCTGCCCGTGGTATCACCATTAACGCAGCATCCGCTTCAATGGTCCACGCCGTTGAAGGCACGGACTACCTCATCAACCTCATCGACACACCAGGTCACGTTGACTTCGGTGGCGACGTCACACGTGCCATGCGTGCAGTCGACGGATGTTTCATCCTCGCTTGCGCTGTTGAAGGCCCAATGCCACAGACAGAAACTGTGGTCCGCCAAGCCCTCAAGGAAAAAGTGAAGCCTGTACTTTTCATTAACAAAGTGGACCGGCTAATCAATGAATTGCAAGTCACCCCAGAAGACATGATGGCTCGTTTCACTGAAACCATCAAGAAGGTCAACCGACTGATCAAGCAATTCGCTCCTGAAGAATTCAAGAAGGCATGGCAAGTTTCCGTCGCAGACGGAACTGTGGCTTTCGGCTCGGCTTACCACAACTGGGGCATCACCGTTCCATACATGGCCAAGTCCAACATCTCCTTCAAGGAAATTTTCGAATACTGCAACAACGAAGACCAAAAAACCCTCGCTGAGAAGGCACCCGTTCACGAAGTTCTCTTGGACATGGCCGTTTCAAAACTGCCAGGCCCAGTTGAAGCACAACCCTACCGCGTCCCTAATATTTGGAGCGGCGACCTTGAGTCCGAAATCGGACAATCGATGATGAATTGCGACCCCGAAGCAGAACTTGCTATGATGATCACCAAGATTTGGATGGACCCTCACGCAGGCGAAGTCGCTGTTGGTCGAATCTACTCTGGGGCAATCGCCATGGGTGAAACTGTTTACGCCATCGGTGCTGCAAAGCCAGAGCGCGTCCAACAAGTGAGCATGATGGTCGGAGGCGACCGAATTACCGTTCCAAAGGTCGTTGCAGGAAACATCGCAGCTCTCACCGGTATTCGTTCAGCCGCTGCTGGTTTGACGCTCTCTCACGACAAAGACTTCGTACCATTCGAAGCCATTCGACACTATTCGGACCCTGTGGTCACCGTTGCTGTGGAACCAAAGAGCATGAAGGACCTTCCTAAGTTCATCGACGCACTTCGCTCCCTCGCCAAGGCTGACGCTTCTCTGCAAGTGACAACCAACGCTGAAACTGGTGAAGCGCTTCTTGCTGGAATGGGTGAACTCCACTTGGAGATCACCGTTTACCGTATTGAAGAAGAGCAGAACATCAAGGTCAAGGTCAGCCCGCCAATTGTGGTCTATCGAGAAGGTATCGAAGGCAGCAACCGAGGCAACGCTTTCGAAGGAAAGTCTCCAAACCGCCACAACCGCTTCTTCTTTGAAATCGAACCGCTAACCGATGAAGTCGTTGCAGCTCTAAGGGCTGGCGACCTCGGTGATGGTGCAGTCCGATCGAACGACGCCAAGGAAATTGGAAACAAATTCGGAGAACTGGGCATGAACAAGGATTTGATGCGTAAGATTTACGCAATTAACGGAAGCAACGTTCTGGTCAACGACACCAAGGGTATCCAAGGACTTCACGAAACTCGTGAATTAATCATCGAAGCGTTCAACGCCGTTTGTGTCAAGGGACCAATCGCTGATGAACCAGTTCAGGGTATGTTTGTCCGACTTGTGGACGCAAAGTTGCACGAAGACGCAATCCACCGTGGACCAGCTCAGACCATCCCTGCAGTTCGAAACGGAATCAAGGGCGCTATGCTCCGAGCACGCACCGTGTTGCTCGAGCCAATGCAGAAGGCCTTCGTCTCTGTGCCAAACGACTGGCTTGGTCAAGTGACCCGTGAAGTGACCAACCGACGTGGAATCATCGAAGACATGCCGTCTGAGGGTGAAGTCACAACCGTTGTTGGTGTGCTCCCAATCGCAGAAACCTTCGGTTTCTCCAACGACATTCGTGCTGCCTCCCAAGGACGAGCTGTTTGGAACACCGAGAACCTCGGCTTCGAGCAACTTCCCCCGCAACTGTTCGACAAGGTCGTCGGTCAAATTCGAACCCGTAAGGGGCTCAAGCCAGAACCTTACCCAGAATCGTACTACTCCGAGTGAGGCAGATGTCAGGCTCAATTTTGGGCCTCTTCGCTTCACCCCAAGGTGGTGTGCCAAAGCCATCTGTGCAAACCTTGTCGGTTTTGAAAGACGGTTGCGTTGGCGATCGACAAAACGACCTCAAACACCACGGTGGTCCAATGCGTGCTGTATGCATCATGTCCACCGAAGTCATGCAAGCCCTGCAAGATGAAGGACACCCCATCGAAGGCGGTACAACGGGTGAGAATTTGTTAATCGAAGGCATACCTTGGACCTCGTATGAGGTTGGAGCCATTCTACGCTCAGAAGATGTGACGTTGAGAATCACGGGTGATGCGCCACCATGCAAAACCATTCGAGCCTCTTTTACCAATGGGACGTTCAAGGCATTGGCGCACAAATTAACCCCGCAGAAAACACGATGGTACGCTGAAGTTCTTCAGGAAGGAACCCTTGAGTGCGGTGATTTAATCCAAATCGAAGCCATCAGTTGATTCGCTGAAGTTGGAAATCCGTCAATTCTCGCAAAGCCCGCAACGCTGGTCCTTCTGCAAGTTGATTCAAGCAATCATGCGCTTTTGCATGGTAAGCTTCTGCTCGCTCCCGAGCGTGTTGAATCGAGCCAAGATCGCCGAGGGCCTTGAGGCCCGCATCGATTTCTTCTTGAGTAGCGTCGTCTCCTTTTCCAAGAACACGCAGTAAAGTGGCTTTTGTTTCGCTATCCGGTTGCCTTAGAGCGTGAATCACCATCAGTGTGCGCTTGCCTTGGGCAATGTCAGAGCCTGCAGGCTTTCCGAGGGTTTCCGAGTCAGACAGTGCATCGATCAAGTCGTCCATCAGTTGGAAGCACAGACCGACAGCAAGCCCCCAGTCGTGCATGCATTGAACCGTTTCTTCATCAGCACCGGAGAGGTAAGCACCGATTTCGGCGCAGGTGAGGAACATCACAGCGGTTTTCCCGGTGATCATTTCGATGTACTGATCTTCAGACACACTTTCCATTGATTCGAAATCGATGTCCAGTTGTTGGCCTTCAGAAACACGGCGGACCATGCGGCCGATCCGCTTCACCAAGAATGGGAGCATCGAATGTTCGATGCCTTCTGCAACCGCCATGGCTTCGAAAGCAATAGCCAGCATTGCGTCACCTGCATTGATTGCTGTTGGTAAATCATATTCGATGTGAACAGCGTTTCTGCCACGGCGAATGTCATCGTCGTCCATGATGTCATCGTGAACGAGCGTAAAGTTGTGAATGGTTTCAATGGCAGCGCCAACGTCCAACAAGCCGGCGTGGGTATCGCCAACCGCCTTTGCTACCATCCAAGGCATGCACGCTCGAAGGCGCTTTCCTCCACCTTCAACCAGATGCATCATGGCACCCGAAAGTCGTTCATGAGAAGTGTGTGTAAGGGCCCGCTCAATGCGACCTTCAACAAGTGGTTTGATTTCAGCAAGCGCTGTCAACAAATCCGCACCGACTGCACCCGGGAGCATATGACTGACGTCGCCCATATCGTGAATCTTATCATCGACAAGAGCCGATAGGGCCTCAGGGTTGCCAACGGCTTGCCACCAGTCTTCATTCATCACACTTGCAGCAATGCAGCGGAACCAGGGCGCTATGACACCAGCTTCAGCGGATTCATCGATGAGCATGGCTTCAAGTTCAGCTTCAGAAACCCACATGACTTCTGAAATTTCATTGGGGTTGGGAGCCAAATCCACATCGGCTTTGATGACGAGAATGTGATCGATTTCCCGTTCTGTCCATGTCTCATTCATGCGAGCGCAGTAGCGCATCTTGGTGATGAAGTGGAATTGATCCAAGGGCACCTGTTCTGGTGCGATGCCCAATTCTTGTTCAAGTTTCCTTACGGCAGCACGCTTGACTCCAATGGCCTCTTGTTCGTCCATTTCCATCTCGCTGTGAAGTGGGTGGGAGCAACATGAGTTGGCCCAAACATTTGGGAACGTCACTTTGTCAGATGCACGGCGTTGCAGCAACAACCGGTTTTGGCTATCGAAAAGAAGGACGCTGAAGGCTCGGTGATAGGAGCCAACACCTCTATGTGCGGCAATTTTTGAACCTGGGCCGGTGACGTTATCCCATTCATCGGTGAGGATGATCGCCTCTGCCATGAGCGCAGATTGAGTCGAATCAGCACCGAGCGAAGTGAGCAAGTTTTGCTCGTCTTCGCCTAGGGCTATGTTGGGCACATCAGAAATACCGTACCCTACCATTTCAATCCCTAATCCCTTCGATGCGCGGTCGCTACATGAAATGTTCTCTCAAAACCGCTAAAAATAGCGGATGGGGCTGCTCATCGAACCACGCGAGTCCCAAGGACTGGCAGGCCCATGCAGGCGTTGTAAACGCGGTCAGCGTAACCGCCGTTGACCATGTGGACTTCGACACCATGCGCTGCTGCTTGAGCGCCTCTTGCTGCTTTGAGACCAATACCGCCGGTCACATCGATTTCACTGTGGTGCGTGCCTTCGAACGCAATGGAGGGGGACCATTCTTCGATGAGGTCGTCTGATGTGGCCTGTTCAGGAGGCACTCGCAGCAATCCATCCACGCCTCCTATAGCGAACACCAAGCGTTTCACACTTGGGACTTCGGTTGCTAAACGATACACCAAATCATCGCCGGAAAGAATGCCAAATAAGCGCTCGTCATCGGTGTCCACAACATCACCAAAGGTGACAGCAACGCAACCAGGGCTCACTGCAAAGCGATCGAGGTTCCCCGAAAAATTAGCGCCGGTTCCTTTGGCCCATTGGTGCGGGGGATGAACGGAGGTTGGGATGTCCAGAGCAGATAGAGCAGAGCACACATGGCTGTTCAGTTCCAGCATGTCTTTTCGAACACACATCACGGCTTCCTGTTGAGTTGTGCATTGCCCGTCGGGTGAAATTCCTTCAGCCACTCGTCCCTCGTTCAAGCGCCAATGCCTTGCTCTAAGGTGACCATAAGAACCAGCGCCGTGAACTAAAATCACGTCCACCCCATCGTCCACGCACTTTTTGACAGCCATGGCCAATTGATCGATGGTTGTCAACTGAGGCGTGCAAATTGTGGTTTTGTCAGTGATGAGGCCACCGCCCCACTTGATGACAACACGCTCACGCATGGCTGTGCGAGGGGGAAGCAATTGATGAGGTTGACCCAACGCTAAGGGCAAAAGATGCACCAAGCATTGATGAGGTTCGGCTGAGAGCGGCCTTCATGGCAGAAGGACCGACACTGAGCGATTTCATGCGACACCTGCAAGCAGTGCTCGAGGAATCGACGCAAATCCCTGATGCTGAAGAACAGGAACAGCGTCAATGGCAAATTGAGGCTGCTATCCAAGAAGCCATCATTTTTGGCAACCGGTTTCGAGAACTTCAGGAACACGGGCTGGATCCACTTCGACTCATCAAGCCCAAAGGCAGTGACCCGGTTGCTCCACCCGTCAATAAAATCGAAGCACTCAACAGTGGAAGCATGCAGTGTGCAGGCTGCGGTTCGCACCTCGAAAATGACCTCACCTTCTGCCCGGCGTGCGGGCAAGAAAAGTAAGACTCACTCTTCTTCTTGCTCTTCGATTTCCCATTGGGCAATCATTTCCAAAACCATAGGGTCGTCGCCCTCGATTTGGTAGAGGTATTCGCCTGGCATCTCGTCAACGAGGTACACAGTGGTACCGGCTCGGTAGATGACGTGGCCATCAGCGATGGCTCGAACTGTGTCCACTTCAAGGATTGCAGGTCGATGGATTCGAACGTGGCCTGCTTCCATTGCGTTGCTGATGGATTTCGACAAGTGAACGTGCTTTCGGTCGCCGGCGGTGATCCCGAGTTCCTTGATGGTCGAAACTTGTTCTTCTTCACAAGGCCAGTAGAGGGCTTCTGGGATGTCGTCGGTTGGGAGGTCGAGTTCCAATTCAATGGAATGGCCGTAGGTAGCTCGGAGCATCTCGCCCTCGACTTGGTAGCGCCCCTTGTCGTCGGCGCTTGCGATAGCGGAGAAGTGCCATCCACGCAACCAGTGGTAGTGACGGCGTTGCTTGGCGATGTTTTCTGAAAGTTCTCGGGAGTTGACCCATCCGTTGATGTCCATTTCGACGTTGAACTTTTCTGGAGCGTGGCGCAAAACGAGGGCCAGCATGCGTCCAAGCGAGTTGGATTCACGGTCACTCATGATGAATTTGCCTTCTTCGTTACAAGTTGGGCAGTTGGCTCCTTTGAAGTGGCCGTGGCGATTGCACTGTCTTAGCATGATTCAAGTGCGGCTGTGACCTGTTTTTAGTACCTACGCAGGATTGAGATTGTTTAGCCTCTCAAATACGCCAACCGACTCAATCAAATGCTGGCGCCTGTTGGCTGGTTCATGGTCGATGTTGCCGTCATTGGAGCGGGGCAAACGAAGTATGGGAACCACCCATCGGGCTTGAAAGGAATGTGGGCCGAAGCCGCCGAGCAGGCCTTTGCTAGCGTGGACCGTGACTTTGAACCACGCTGCGTCGATGAAGCATTCATTGGAAGTGTGGCGTTTGGTGGTGGCCAACTTGGCAACACTGCAGCGCTGCTCACAGAGCACTCAGGCATGGATGGCATTCCTGTACGACGCGTCGAAAACGCCTGTGCTTCCTCTGGCTTTGCGCTGAGGGATGCATGGATGGCGATCAAAAGTGGACAAGCAGATGTTGTCGTTGCTGGTGGCATTGAGAAAATGAATGATCTCTCCCCTGAACGCCGTAGGTTTTGGCTTGGCGTTTCTGGCGATACCGAATGGGAACGATTAGCCGGACTGACCTTCCCAGGCACCTATGCCCTGATGGCCCGACGTCATTTCCATGAACACGGCTCAAACCATGATGACTTGGTCAACATCAGTGTCAAAAACCACATGCATGGTTTTGAAAATGAAATGGCTCACATTCGAAAAGAAGTTTCGTTCGAAAAAGCTCAAAGTGGATTCATGGTGGCCGACCCGTTGACGCTGTACGACTGCTGTCCTACTTCCGACGGAGCATCAGCCGTGATCCTTGCAGCCGACCACGTTGTGCGCCAATTTACCGACGACCCGGTGTGGTTGCGCTCCTCGGGTGCTGGTTCCGACTTTTTGGCTCTGCATGACAGGCCAAGCATCACACAGGTGAAAGCGACACAACAAGCCTCCCAAGCAGCGTACAAAGCGGCAGGCATTACTGCGAAGGATGTAGATTTGGCTGAAGTCCATGATTGCTTTACCATCGCAGAACTGATGGCAACGGAAGACCTCGGCTTTGCTGCACGGGGCGAAGGTGGGATTTTTGCACGCAATCAACAGGGCGTTCGAAACCAAGGTGAAGTCTGCATCAACCCAAGTGGCGGCTTGAAATCAAAGGGCCATCCACTTGGCGCAACGGGCACAGGTCAAGCGGTTGAAGTGTTCAAGCAACTCAGAGGAAGCGTGGAAGCACCTCGCCAAATCCGCGACGCTGAAATCGGAATCACACACAACGTCGGCGGTTCAGGAGCCACTTGTGCAGTTCACGTGTTTGGGAGGGATCGAGCATGAATGAAGTGATCAATTGGAAGGGATACTTGGCCATGTTTGACGGTCAAGCCTTGATGATACAATCCCCGTTCATGCTGGATGATTCCATTGCGTTTGGTGCTGATTCTGATTACACAACCATGGCCATTGCGGGAATAAGCCTCATGGAAACCCGCGGCATCAACTTCACAACGGTTCGCAGCCTTCCGCTTGTCGACCCTCAAGCCGTCAAGAGCGCAACTGGTGTTGCTGTGTTGTACGGAGATGATTCGGATGAAGAAGACTGTGAATGGAACTTGTTGGTCGGAGAAGAAGCCACTCTTGTGTTCACCAACGACCTTGAACGAAACCTTGGATTTCACGGACCATCAGACCTCGAAGTGCTCGACCCAACCTTTGCTGGAGACATTGCGGAGGCATGGTCATTGGAACTCAAAGCATCTCATGTTTCGCAAGGTGCTTATGTTTCCGAAGCGGCCTACCTTGAAGGCGCAAGTGCACGGCTCAACTTCATGGCTCAATCTCACACCACAGGATTGGTGTGGCCTCCTCGGCAACTCGATGCTGATGGAAAGCGAATTCCAGAACCTTCTGAATCGCTAACCGCAAGCGCAACAGTCGAGTCTTGGACCAAATTAAGCGCAGCTGGTGCGCCCTCTGAATTTGCTTTGCGAGCCCCAGTGCTTGGCGGCATCCAGACGGTGTTCGTTCGCTTCGACCAGGGCCCTTGCGGCGTGTTTTTGGTAGCGGATGATGAACAGTACGAACCGAAGATCGGCGACAAAGTGACGTTTGCAGTCCGCCAAATTTATGCTCAAGAAGGCTTGATTCGCTACGGAATGAAAGCAATCCCTGTTCGTGACTGAATCGGATTTGACCAACCATTCGAGCCAAAGTATTGATACAAAACCAACGGTGTGGGCTGGCTATGGCAGGTCTTGGAGGCATCCGCAAAGGGCGCCGCGATGCGGTAGACAATTTACAATACACCGAAGGTGGCGATTGCCCTCGATGCGGTGGAGAAGCGCAGTCTTCAACCATGGCCGGTTACCTCATGTGCGTTGGATGCAACCATGAATGGGCGGATCCAAATCACGTTTCCACATCTGAACGGTTGCCACCCCCAACCTATCGACAAGACGCCGAAATGATTGAGGAATTCAAGAAAGATGTAGCATCGGGAAGCCTTGCAGGCGTTCTTGGCGTCGATTCAAACCTTAGCGAAGAACAAGAAGCCTCTCTTGGCCGACTCGAAGACAAGTGGATGACCGGCATGCAAGGCCATTTCAACACGGCAACTGAAGACCGTAAACCATTGATGATCAGTTTCGATGACGAAGACAACATCGTATCGACTGAAGTTGCATCGCTCACCATTGTGGCCAATGGTTTTGATGGAGGAGAGGAGATTCGACTCGAATACCCAGGGAAAGGAACTGAATTTTACGAATTCAACGTCGCTGACCCGAATGGATGGCGAAAAGGTCCGACTGCAGAACACACCGCTCGGTCGATTTGCAACCTCATCAATAACAATTCAAAGTTAGTCTATGCTTCGCTGGACGGCGTACGGGTTTCATTTGAGTTGAGGGACCCGAAACTGAAGGCTGAATCCCTTGTGCTGTTTGTTGATGACCCTGGCGGCACAGATATTGTAGCTGAGAAAAACGGTGTTGTCCTCGACGCACGAGATGTTCAAGACTTCGAAGACTACCGAAGCGTTGTCGAACTTGTGCTGGAAGACGGAATCATCTCTCCAAGTGAGGATCAGCTGCTGTGGTCAATGCGCCAACAGCTCGGGATCGATGATGTGTACCACATCCAAATGGTGCTGGAAATTTGTGGTGAGAAAACCCTCAAAGAATGCACAGGATGTTCACAAATGGCTCCGCTTTATCCAGAGTACGCCGCTTGGTACTGCCAAACCTGCGAAGCCTGGTGTTGAGGAGGACATGTCGCATTTATTGCGCCCCTAGCACCGACTCTATAGGATATTTTTTCTCTTCGAATAACGTCGATTAAGCCTCATAACCAAGCAGGTGAAATGGTCAACAGCGAGGTATGCTTCATAAAGTAGGTCGAGATGGCAAGGGTAGGCGAGTGTTATGGCAGAAGACGTATTATACATTGGAATTGATTTGGGAACCTTCCGCTCCGTGATGGTTTCATCCGACAGTCACGAAGAAGAAGAGTTGACCGTGATTGGAACCCCAAAGGATCCAATTGCTCGCAATTTCCTCAAGCGAGACGTCTTGTTCGGCGAAGAAGCGCTCAAGAATCGACTTGCGCTCAACCTTTTCCGCCCGCTCGAACTTGGTGTCATCAAAGACACTCAAGAAGATCGAGATTTCATCGCTCACTTCATCACTCACCTCATCGGTTTGTCAGACCCTGAAGAATACGACCGTGTGGTTGCTGTCATCGGCGCACCTGCTGAAGCATCCTATGTCGACAAGACCGCAATCTTTGACGCTGCTGCTGGCTCAGTCAACGCTGCTATGATCATCTCCGAACCGTTTGCAGTCGCTTACGCACTTGATATGATTGAGCACACATTGGTCATCGACATTGGCGCAGGAACTGCGGATCTTTGCCGAGTCTACGGAACCATCCCCGGACCTGAGGACCAAATGCACACCGGACACGCTGGCGACTTCATCGACCGTGGCCTCATCAAGGAAATCCAATCCAAGTTCAACGGTGCGCAGATCACCAAGGACATGGCTCGCCGATGGAAGGAACAGTATTCCTTCGTTGGAACCCACACCCCCGAAAACCCAATCATGGTCGACTTCTCAATTGAAGGCAAGGCCATGAACCTGGACATCACCGATTGTATGCAAGCTGCTTGCGAAGCAATCGTCGAACCAATTGTCGACAACGTCAAGCAACTCATCGCCGGATCCAACCCTGAATACCACGACGAATTCCGTCGAAACATGGTTCTCGCTGGTGGCGGCTCAGGCATCAAGGGCCTCGGCGCAATGATTGAGCGACGACTCTCTGATATGGGCGATGTTAACGTTCACGTCGTCGACGACCCAGTCCGCCTCGGTGCTATGGGTGGCCTTCGATTGGCAATGGAAGTCCCAGAAGAAATGTGGTCTTCCCTCACCCTCGCAACCCGCTGAGGTCGCATAGCATCTTTGCTATGAACCTGGTAAACAACATCAAAGGTAGGTATGCATATGAAAGAACCAAAGGCTCTTCGTAAGGTAAAGAAATTGACTTCACGTTTGACGGAACGTATGGAAGAAATACGCGACCTCATGGACGACATGGAAATTGAATTTGAAATGCTGCAGAAGCAAATCATGGTCCTCGAGGGTCAATCTTCGAAGTCCACCGATTCACGGAAACTTTCGAACGAGGAAAGTAAACAGGCTTCAATAGAAGAAGAAGACGATGACGAAGAACTGGATCTCGAAAACACATCTTCTGTGTTTGTCAAGCCTAAGTTTTGAACCTCAGTGCAGGTCTCATTCTTGCTCATACTTAGCAGCAAGATTGTCGCTGACAAGTTGATTCTGACAATGGGGGCAGCGATCGCTTGAGTGGAGCATACCCGGACGAATTGCCAAAACTGCAAGGCAGGTCGGGCACGCAGCGTACATCTCGCCCGATTCCAACGGAAGATCGGGAATAATTTCAGTCGTGTTGTGGTAAGCGTGCTTGAAGCCAGGATGGAAGTGTGTCATCACCCTCCGAACAGAACCAAAGCAGGCCCAAATCATCAAGAAGGCAAACAAGTAATTGCCTACATACAGCATTAAGAGGGCTTCTCCCAAGAAAAATAAGGCAGCCAACCCGATGATGAGAGGCGCAATCCAATAGCAGATTGTAGCCTTTTTACGGTAGCCAAGCCAATTCATGGTGAGGAGTGCCGCAGCCAACCCAAGAACCGCCTCTAGCCCTGATGGCAACAACGCTTGAACGAGGGTGTAGATCACGAACAGAACGATCAGGCTGTCGATGAACAGAATGAAGGTTGTCCCACGGTGAACGGGATCGTAAGGACTTGAGGTGGTACCGAATGATTGTGGACGCATGCCTGCAACCACCAAGTCATCGCCTCGGTCACCCGCCATGCTCCGACCACCAATGCGCCACCCTTGAGGCTATGGTTCAAGTGCCCATATCCAATTGAAGTTGTCCGCCGAAGCAATCATGTCGGTGTGCACGGTGGCCATCACCATGGCGGTTCGTGATACGGACGTAAATGTGCAAGGCAGCGCTCTGGCTGGCCAGCACGTGCTGCTCGGTGTCACGGGCGGAATTGCAGCCGTTGATACCGTGCGGATTGCTCGAGAACTACGACGCCAAGGTGCCCGAATTACCGTCGTCATGACCCATGCTGCCCAACGCATCATCACGCCCCTGGCTGTTCGTTGGGCTACACAAGGGGAAGTCATCACCGATTGGGACGGCGACATGCAAGTGCTGGATGGCGTCGATGGTGTGCTGGTGGTCCCCACAACCCGTGATACCCTCGCATCTTACCTCCATGGTTTGCAAAATGGACCCCTCCTCATGGCGCTCAGTGTGGCAAGAAGCCGCGGCAACCCAATCATGATGGTACCGAGCATGCACATCGATTTGGCCAACGATCCAGTCACCGACGAACTCGTCGATCGAGCTCGTCACCAAGGGATCTGCATTCAATGGGGCAACGAAGAGGAAGGGAAGAGGAAGACACCCGCCCATGAACACACTGTGGCCTCCTTTTGCCACCTCATGAACACGAACCAGTCGAACCGTAAATCGGTTGTCATCACCCTTGGAGCAACTCAATCAGCAATCGATGATGTACGCTATGTGCAAAACTACAGCAGCGGAGCCACCGGGTTTAGCCTCGCTGACGACCTCTACAGGCACGGTCATGATGTGACCTGCGTTGCAGGTGTAACGACTGCGGATCAACCTGCTTGGCTTCCACTTGTCATCAGAGCCCCTCAACCAGATCAAATGCTCAAGGAATTGCTGGCCCTCACCAACGATGACATCGACGCATGGGTGCATGCAGCAGCGGTTCTCGACTATGTCGTGGAGTCGCCTGCAGAAGGTAAAATCGCCAGCCAGCAAGGCTCACTCAGCGTCAACCTCGTCGAAAGCCAGAAGCACATCATGGCCTTACAGGATCGATGCAAAGATGCAATTCGCATTGGGTTCAAACTTGAATCTGGCATCAAGCAGAAAGATCTAATCTATCGAGCAACAGCACAAATCGAAAAAGCCGGCATGACGGCTGTTGTCGCCAACCGGTTGGAAGATCTGCATGATGACACAAAACCACGTGGTTATCTTGTCGACGCTTATGGAAGCCATTTTGTCTTGGAAAATGAAGAAAAAATGTGCGAGGCAGTCCGCACCTTCATCGAACGTTGAGGTGATGGCAAGTGCGACGGTTTGCAATCATTGGCCACAGGGCCATGAGCCAAGGAAAATTACCGCTCAATGACATGGCAAGCGCCGCAGGCCGGATGGATGTGCTCGTGCGTGCTTTGATGGCAGGCCTGATGACAAGCCATGGATTGCGCCATGATTCCGAAGTAGTGCTCCATTTGATGGGCGGTCCTGGGCCAAGTCGAAGGATCAAGTTTGTTGGTTCTGAACTTCGTGGCGTTCATGCTGAAGAACGAGCGGTTGCTGGTCAAATCGGCAAGGTACTGAAGATCCCGCTGCCTGCGAGGGGCCACTGGATCGAACGGACTGTTGGCATCTATGACAGCGGAGGCGATATTACACACACTTTAGCGGAATGGAAAACCTCTACAGTCATCGCCTTGGATGCAAACGCTCCAAGGCTTTGGGTGGACGATGCAGCCATACCTTCCGCAAGTTCACCACATTCCCAAGCGAAAGGAGAATACGGTGCATTTGAAATTGAAGGCATCGACATTGCCTTTGTGCTCAGCGATGACAAGCCTTTGCCACAAGAACTGAAGGACAATTTATTGTTGCGCTCATTAGGTGATGCATGGCTGCAAGGCCACATGGCCGTTGGCGTCTGCCATTTCTTGCTGGATGAAGGCGTAAAGTTGCGAATCGGTCAGCCATGAAGCCAAGCCGGATAGCCACCCTCAGATGCTTCGAGCACCCATTTGAGGAGAACATCGTCCAAAGCCAGTGGGTGAGTTTGAGGCCAAACGGGCAGGCAACTAACGCTGGCTTGCCCAGCATCCACCGCATCGCAGTCGCTCTGTTGAACAGGGGTGTGGTCGATGGTAGCGCCACCAATGGTGAACAGCGCCGTCTCATCGTCTTCAATCGAACCAAAACTCACTGCGTTGCGGTACCATCGCATGCCCAAGCGGGTGGTGGTGACGGTGCCATCCCATACGGGAGCCACGTTGAGGTTAAGCATCAATTCCCCATGGCGAAACGCTGTTCTTAGCGCTTCTTTAGGATCGTCAACCCAAGCAGGGACATCTGGAATATCTGGCCAACGGGTGAGGTGGCTTGCAGAAACATCGACATGCGGGCGCCGTACGTTTTCAGGAACCAACGGCAACACACCGAGCGCAATTTCAACCAATTCGACGGTGGCTTGAACCGCTCCTGCCATGCCATCAAGTTCGAACGATCCAAGCGATGAAGCAAGCGCTGGCATACCGTAGAGGCCGGCTTCCCTTGCCGCACCCATCGTTCCGCTGTGGTAGGAGTCTTGCGACATGTTTGGTCCGAGGTTGACACCGGAAACGACCAAGCGAGGCACGACACCAGGCGCTACGTGTTCAAGACCGCCATCAAGGGCTACAATCATTGTATCGCACGGTGTACCATCGAGTTCAAACAAACGAACAGGTGCTCGGTCTTCATCCAAGTCCCACGACGCTTTGAGGTCGTTTCGAGGGCGTAATTTCATTGGTTGCATGAGGTTGATTCGCATGCCTGCAGCGGAGTTATTCTCAGAAGGGGCGAACGCAATGATGGCGTGGCCAGCTTTATTCAAAGCCTGAGCCAGCATTCGGAACCCGGGTGCTTCAATTCCATCGTCATTGGTGAGAAGAAGCCATCCGCCTTCGGGTGTGATTGTGGTCATGGTGCTCATGCTTCCTCAACAGTCGTTGTCGTTTGATTGTTCGTATCCTCGCTGTTGGGCAAAGCGGTAACGATCAACATCAATCCGAGCATCAGCACGCCCCCCCCAATCCACGTCCACAGACCCGGTAAATCCGTACCAAACGCCACATAACCGATGAACGAACCAATCACGGGTTCAAGCGTGACGCAAGCAGAAATAACCAATGGAGAGAGGTACTTGAGGCAGGTGTTCAAACCCGTGTGGCCAAGCAATCCTGCAATCAAAGCCAATGCCAAGAACCAAGCGAAAAAGTTCGGCTCAAGCCAACCAAGAACGCCATAGGTTGCGAAGTCGCTCTCAATCAGCCATGAGGCCGGTAGCAAAAGCAACGCACCCAACAACGTCACTGGGAAGGCGTAGAGAAAAATGGGCATCCAAGCGCGCAAAATGCGACCGCAAACAATGTAGCCAACGACGGTCAGTGCCCCGAGCAAAGCCAATGAGTCCCCAAGCAAGGTGACGGTGTTTTCACCTTGTTGAGTTCCCTCGTCCATGAGCGTCAGCGCCGCTCCAGTGAAGCCGATCAACGCTCCAAACAATTCTCGCCTGGTTGGTTGACGCACACCGGTGGCGAACAAACCGAGCATGAACATACCACCGACCACAATCAATGGGTGAGCCGTGACAAAGAGCAGCGAATGCGTCAACGTTGTGTACTTCAGGCTGGCCACCCACGCTCCAAAATGGAGCGCAAGAGCAAGGCCGCTTAGGCTAAGAATGCCAAGCGTTCGGGGTTCGAACATTTTCGCTTTGACATCCTCTGGTTGCTGCCTCCATTGAAAAACCGCAAACGGCAGCAAGACAACCGCCGTCAGTTGAAGGCGCCATGAGGCTTTGAGCAACGGATCTAAATCGATTTGTTGGAGCAAGGTTCCCGCGCTTGATACGCCAAAAACCGCCGCAACGAGCAGCGCCCAAACCCAAAAGGGAGGCTTGGATGATACCATTCAATCACGCTCAGTTGTCAAGCACTGCATCAACAGTATCTGAGCCACCGATCACGCCAGCTCGCTTGAACAAGAGGTAAATTCCGCCGCCAATGGCGACGTTCAAACCAATGAACCCGGCCATGCGGCCGATGTACCAACTCGCGCCATCAGGGTTGGGCACGAGGGTGTCAACGAAGGAAAGAATGCTTGACTCTGTACCGAAGAACGCTTCACCGGTCAACAATCCAGCGGCCACCATGAAGGTGCTGAGCAAGATGAGAGCCCTTTGCTTCTCAGCAACGGTCGTGCCTTCTTTTTCTTTGATGGCATCAATGCGAGGCTTGAGTTTCTTCTCTTCCCAAGAATCACGAGCAACACCACCAATCAGCATCGGGAGCGTGTGGGGTACATCCAAGTACATTCCAAGACCGAATGAAGTGCCCATTCCTGTGGCCCATTCAACAAACATTCCCAACAGGAATCCAAGCGCAAGGAGTGTGAGGTCGCCCTGGCCTTCTGCGAAAATCACTGAGAATGTTGCGAAAGCGTTGGCTTGTGGAGCCATGAGTGAAATGTTTCCATCAGCGAGTTGCTTTGAGAGGAAAATGGCGACTCCAGCCCCAATGATGGCACCAGGCACAACACCCATGATGTTGCCCTTGGAGATGTGGTAGGGTCGGTTTCCGATGTAAAGGCTGTTCTTGTAATCCCCGATGACCGTTCCCGACATGGAGATTGCAGAGCCAAACACGGTCGTACCAACGAGGCCGAGAAGAACTGCGTCTTGCGTGGTGAGATCGAGCAGGTCTTGGGCGTTGAGGAACACACCAAGAAGCATCAAGAGAACAATGAATGAAGTTCCTGAAACGGGTTCAATACCAGTTTCGCCCATGACGCGAACCGCAATCGCACCAAGCAAGAAGGTGGTCATGATGAGCACCGTGGCAAAGACAAGCGAAGCGAGGATTGAGAATCCACCGACGGTGAAGATCAACAGCATAGCGAAGAAGGTCACGCCCATGAAGATTGGAATGTGCTTGAGTGGCCATTCGTACCACCCTTTGCCTTCCATGTATTCCTGACTTCCTTCACCCTTGAACGCAGTGCCAATGTCAGTGAAGATGTTGAGGAACGTCTTGTACATCTTGGCCAAGCCAAACATACCGCCGCCGACAATCGAACCAATTGCGATGGTGCGAACGGATTTGCTAAAGGCGATCATCTGGAGCGCAGCACCTTCGCCAGCAGCGTAACTCTGGATGGGCACGCTGGATTGGGACATAGCGTCGTAAATTGGGAAATTAAACCAGACGACAAGTGGAACGAGGAAAAACCATCCGACAAGGGTACCAAGGTTGACTAAAAAGGCAACTCGAGTTTTCATGAACCAGCCAATAGCGAACATCGAGGGCGTCAAAGCAATCCCGATGTAGGTGTAAGCAAACGGGTTCCATGCAGTCGATTCGGTCCAATGGGTGTACCCAAGGGAAATGCCTTCCGAGTCAATGCCAGAAGGTTGGTGAATTTTACCACTTGAATAGAAAGTAGCCAGTCCATAATCGCCGATGCTGAGGGTTTCAGCGACGTAATCCAGCAAGGCCAATTTCCTGTCGTTGACCCAGATGAGAGGGTACTCGACCAGGAACAGACCAAACATGGTCAGGCTTGTCCAAACTCCAATCGTCTTGAGCGAGGCACGTGCGTGTTCAACCGCACCCGTATTGACATCTGAAGCGATGTCAAGCATCTTGAGTGTGGCTTCGAAACCAGGCAGAGGAAGTGGATCTTCAACGAGCCAAACCCGTCGAAAGATGATGAAGTACATGATGCCGAGGAAACCGGCAAACATACTCGCAACAATGCCGACGAAGGCTAAATTGAACGTATCTGCATTCGTAATCAGGGGGCCACTCGCCAGTTCATACCTCGCATCAGAAGCAAGCAAGAAAATGGCGGGGAAGGTGAAGATAAACCCGGTCGAAGCGTGAGTTGCACCGGTCGTTGCCGAGGTTGCGATGTTGACTTCGGAAGGCGACCACTTGAGGGCCATTCCGAGCAAGTAAGCAATGTACCACGCCGCAGAGATCGCCAAACCGAGTTTGAGACCAATGTAGGCAGTGACGCCTGAAAACACAGCGCCAATGGCGATTCCATAGAGCACCTTTGGAGTGTTCCAGTGAGAGACTTCGAAGGACTCTTGGAGGTTCTTTTCCTCGAGGTACTGTTCCAAAACCCCGGTGTTGAGGTTGTTGTACATGTCGTCGTCCAACCATGTCAATGTACCCTTCTCAATGGCCTTCAAACCTTGAGGGGTAACCGGTTGGCGGTATGCAGATTTTTCGACACCCATGCTTCGTCACATCCAGCGTGCGCAAGGCGCACAGATGCTCGTAGAGAGAGGCACTTCAAGACCATTGCTGTTTGCTGGTTGGTTTAGGGTGCAGAAAGAAGGCGACGTTCAATGCTCAACGAGCAGAGGAATCCTTGATTTTACGGGCGGGGATTCCGCCCCAGACTTCACCTTCTGGGATGACCTTGTATTTGGGCACCACAGCTTGCGAAGCAATGACGGCGCCAGCACCAATTTGGACACCCGGTTGAATCATAACACCCGTTCCAATCAAGACGCCATCACCGATGGTGATCGGGCTGAAAATGAGTTCGCCCCGTTCGACCAAATGACCGTTGATCACCGCACCACCACCAATCACCACGTTTTCCCCGATGGTGAGAAGGCAAGGGTCGTTGATTTGAGCGGTGTTGATTTGCGCTCCAATGCTGATCGTAGCCCCTGATGCACGATAGTAGGCATTGGCCAAAAATGAAGGTACAAAGTGCTGCAGAGCAGGGCGAGTGCATCGAGCAATTTGACCGCAGAAGGCCCAACGTATGGTCGTGAAGGATTGCAAAGGAACAATGGTATGCTCCTTAATTCGCAGGTGCAGCAGGAATTGCAAGAAGCAACTGAATGCCAACATGGACACCATGTACACCACAGCCGCACTCGACAGAGCAAGCCCCGTATAGAGAGCATCAAGCCAAGCATGGGGGGAATCGAACGCTTCGATGAACCAGTTGAAGTGCATTACTGCGGGCGCTGCAGGCACGCCCCAAACGAGGACCATCGCGCCAATCACAGCAAGCGATCCGAGGGATTGTACAAGTGAAAACAACTTCATGCATTCACCCTCGAACAGACCCCCGGGCAGCCGATCACTCGGCTGGTTCTCCAAGAGAGCTTGATGGTTGAACGCCACCCTTTGCTCGTGCGATTCGGTCTTCTTCGGCAGCAACTCGGATACCCTCTTCGAGGTCAACTCGGCTGGTGAGGTATGTTCCTAGCAAAATCACGATGGTGATGGTGAGGATCGCCACACGGCTGTCAAACAGACCGCTGGTGATACCATAGAGGAAAGTTCCAATCATAGCCGCAGACTTTCCGAGGAAGCCAAAGAACCCGAAGAATTCAGATGTCCGTGTTTCTGGAATGAGCATTGAGAACATCGAACGAGCCTGTGCTCCAGCTGCTCCCATGGCTACACCAACGAACAAACCAAGAATGATCCATTGCAAGGAAACTGTGATGCCCATTGGAGCCCAAAGGTTGTTGCGCATGAAGTCGGCATAGCCGTCCACTGGCCCACCTTGGTCAACGATGGTTGGGTGCTGGTTCCCCACTTCGGAGGCTTGGTCTTGTGGACCACCAACGAAGAGAATGGAGAAACGGTGGTCTTCTGCATCATCAAACGATGCTACGATAGCGGATGCGTCATCGGGCGTAATGAATTTGGTATTGGCTTCCGCTTCTGAGGCTTTGTCTGCTAAGATTGAAGCGCCAACCAGTCCGACGAGGACGACGAGAATGATGAGCAGTGCACCTGGGAAACCAAGTTCCTTACCCTGAATATAGACCATCGTACCGCCAAGCAATCCAAGCAAAATAAGGATGAAGAGACAAACCAAGACACCGGTTCCTATGGTGCTGGCGCCTGCACTCTCTGTGCTGTAATCAGGTGTCGGGAAATTACCTTCGAACGCATCTCGGAACTCATCGTCACCTGCAGATGATTCCCCAATCCATCCTTCATATCCACGATCATAGAGCGTCGTCATGTTGTACTGCTGTAGGTCTTCGTCCCACTCAAAGGTGAAGTCGTGACCAGAATCTTCAGCAGCAACATCAGTTTCAAGTTCAAGCGGTGCGAAGCCTGCTGCAATAACGGCCACACCACAGTAAATCATCAACGAGAGCATGAGGGCAAACTTTGTGCCCTTTATGTTCGCAAGCTTGCCAAACAGGATCGTCATTGGAATAGCAACGACGTTCACAGTGAGCAACAAAAATATGTTCATGGCGGGGTTCAGACGGAGCACAGATTCCCCAAAGGCGCTGGCCATGCTGGCGATGGTGTTCACGCCGTCATAGAACAGAAGGTAGGCTGCAAGGAAAAGCGCCAAGACCTTGAATTTCTTGATTTCCCTGAAGGTCTGGAACACTTGCCCGTACGCCAGTTTCGTGGCGTGGGATAGACCCTGCCACTCCATGTTGGATGGGATTTCTGGTTCAGGCGTCCACTTGAACATGAGCGCACCAAAGCCCCACCACCACAATGAGGAGGTGACAAAGATGGCAGCGAGTTTGAAGTTGGTGTCCCAATTAAACGGACCCAAGAGAATGATGAGGTGGAAGACGAGCAAGAGTGAACCACCCATGAAACCGTAGGCATAGCCGACGCTTGAGACATGGTCCATGCAACGCTTTTCTGCCATGTAAGGCATGAAAGAGTAGTAGATGACGTTACCACCCGTGAACCCGATGGTACCGATCGCATACATGACGGCAAGAATCATGTAACCTTGAGAACCAAAGTAGGGCGCAGCACCCATTAATGCGGTGAAGATAACACCGGTAAAAGTGTACCACTTCAGTAATTTCTTTTTGATTGGCATCCGGTCTGCAATAACACCCAGAGCAGGCGCAGTGACCACAACAAGAAGCATGGATGCAGTGAGGATGTATGCATAGAAGGTATCACCTGATTGGGTACCGGTGGCCAAGTTGTACAAGTTTGCCATGAGCGCTGGCGCAATCACGGTCATGACGGTCAGTGCGTAGGCTTGGTTGCCCCAATCGTACCAGTACCAACCTTGGAGGGCTTTTTTATCGACTTCAGGCATATCCTGAAGGGCTTCTTTGACAGAAAATGTATCCACGGAATTCGGAGCAGCGACATCGGACATAGACTCCGATGAACTCTTTATCCTTATGAATACAATACCGGCTCAACATCGGAAATGTCTACAATCACAGGGAACCATACGGGGCCCGTTGATGAGAAGAATCAACAATCTCAAATGATTTTGTATCGGCCAAGCGCTTCCATGTAGAGGATTTCAGTGCTTGGTTGAATGTCCATGCCCTCATCGAGGGGGAGGATCATCATGGAATGGTCTTTCATGTTCATGGCGTGGACTTCATCACCATCGATGTGAGTGACCATTGCCTTGCCCTTTTCGATCATTGGGACGTGAATGCTATCGGTCACTGAGCCAACGTGAGACATTTTCTTTGAGGAAAAGAGGGAAATAAGTTCGATTCGAGCTTTCGCAGATCCGTGCTTCCCAGGTTTGGAAGTGGAGATGCTCAAAATCTTGTACGCTTCGTTGTCAACAACGCAAAAGCGTCCAACTTTTAAAGTTCGAATTTCGACACGGTCTGTTCCTGGCATAGAATCCCTCTATCAGCGCCCTCATGGTGCTCGCTTATCACCCTTCGCTCTTTTTCGGCTCAAATTAGAGGTCCCTGACATCAAAACGCATCCCTGATTGGTCCATTGAGTGCGCAGTGACCAATTCATACAATTGCTTAGCAACAACATCACTGGCCACAAGATTGCCGTCTTCATGAAGTCCAATGAAGGTTTCAAGCGATGGGAAATCCTCTGGTGGAACCGAGCGTATTTCACGCTGCATGCCTGTGTCGACAACGCCAGGTGCGACTGAAATCGAACTGATGTTGACGGCTCGACCCTCTTCAGCGAGGCATCTTGACCACATGTCAAGGCCAGCCTTCGAAACGCAATAAGCAGACCATGAATGAACAGGTCGCAGCGAAGCGCCGCTTGAAATTACAGTGACCCGCGATTGGTGGTCTCCGCCAAGCATTGGTCGCAACTGTTGTGTCAAATCTTGAACCCCAATGAGGTTCACCTGAATGCTGCGAGCCCACATTGCACCCTCGACCTCAGCCATTGCTTTGACCGGCGCAATAGCGCCAGCGTTGTGAACGATACCTGCAAGTTGTTCGGTGTGTTCAGCGATGCGCTCAACAGCTTTTGCGATCGAATCAGGCCTCGATAAGTCGCAAGCGATTGAGGCGGAACCGGGAGCGTGTTGGATCAACATCTGTTCAATGGAATCAAGCGCTTCTGATGGTCGAGCAAGCGCCAGGACGTTGTTTCCATTCTGGGCAAGCAACAGAGCCAAAGCACGCCCAAGTCCCTTGGAAGCACCCGTGACGAGGTAGCAAGATTCGGTCATGGTGTTCCGAATGGGGGCCAGATATTGAGGGTGCCGCTGTTCAATCAATGCCACGGCCTTGACAAAGGTGTCAAATCATGAATCGCATCATCAATTTCTTGTCGCACTCGAGCGACCTCGACGGATCCCAAGTCACCCTCCAAGCGTCGAATGAGTTTTCTGCACCGTGGCGTAGCGTCCCCTGACATGCAAAAAAGGGCCAATAAGAAGCGATGCGCTCGCCGCTTTTCATCAACGGTACCGCTGGTTTTCGAAGGCGCTTCACTTGGGAGCATGAGCAGAAATCGAATTTGGTTTGGATGCATGAACCTTGCCGTGTGTATCTGCTCATTGAGGCCATCATACACCTCATGGTACAATCCGCCAGAAAGTCCGTCAAGACCTTCAGGGAACGCATGTTCAACTAATTTTGGAGTCAAGTCGTGACCGACAAGGCGAGAGCGCATGTCCCTGATCATTGAACGGGTACCAAACATATTGAGGAGAATGAAAAACGGCAACGCTACGACCATGGAATAGGCACGAACAGCGACCCTCCCCACCAAGCGGCCCCACATCCTGCGGAGAATAATTTTGAACATTGTAGCCGAAGCAACAACTCGAACTTTGGACAGCAACTTCCGAATGACATTGCCAAGTTTCCCGATGCGTGCAAGAGGATCGATACCGAACATCGTGGCCTTGAACCCAGGAGCCCCAAGCGCAGCGTGAATCAACCAGTGAGGGATGGAATGTTCCAACTCAACCGATTCCAAATCCTCGTTCGGAATACCAAGAATACTCGCCATCCGTGCTGCTGTTTGAAGTGCATCGCGATAAATGAACACCAATTCAAACGCAGTAGCCAGCGAACTGGCCAACGTCAAGGCAATGAACACCACGGTGGGGGATAATTCGGATGCTGCTGGATGTTCGTACAAAAAGAATGCCAAGCCGATGACAGCCATACCGGAGATAAGCCCCGCTAGACCCGCCCGAACGATGACCAAGTTCCCGATGAGATCCAGTCGTGCATCGGCTTCTTGACGGTTTTCAATGTGAACTTCCGGGTTCGAGGCTACTGCTCCAACAAAACGAGTAATCGCCCATTCTTGGAGTCGTGAGATCACAGCGCTTTTTCCCCTTCAGTAGGTGTAAAACCCTTCGCCAGACTTCCGGCCAAGTTTCCCTTGTTCGACCATGTCGATGAGCAACTGGGCTGGAGCGTATTTGTCGTCACCCATGCCATCATGAAGCACGTTCATAATGTGAAGAACGGTGTCAAGGCCAATTAAATCACAGAGTGCAAGCGGTCCAATCGGGTGGTTCATTCCGAGTTTCATAATGCCGTCAATCGCTTCAGGCTGAGCAACGCCTTCTTGCAAGGTGAGAACGGCTTCGTTGAGCATGGGGCAGAGAATGCGGTTGGACACGAAACCGGGTGCATCGTTGCATGAAAGAGCGGTTTTGCCCATTGTTTCTGAGGCTTCAATCACGGAGGCGTTGGTGGCATCGCTGGTTTCTTTCCCGTTGATGATTTCAACAAGTTTCATGATTGGCACTGGATTCATGAAGTGCATTCCAATCACTCTGTCCGGCCTGCTCGTTGCTTCTGCGATGGTTGAGATGGAGATGGAGGAGGTGTTGGAAGCGAGAATCGTTTCCGGCTTGCAAATGGCGTCTAATTCGGCAAAAATGCTTTGCTTAAGGGCGAGGATTTCAGGAACCGCTTCAACGACAAGGTCACAATCTGCACATGCTGCTCGGTCAATAGCCGTTGATATTCGGCCTCTTGCTGCATCGGCATCCGCCTGAGTCATCCGTTCCTTTGCGACAAGTTTAGCCAATGATTTCTCGATCGTAGCGAGGCCACGGTCCACGTAGGCTTGTTCAATGTCGATCATCGTCACATCATAGCCTGCGCATGCAGCCACTTGCGTGATTCCGTTTCCCATTTGGCCGGCTCCGAGGATTGCAATTTTCTTGATGCTCATGTGACTCAACGTGCTTGCCAAGTGGAGGGGATTCATCAACCTGCTCCAGTGACAGATCGGTTGAAGCCGGCTTCACTTTTATTTACATCACCCCGGATGATGGTTCGATGCCGAGGTACACATGCCCTGAATGTGCGTTGGTGGTGGAGTTGAAAACAAAACAAGCTGAAGAGGCAATGAAATGCTTTCGATGCGACCAGAGTTTCGAACCACACCTCCATCCTGCGGCCAAACTGCTCGACCCCGCCACGCTTCACGGGCAGGGAAAGGAAAACTTGTCCACTGTTGATTCTTTAGGGACTTTGATGCTCACTGCTTGGTTTGTGCTTCCGGTTCTGTTGTTCCTTGGGTTCTTGTTTCTTTTCTTCATCTTCATCCCATTGTTTTCGCTGTGAGAAAATCGATGAGATGAAAGGGGTTTTCGGAGTTCGACACGCAGCGTACGCTGTGCGCTTGTTTAGAGGTAGCCCGACTCGGATTTGAACCGAGGTCGGCGGGACCAAAACCCACCATGATGGACCCCTACACTATCGGGCTATGAGACAAGGGCGGTAGGCTCACCCTTTTGTTTTTGTCGGCTCACAGGTATCAAACATTAGCCCAACATTGAGCGAAGCGTTTCATCCGATATTCGTTTGCGGGCGCTTTCAATAAACTCGTCGAGGCTCACGTTTTGTTGCTTTTGATAGAGCAGGGCTTGTAGGCCCATGTCGAGCTTGTCAAGTTGCTTAACGAATTGTGATTCGGCGGTTGCTCCCTTTTCGTATTCGTCAAAGAGCCCAACCCATTGGGGCGCCATTGCAAGCATAGCCGTGCGTTCGTCAGCGGCTTTGGTGCTGCAATCATCATGCGGGGTAAGATCCCCAACTCGGACCTCGGGCAAATCGTGAACGATGCACAACGAAAGCACGCGAGACAAATCGAGTTGAGGTGGACACAAACGAAGCGCCAACACGCTCATGCCCCACGAGTGGGCGGCAACGGATTCAGGCGATTCAACACCTGCACGCACCCAACCGGCTCGTGTCACATTTTTCAACTGCAGCCATTCCAAAACGACTTCGTCCATGGTTGCGCCAGAACACAAGCCCTCAAAACCCCCACCCTTGTGTGGTTTGCATGGAGCTCGGCGAACCGTCATGGTGGCAAGACGCATTAGAGCACCTTGGCAAAGATGCGTTGTTGGGCCCAATTCTCCGCCAATACCCCGAAGGCGGTCTTCAAGGCAAAGGCGATGTGTTCTCAACGCTCATTCGAGCGATTGTAGGCCAGCAAATCTCGGTCCTAGCAGCTGATGCGGTGTGGCTGCGCCTCGAGGCACTTGTTGGTTCCATCGATCCTGAAAGCATCCTCGCAAAAACGCCTGAAACCCTCGCCACATGCGGTTTGAGCCGTTCGAAAGCCTCCTACATCCACGGGTTAGCAACCGATAACGCTCGCCTTTTGCTGGGCGATTACAACAGCATGAGCGACAAAGAAATCCACAAGCACTTCATCTCCTTCCGCGGCATTGGACCTTGGACTTCAGAGATGGTTTGCATCTTTGCTCTGTTGCGACCCGATGTATTCAGCATCGGTGACATTGGCTTGATTAAGGCGGTCAAATTGCTCGACCCAACCGCTGAAACCAACGAAGACGTCGTCCAAGTAGCAGAGCGTTGGGCACCCTACAGAACAGCAGCATGCTGGTTCTTATGGCGAATGCTTGATCCTGTGCCGGTCGAATACTGA
>CAJIZC010000005.1 GCA_905181785.1 uncultured Candidatus Poseidoniales archaeon
CAATCGAGTCCCTCGGATAAATAATCGAGATGTTCAAAGTGCCCATGATCGTTCTTTATTTCATTCTTGAAATAGGTGCCAGTGAGCTTAACGTGGGCTGGAACTTTCGAAACAATGCTTTGTCCGATGAAACCGGAAGCACCAAGCAAAAGCACCCTCATAATTTTGTCGAACCAATCGTATGAATTGAAATTACCGATTTATCAAGGAAAAAACAAAGCGCTGGTGCCTCACCCACATTCACTTGAATGGCAATAATGGCATTACCAGACATCGTGGTTACAACTCAAACCTCAGGCGTGGTTTGAGCAGGCTGTGCGAGCACTTCGAGTGGCACGTGGATTGGAGGAAGGTGATCTGCAATGCGGTGCCTGCTTGTTTTGGGAGGGAAAACTTCGTTGGAAAGACTCATCGCGATCACCTCTTGCTTGGTCAGGCTTTCAAGTTCAGCAGAAGGCCAAACATCGACTTCAATGCTCTCATCAGCAAGGTAATCCACGGCAATTACGGGAATTTGAGCGAGGTTGAGTTCCCCTGCTATGGAATACCGATGATGGCCATCCAAAATAGCCCCAGTGCGCTTGTCGACGATCAGTGGTTTTGTGTACCCCCCCCAGCGTTTGGTCATCTCGAGCAACTTGTCTCGATTTCGAGGCTTAATCTCTTCATGCGGCTTCAGCCATTCTACCGGTACCAATTGCACGTCCTCTTCGTCCCACATTATCCCCTGCGAACGGCTTGTGTGCGATAATGCTATTCATGCATCGGCCGTGGTCGTGGATGGAAGGAAACCCATGCCTGCACCTCCAGCGCCCTCCCCGTTGCCAGTCATGGGGGATGCACCGAGCGCTCCACTTCCGCCTTCACTCGTGGCCTGGGTGGAGTCTTTACCCGAAGAAATCAACTCAATCATCGCAACTGTTGCCAGCCATGGTGGCGGAATTTGGATCGTTGGCGGAGCTGTTCGTGATGCCTTTTTGGGCCTTGATTTGGCTGGCAGAGACATCGATTTCGCTGTGTCGTTAGGGCCAACTGAAATGGTGGACTTGTTTCCAGACGCCATCCCCACAGGCATCGACTATGGCACGTTGACTTTGCGAGGCAAGGATGGAGGGTTCTACGAAGCAACCACATTGCGAACCGAGTCAGAATACGCAGATGGAAGACGCCCGGAAGTGGTTGAGTTCGGCACATCACTCCTCGGTGATCTCGAGCGGCGAGATTTCACCTTCAACGCCATGGCCATCGATGTAGGTCGTCGCCTCTTGCACGACCCGTTCAACGGCTTGAAGGACTTACAACAAGAGCAAGTAAAGGCCGTTGGTCAAGCCTATCAACGCCTGGCTGAAGACGGATTACGCATCCTCCGGGCCTACAGATTCCTCGACCGTGGCGCCGCCGGCGTTTGGCGGTTTGATGTCGAACTCGCCGATGCCCTCAAGCAGCACCGTTCCATGTTGGCAGGGGTTACAAACGAACGAATATGGATGGAATGGAAGAAGATTTTGGGCGGTTCGAACGCTGCCGATGTGATTGAGCGAATGGCCCGCGATGGCGTGCTCGATCGGTTTTTACCCGGTCAATGGCGAACTCAATCGCATCGCATGTTCGCTCAACGGCACGCGTTGTGTAAAGGCTTAACCGGACTCGAACGGTTCGCCTTGTTGCTCTGCGAGAACGACTCTATAGAGGTTGAGTCGACGCTCAAACAACTGAAACTTTCGAACAAGGAACGAAATGAAGTTCAAGAAATACACCACCGGTTCGGAAGGGTTCCCGAAGGAAGTAAAGCTGCGATGCGCGTGTTTCGCTCGGTTCTTCAACAGCGAACTGCAACGCATTTGAAACTGGAAATTGTTCTTCGGGAGTCTGGGCTCCATGTGGCCCATATGGACCCATCAACACCTGATGAATTGAGCGACCTTATCGATGCGGTTGAGGCGTTGGCACCGCTCTCTGCTGGCGACGCCTCCATCGTCGACGGTCATTGGATCATGGAACGAACTGGACTTGGAAAGGGGATTGCCTTGGGGCGATTGAAGATGTGGCTTCATCGATTGCAAATCGAGCGCGACCTGTCCGATGAAGCAGCGGTTGAATCTGTGCTCTGTGGCCTTAATTGGGAACATGAAAACCACGCATTATGGCCCAAGGTTGAATTTTAGCCAGCCGGCATCATGTTGATGAAAGAGAACCTTGCTACCTAAATCGAGGCGAACCCCATGTCAGACCGTGTCATACAAGAAATCGAACAACGAATGGCTCAGAAAGGAATCGACTTGAATCTGTTAAGCGATCAAGAATTATCCACCGTAGCGGAGCGTTTCCTAGGAGATGCACCTCCCGGCCACCTGCCTCGTGAGACGGTGATTGCCACGCTCAAAGGTCAAAAAGAGATTCAAGACTGGGCCATGGGAATCAAAACTCGAGTTGCAGCAGCTGCATCTGAACAAATGACCGACGCTACGCGGGCAGCCGTGACCCAAGCGCGTAATGCTTACCAAGGAAGAATAGAATCCGATCCTAGACTGGCTATGATCACTGAAAAGTTCGGTGAATGGTTGAAGGAATCGAATTACAATGCGGCACAACTCACCGCAATGGCTGATGCCAATCAAGACGGCATGATCAGCAACGAAGAGATTCTAAATTTAATCCGAACCATGTCCAACGCTGAACCTCCGGGTTGGGTCGCGGACCTTGTCGCAAAGCATATTGATGCTGATGGAAATGGAATGATCACGTTACCAGAGTGGTGGGCCTTCTTGGAATCCATTGGTTTTGAAAACGCAGCACCTGCTCTGCCTGAACCGATGATCCCAGAACCTGTACTTGCAGAACCCGAGCCTGCTCCCGAGCCGCTGACAACGACGCAAGTGGTTCCAGAGCCAGCACCTCAACCAGCAACCGATGCGCTCGCCGGAATGGCCAACAACGCCTATGCAACACCCGCAACACCAGCCAAGAAAGAAATCGTCGCCCCGGCTGCAGTTGCAGTCGCTGCCGTCACAGCATCGGCGGCAATCGCCTCTGCCGCACAACCCGAGGTTGCTGCTGCGCCAACCACGCCGGTGATTCAGGATACACAATCAGCGCCTTCAACTGAACTTGCTACAGGCCACGTGGGCATTATTGAATCTCTATGGGATGCACGATTGCTTTCGGAATTCAATGCCATCGTCGCTCAATCCACTTCACAAACCTCCACCATCAAGGTCGAAAAGGTGGAAAGGACCCTCATGGCCACCGGAGAATACCGTGGCGGACAGACCATCACCGGAACACTCGATGGAAGCGAACACACGGTCACCATGAGGTTCCCCGTGTCAGAAACTGAATTTGTTGAAGGGCTCAAGAAGGGCCAAATGGTCAAATCTGAAGGCGTTATCTATCGCTGGTCAGGTGCTCTCAAGCAGGCCAACCTTGAGTCAACAGGCGCACGCCTGTGATGTTCACTTCAAGGCACGTGCGATGACAATCCGCTGGACTTCCTGCGTTCCTTCATAGATTTGAGTGATCTTGGCATCCCGGAAGAACCGTTCAACAGGGAATTCTTTGGTGTAGCCGTAGCCACCAAGCACCTGAATCGCTCGTTCACTGACCCACATGGCCGTGTCACCTGCGAATAGTTTTGCCATGCTGGCTTCCTTCGAATGCCGTGGTCCACCGTTCTCGTAATGCTGTTGCTTAACCCAAGAGGCCTGATAAATCAACAGGCGAGAAGCTTCGATGCGCGTGGCCATGTCTGCGAGGTAGGCCATGATCATCTGGTGGTGGGCGATTGGTTTTCCGAACGCTTCTCGCTCGTGCGCGTACTTCAGAGCCGCTTCGAAGGCGCCTTGGGCAATACCAAGCGCCTGGGCAGCAATGCCGATCCGGCTGTTGTCAAGGGCGTTCATGGCAATTGGGAAACCATTGCCGACGCCTTTGATGACGTTTCCAACAGGGACCTTACAGTCATTGAGAATCAGCGTGCATGTGTCCGAAGAGCGAATGCCGAGTTTGTCTTCCTTCTTTCCGACTGAGAACCCTTCGAAGTTTGAATCGACAATGAAAGCGGTGGAACCACCGTGCTTTTTCACGCCGTAATCGGGGTGGTCGACATCTTTGGCGAAGAGAACGAGGATTTTGGCTTGTGCGCCGTTGGTGACCCACATCTTTTCGCCGTTGAGGATGTAATGCTGGCCATCGTCTGAGAGTTTGGCTTTGCAGGTCATGGCTGCTGCGTCAGTGCCTGCGCCGGCTTCGGAAAGTGAGTAAGCGCCTACTTCACCTGCTGCGAGCCGAGGAAGGTATTCTGATTTCTGCTCTTCATTGCCGTGAAGGGCAATGGTTTTCGAACAAAGACCAACGTGAACGCAGTACATTACTGCAAACGAAGGGTCAACCCGCGCCAACTCTTCGACAATAATTGACTCGGAGATGTCGTCAACAGGCGATCCGCCGTAGGCTTCGGGAATGGTGACGCCTTGAAGGCCATATTCGATGAATTGTTGCCATTCTTCACTCGGAGGAATTTGTTGCTGGTCCCGGTGTTCCACGGTGAGCGAAAGAACGCTCTCTGCGAAGTCACGGACCATCTCTCGAATCATTTGCTGTTCTTCGCTTTCGCCGTAGTCCATGTTCGTCCCCGTGCAGTGGAAAACGCCGACTCACTTAACCCGTTTGACGAAAATTCACGAGGTGCGGATTTGGCTCAAATTGAAATATGATGGTGATGGGGGCGTTTTACTGGGAGTGCCCCTTATGGATGAAGAAGTAGTAGAATTCAGTGTCGCACACAATCGAAAATATTCACGAGACCATCTATGGTATCAGGAAAAAGATGACCGCTTGATGATTGGCGTGAGCGAATTTTTAGCCGTTGAAATCGGGGAAGTTCTCCGTGTCATTCTGCCGCAAGCTGAGAACGAAATCGATGAAGGTCGAGACATGTTCTCAATTTGGACCGCAGAAGAAAAGGTGGCTTTCCCTTCCATGTTCTCCGGCGTGATTGCTGAAGTGAACGGTGAAGTCGAAATCAACCCCGACCTCGTCAACGATTCGGCCTATGACCACGGTTGGATCATCATCATCGAACCACACGAAATGGACCTTGAGAACCTTCTCGAGCCTGATGAGTACGTCGAATTCCTCGCCGAACTTTGAGTAAAGGTCATACCCTGCCACGCTGGCCATTTGGCCATGAGCGACGCACTTCAGCGCCTGCGAACCAGCCTCGCAAACGCGCCTGTGATTTGGAAAGGTGACTATCCTTACTTCATCCACCCCATCACAGACGGCGTGCCGCGCCTTGACCCCGAAGTGCTCAAAGCGGTCACAGATCTATCGGAAGCGGCCATCGACTGGTCAGGCATCGACCTCATTCTCGGCATCGAAGCCATGGGCCTGCCCCTGACGGCCCCTCTGAGCGTTCGCACGGGCGTGCCGCTTGTCATCGGGCGGAAACGTTCCTACGGGCTTGACGGTGAGGTGGTTATCGATCAGGCAACAGGTTATTCCAAGCAGCCAATGTACCTCAACGACATTGCACCCGGAGAGCGCCTTGCCATTGTGGATGATGTGCTTTCAACCGGTGGAACGCTGCGCGCTGTAATCGAAGGGGTCAAGGCGACTGGAGCCACGGTTGGCCATATCCTCGTGGTTGTAGAGAAAGGCCCTGGTTTGAAGCAATTGCAAGACGATTATCCAAGCATAAAAATCGATTCATTGGTCCGCCTTGAGATGGACGGTGGCAACGTGATTGTCCTCGATGATTAAATCGCCTTCATAGAGGGTGCATTGATGAGGGGGGGGCGAGCCCCCTCTCACGGGGACGACTATGGATTTAGACCGCCACGACTTCCAACTTGACAAGTTGATGGAGCGCATTCAAGCCAATGACAATCGTTTGATTGCCTTGCAAATTCCAGAGGGCTTGAAAATGCAAGCGCTCGAAATGATGGACACCATCGAGACTGAAACAAGCGCTAAGGTCGTGCTTGCGGCAGATCCGTGCTACGGTGCCTGTGACCTCGTGCATGACAAGATGAAAATGATGGGTGTCGAATTGGTGGCGCACATGGGGCACTCCCAAATGAACATCGAATCTGGAATGCCAACCCAATTCATTGACGTCACCTACGACGGCGATCCAGAATTGACACCTGTGATTCCATTCCTGGAAGCTCACAAGGCCATGGCGGAAAAGCGCATGGCCAATCAGGCCAATTCAGAAGGCATTTCAGAAGAAGAAGCGCAAGAGCGATTCATGGATGCTGTGGGCCGCATGGCCCCCCTCACCGACACGAAACTTGGCTTGGTCGGCTCGATTCAACACTTGCACCTGCTTCCTGAATTCCACGACCGCCTCGAAGAGGCTGGTTACAACGTGACAATCCCAATCGGAGGCGCACGCCTTTCGTTCCCGGGCCAAGTGCTCGGCTGCAATTACTCCGGTGACGACGATTCAATCGGCCACTATCTGTTCCTTGGCTCTGGAGACTTCCACCCCATTGGCCTCGTGCTCCACACGGGCAAGCCCTTGGCCATGCTCGACCCTTACACGGGTGATGCTGAAGAAATGTCCCTCGAACGAATTGAGCGAATCCTCCGCCAACGCTCCGGCTTGATCATGGCGTGCGGGGACGCACAACGGTTCGGTATTCTCATCGGTGAAAAACCAGGGCAAATGCGCCGCACCCTCGCCCTGAGGATGAAGCGCATGCTGGAAAGCCACGGCAAGAAAGGCTACTTGCTTGCGTTGGAACACATCGGCCCTGATTTGATCGACTTCTATCCAGTGGATGCTTTTGTCAACACCGCATGCCCGCGCATTGCCATCGACGATGCCGTTCGCTACAGCAAACCTCTGATCACACCGTTTGAGCTTGAAGTGGCCCTTGGTGAGAAAAAGTGGGAAACTGGTTACCAGTTTGATGAAATTCCCTGAGCAGGTTGCCGAGACCCACCCAAACCCCTAATGTTGGGCGTTGAGCAAACCGTATGTTCAAGAACGGTTGGCGTAAGGATTGGATGTTATGGCAAGTTACCTTGACCGAATTGGGGCAGGCGCTGTGCTTGCCGATCCAGAAGTCTTGGATTTCGATTGGATGCCCCCCGAACTTGTCGGGCGCGACCCTGTACAACGTGAACTGGCAGCCAAGTTCTCGACCTTGGCGCATCACGAAGGGGCTGGCCGAGCCGTCATCACTGGACCGGTTGGAAGTGGAAAGACCGTGCTTGCAGACACCTTCTGCCGTGACATTCAACGCCACCTTGCAGGCAGACGCAACGTGCGTTCTGTCAAGGTGAACTGCCGCAACGCATCCACAAGCATGCGTGTGGTTCAACGAATCTTGCATCTGCTGGACCCCGGCCACCCTGACAGAGGCCTGTCGATGGGCGAACTGTTGCTCAGTTTGCGCCGTTTGTTGCGCAGGGAGGCATCTCATCTCATCGTGGTGCTCGATGAAGTCGATCACATGCTGCGAAGAAGCGGTGATGATTTGCTTTACCAACTGCTCCGGATTGACGAAGATCAAGAAGGAAAAGGGACCATGTCGTTGATCCTCATCAGCCAGGAACAAGTGCTCGACGTGCTCGAAACGGCCGTCATCTCAAGAATGGGCGCCTCAAACCACATCAAAATTCAGCCCTACAGCGTCGAGGGGTTGGAGGCAATTGCCTTGCAACGAGCTGAATTGGGCCTCGTGCCGGGCACTTGGACCCCTGAAATCATCAGGTTGATCGCCGAAAAGGCGGGATTGACCGGCGATGCCCGAAGGGCGATTGAACTGCTCAACGCTGCCGTCGAGCGCTGTGAATTCCGCCAAGATGGCCACAATGAGCCCTACATCATCGTCGAGGACATTCACGAACCCTCCAACACCTCAATTGCGACGTCTGGAAGCAACCTCGAAACGATTGACGATCTCAACACACACGCCATGTTGGTGCTGCTGGCGATGTGCCGGCGCCTCACCAACCAAGAAACGATGACGACCGGCGATGTGGAACAACTCTACGCCGTGGTGTGTGAAGAGTATGATGTCAAAATGAAGAGCCACACCACCGTCTGGAAGTACCTCAAAGATTTCGAAACACGGCAACTGACCGTCTCCCGCGTGGCTACAATCGGTGGAGGGCGTGGCCGAACAACCCACTTGAGCATGCCTCATTTCTTACCAAAAGACCTTGCAAGCCGGCTCGAAATGCTCTTGAAAAAGCAATTCCGCTGAGTGAAAACCCGTTTGGGTTCATACGGTGGGGCTAAATACGGGTCGATGGTCGGAAGGTCGTTCTAGAGGTGTAGAAATGGCTGTTGGACAACAAGGAGAATTCGTCGCCGTCGTCAATGACACGGACCCCACCAGTGGTGGAAAGTCCTACTCGCTGAAAATCAGTGGAAATAATCACGCCCAACTTTTGGGTAAAAAAATCGGGGATACCGTTGATGGAATCTTCGTTGGCGAGGGTGAACAGACCCTCTCTGGTTACAAATTGCAAATCACTGGCGGCTCCGACAAGACCGGAACCCCACTTCGACGTGACCTTGAAGGCGGATCTCGCCAAGCAGTCCTTGTCACACGGTCTGTTGGATTCAAAGGACACAACCTCGTGTTCAAGACGAAGGGCGGCGAAAAGAAGCGTTTCCGCTACAAGCCTGATGGCCTACGCAAGCGCCGATACTTCCGTGGCAACACCGTCAACCAAGACACACGCCAAATCAACCTCAAAGTCATCGATTCGGGCAACAAGTCCCTTGCTGACATCCTCTCTGCTGGTAGCGAAGAAGCATCGGAGTGAAACCCGAGAGGGCTTTCGAGATAATGGAGTGAAGGAAGCATGGCACGAGCGCTTCCAGCACAACCACAAGTTAACATCGGTCTAGTCGGCCACGTCGACCACGGAAAAACGACTTTGACGCAAGCGCTGTCAGGGGTTTGGACCGATACACACTCCGAAGAACGTAAGCGTGGTATCTCGATTAAACTCGGCTACGCAGACACTGCTTTTTACAAAACCAAGGAAGGTCAATTCTATCCAACTGGACGGCGCCCTGACGGTGCAGAAGATGTGGCAGAGGAATTGCAGCGAGTCGTTTCATTTGTTGACGCTCCTGGCCACGAGACCTTGATGGCCATCATGATCACGGGTGCATCGATTATGGATGGCGCAATGTTGATGGTTGCAGCAAACGAAACGTGCCCCCAACCCCAAACTCGAGAACACCTGATGGCGCTTGAAATCGCAGGGATCGAAAACATCGTCATCGTTCAAAACAAGATCGACCTTGTTACACGCGAGCGAGCGCTTGAATCTCATGCTGAGATCTCAGCATTCCTTGACGGCACCATCGCTCAAAACGCCCCAATTATCCCCGTATCTGCCCACCATGACGTCAACCTCGACATTCTAATCGATGCCATCGAGAAGACCATTCCTACCCCCGACCGCTCCAGCGATAAGCGCTCAATCATGCACGTAGCTCGCTCTTTCGACATCAACCGTCCAGGCACCCGCCCGACGAAACTTCGCGGTGGTGTGATTGGAGGCAGCATTGTTGAAGGGAACTTCAAACTTGGCGATGAGATCATCATCGGTCCTGGTCGTAAAATCGAGCAAGGCAACAAAACTCATTGGGAACCAATCGCAGCAACCGTAAGCAGCATGCAAGGCGGCGGTCTCGACCTTGAGGCAATGCACGCAGGTGGATTGTGTGGCATGGCGACAATGCTCGACCCTTCGATCACAACATCCGACAACCTCTCAGGCCAAGTGGTCGCCCGTAAAGGCGATCTACCCGACGTACGAACATCCGTTAATATCTCGATTAAGTTGATGGAAACAATGGTTGCCGGTGAAGGTGAAGCCCCTGAAAAGATTCACCCGTTGCGCAACAATGAGATGCTGATGATCAACGTGGCAACCGCAACTTCAGTTGGTGTGACGAAGAGCGCAGAGAAGGGGCGAGCAACCCTTGACCTTCGGCTCCCAATCTGCGCCGACCCCGGCCAGCGAGTTTCCCTTTCCCGTCGCGTCGGCACACGCTGGCGATTGATTGGATACGGCACGATTGAATGAATTCATTCCGCCTCATCGATGTGGAGAGGAATCATGCAACAAATTCTCGTCGACGCATGCGGCTGGGTTGCTGTTGTTGATTCGGGAATGAATTTCGATTCAGAAGTGCTCAACATTCTTGGACGACCTCAGTTGCTCTTGTTACCAAAAGTGATTGAAGAACTTCGTCAACTCGATGCACTTAGACCCCGTGGCAAGAAACTCTTACTGGAATTGCTGACCGCAAAATCGGAAAGAGTCGAGCCAAGACCAGATGCAGGCGAACACACAGACGATCAGTTGGTTGATCTGGCTCGGGCCTCTGCCATGACCGTACTTACCGTAGATGTTCAGCTCAAGCGAAGGCTGTTTGAACGGGCTGTGCCTGTCTTGGAAGTAACCAAAAAGAAACGCCTCCGGCTCATCGAAGGGCTATAGAACGGGATGAGCAGAAGATTTTGGAGGATGTTCCACCTCATCCTTCCGCTCAGAGTGAAAAAACCCTGAGATGAAGTGGTAACAACCTATGCCGGTAGGAACTTCATATACCATTAATTTCACGTTGTTGTTATGCCCAATGTGGAGACATTTGTTGATGGTCAAGACGAAACTCGAGATGAGATTAATCTCGACCACATCAAGACTGTTGCGGAGGCACTGGTCGACTTAGGCAATCCCAAGCCGGCGGTGAGGGTGTTGCTTTGTTTACATATTCATGGAACTATATCGAGTAAGGAATTACAATCGTATTGTCAACTTCGTCAGCCTGAGATCAGCAACGCTGTGAATAAACTCGCTGAACTCTCCTTCCTCGAAATTCAAAAATCCCCGAACAAAGGACGGGGGCGCCCACACCACATCTACCGATTGAGTAAGCCAATCGATGAGTGCGTTCAACATTTCATGAGAGAAACCGAATTGCGAATTCAGCGCATGAGCAAAAAACTCGAGAATGTACGTCTCCTCTCTCAAGACTTGTAAGCATCAAGGCAGCGTGAACAAAACGTCATCGCCATGCCCGTCAAGAAGGCCGAGTTTTACCCCTGCATCAATCCAAGCATGAGCGTAGTTAATCGCTCCAAAAGCCCTCACTCGGTCTCCTATGTTGAGAAAATGTTGGGCATCAAAGGCATAATCATCGGCCATTCGAAGCATGATCATCAACTGTTCGGATTCAGGAGTGCCCTCCGCATGAATCGGGGTTGCTTTTGCGCGTGCTCTTCGAGTGATATCGAGGTATTTCTCCACCCGGTCATTGGATACTTGGTCCATTGATTCGCTCATTCGCCGCCCTCCTTTTGCCGCTTAAGCAAGCGACGTACGTCTTCAGTTCGTCCGAGTGCACCGTAGAGCTCAACTGCTCTCGAGAGCCGACCTTCATCCTCCGCAGTTTGTGCACGAGCGAACAACGATCGGCGCTCTTCCCAATTTTTAGCCAACGCAGCCTCTGCTGCTGCTTCGTAACGCCCTTGGCGTTCTGCTTGAGCCAAATGAGGCGCTGTCCAGCGACGAACCAGGCCATCTCTGGTGGCTGTCGCCATAGCATCTGGCGTCAGTCCTACGAGTAAATCCCCTAGGTTCATGCCTTGCCCCAACATTTGGGATGCTTCTGAATCCTCTGCCGAACTCGAAAGGTGGTGAAGATGCCCTTCGATACCGAGCACCCACCATCCATCGGCACTGCGAACCCCTTCCATTGGTTCGAGCGAGTCATGTTCGACGCGTTCAAGCGCATCCCACCCAAACGGATGAGGGACGCCTTCCCAAATTCCGCCATCGCTGGCTTGCATGAGCAAACGGCCTTGCATCAAGGGCGTGACCCAACTCCAAATTCGGTCTTCAAGGCATCGCTTCTGATCGTTGTGTGCCAATCGGGCGCACCACAATCGGCCGTCATCGGCCTGCCACATCATGTGCTCTCGATCGAGCCAACCAAGCAGACGGCGTACTTTGCCGCTTTCGAGGCGCCTGAGACCCCTTCCTTCGTGTGAAAAGAGGTGAAGGTGCCCTTTGCGGCCAGAGAGGATCCAACCGCCTCCTGGGCGTGCTGAGACGTCTGTGAAGCCCCCTGTCGTTGAGCGACCTTCGTGAAGCATCGTTCCGTCGCTGGTTGAAAGAACATAGAAACCGTGAGCTGCGAGGACTGCGACAACCCCGTTGTTGACGCGCACAGCATGCGCTTTGAACGGAAGCTCAATTCGCCAACGAATGGCTCCATCAACTTCGAGCATGAATAAATCCAGCCCGCTGCTGACGATCATTCCGCCTTCGGCAGCGGTGATTGCAGCAATGCGGTTTGGTGCTTGCCACGACCAAGTAATCGACCACATCAAGCCTCACCTCCCTTTGCGCCCCAGACTTTGAGTTGAGCCTTTGCGGTGGACGTCATGGTGTAAAAACGACTTCTTCCAACGGTACGGGCGTTCAAAACCCCACCCTTGAGCAGGCGGCTGGAAATTTGAGAAAGTCTTGAGCGTTTGACGTTTAGATCGGCAAGAAGCGTTTTGTCAGAAGGCGAATACTTTCGTTGTTCAGCAACAGCCAGAACTGCCATTTCATTGGCGTTGAGGTTGGAAAGAAGCGCCACGTCCAATGGGTGCTCTTCATGATTTGTCACTGGCTTGTGTTGCAGGCCAGCGAGTGCATCGATGAACCCGCGTTGTGAGGCAAGAGTGTTTGTTTGACCTCCATTGGAGATTGCGCTGACTAAGGCTTGAACGGCTTGAGTCAGTGTGGCCAGTTGGGCTGGTGATTCATCCAACGGAGCAGGTGAGTGGAATGGAACATAATCCATGTTGGAAAGTTCTGTGTTTTCAACAAAAACTTCCTCCTCTTGTGCCTCAAAAAAGCCCACTTCATCATGAATCAGCTCTGCAGACGGTTCAACTGGTGGGTCAATCGTTTCTTCTTCCAACGGTGGCAAGCCTGAAAAAGCATCTTGTGGATTTCCTGCAATCCACAATTCAGTGCCCGAATCTTCTTCATCAACAGGTGCAGCATGTGCGTCGCGTATTCGGCCAACTATGCTGGAAAACATACCGCTGATCGCCGGCGGACCGGGATCGGCCACTGCGGCAACAAATTCTGGTGTTTGAGGCAGTGCCTTGAATGGGATTTCGGGGAGTTCCTCATCCGTAGAGATCTGTTCATCAAGTTGTTCGAGGTTGAGTTCAAAACCGAGCATGTTGTCGAGTATTTTGACATCATCTTCCACATCCCTCATGCTTTGTCGTTCCGTCCAAGGCGTTGATGCATCGAGGATCTCGCCGTTCCCTTCATCGATGGACTGAATTGGTTCAGGTGCAACTATGACGTCTGCATCCTCTTCTTCATGCTCATTTTCTTCATACCCACCAAGCGCTGGATTGGATTCTGCAATCGGGTTTGAAGCGGCCTCTTCTTCCAACAAGGCACCATCGTCCATGGGCTGGAAACTAGGAACAATCGGAGGCGCATCCAAGCTGAGGATGCGATCGATGCCAGCCAGAGAACTCGGGTTCAATGAGGCGTCCACGGCGTTACGTAGTGTTCTGATGATCCGCCCAGGGTTCCCATGAGATTTATCGCGCAAATGGCGGGCATCCTCCACCGAAAGAAGAAATTCTTCATTGCTCACGCTCTTGACCCTGCTTTCGACCAAGGCTTGGATTTCATCGATTGTAAAGGGCTCAAGGTGATGATTGCTGTCGAACATGTGGTGCAATTGGTCAGGAAATTGTGCTTTTTGCATCGTTTCAATCACCACAACAAGGACACACTGGACCCGATTGAGTGCGGCTCCAGCGGACGTCAAGGCTTGTGTAAGCAGATTCATTTCGACGCCTTGTGCATCGATTACAATCAACGGTAGGCTTTGATTGTGGGCGCGAGAAGCATCGACCAATTTCTGTACAACTTGCGACCAACCAGTGGGTGCTTCAGTGCCTGTTAATTGGAAATATGCCTCCCGAAGCAGTCCTAAGGCCGGATTCTGGTGCGAGATGTGGTCGATATGAACCGAGGTGGGAGCGTGGTTGGAAAGGCAGCGGAGCAATGACGATCTGCCGGAGCCCATTTCACCTGAAAGCAGGACACGTCGAACTGATTTGAAACGAATATACTGCAACATAGCGTTCTTTTGATGCACCCGCCCTACAAGCAGGTGGCTTTGGCTCGCCTCAAGAGGCAGCGTTGAGAATGGGTTCGACGAAAGAGGCGGCAGATCAATTTCTATTCCCTCGACTTCCATGAACCGAGCAACGGCAGAGGGGTATTTCATCTTTGAGGGCTTTTCGAGACCCTTGGGACACGTTAGGAACCGTTATTCGCAAAACGGGCGGCAGTTAAGGACCGTTTTTAACGGGTTTTTAACGCACCCCTAACGCGTTATCAAAACCGTTAGACCCGTTAATCACGGTAGCAAATGCCCGCTTCAACAACCGCGTCCAATTCATTGACCGCTTGGCCAATCAGGCGTGGGCGTGCGATTGCTTGATGGGGTCAGCGCATGTGCAACACCTGAGGCGAACCACATGCCAGTAGAAAACAGTCGATTAGGCGGCTTTTTCCGCCATTCAGTAGCTGAACGTCGCCAAATAGTTGCAGATCTAGCCAACCTCACACCAGAGCAAATCGATGCACTGAGCGCTTGCGGAGAACTTGATGAAACCGCAGCAGACCGTATGATTGAGAACGTGATTGGGACCATGTCCCTCCCGGTCGGTGTTGCAACCAATTTTGTGGTCGACCAAAAGCACTACCTCGTGCCATTTTGCCTCGAAGAATCAAGCGTAGTTGCCGCCGCCTCAAACATGGCAAAACGATGCTTGGCCCACGGTGGATTTCGATCCAACAACGACGCCCCTATGATGATCGCTCAACTGCAAATTATGGCTTGCTCAGACCCTAAAGCGGCTGAAAACGCACTGCATCAAGCCAGTGAAGAGTTAATGGCGCTTTGCAACAGCCTTCCATCGACCATGATTCGACTCGGCGGAGGGTGCAAAAGAATCGAGACTCGAACGATTCAGACCCTCAGTGGACCAATGGTGATTTTGCACATTGTCGTCGATTGCCGCGATGCAATGGGAGCGAACGCCGTCAACACAATGGCAGAATTGATCGCACCCCGCGTCGAGGCACTCACCCAAGGCAGGGTGCATTTGAAAATTCTTTCCAACCTCGCAGTTCATCGTTTAGCACGCATAGAAGCCACCTTCACACCGGAAGAGATTTCCGATGATGGAACGAAGGAGAACGGCCTCGAAGTGATTCAAGGCATCTTAGAAGCCCACCACTTCGCCTTAGCCGACCCGTTTCGTGCAGCAACTCACAACAAGGGCGTCATGAACGCCATCAGCAGCGTCGGTTTAGCCTGCGGACAAGACTGGCGGGCCATCGAAGCAGGATGCCACGCTTATGCTGCATTCGGAAAGGAGCACTATGGCTCGATGACGGACTGGCAGCGAACTGAAGAGGGCAACCTCCTAGGCCGCATTGAGACGCCAATGGCCGTGGGCATCGTTGGAGGCGCCTCAAAGGTCCATCCAGCCGCTCAAGCAAACCTTGCCATCCTTGGTGTAGAATCAGCACAGGAACTAGCGGGGATCATCGCTGCTTCTGGATTGGCTCAGAACCTCGGGGCGCTAAGAGCGCTTGCTACAAAGGGCATTCAAGCAGGCCACATGAAGCTCCATTCAAGGAACATGGCCGTCAGCGCTGGCGCCATAGGTGATGAAATCGAAATCATTGCCCAAAGGTTGCAAAAGGTGGACGGTCCAAAAACGCAGACTGTCGTAGAACAACTGTTGAGCGCCCTTCGAACAGAATGAACTCACTCTTCCTCGAGAAGAGGGAGCGTGGCTTGAACAAACCCGTCAATTTCCCCTTCCTCTTTGAGCACGGAGGCATCGGTCATGCCATCAAGCATGCCTGAACCCTTGACTTGCTCCCTAAACCATTGTTTGACCTTCTTACGGTCGGTGTATGGGCATCCAAATGCTTCTGAAAACCGACGCGTCGTGATCAGGCGTCGAGTGTTTCCATCCTTGCGCCGGTCAATCATCCCCAATTGGGCCAACTCCCGAACGTAATCGTAGGCTTTCTGCCCAAGCAATTCAACCAACCGGGACTGAGCCATCGGTTGGTGATAGGCAACCAGTGCCGCAGCCTTGAGGAGTTTTTGTGGAATTTCAGTTTTGGTTTCCTTCGGCAAATGGTTTGCAATGTCGGGTTTGACTTCAATGGCCCAACGATCTCCAACTTCAGCGACTTGCAGTGCGCCTCCTCGCCGACGTTTGAGGGTCGAGCGAAGCGAGTACAATGAATCAAGCATCTCATCCTCATCATAGCCCAAAGCCAGAGATAAATCTGCAACCGTCATCGAACGGCCTGCGCCAAACAAGGTTGCTTCCAAGAGGGTATCAAGTGGCACTTCTGACATAATAATCCCTCATTCCACTAACCAATCGTGTGGCTCAAATGCTTCACTCTTATTGAGCGTAGTGCCTTCATTCTCCAATGGAGCAGCCCCTTCGCCTACCACATCCGTTTGAACGGCTTCTGCCATTTCTGGCGGTGCGGGGGCAGAGGATGCCGAGGAATGTGGGCCTTGTGGCTCAGCAGCCTCAGTCGCCTTCTGTGCTTTGCGAGCAGCGACTTCTTCTGCCTTCTGAGCTTTCTCAGCACGCCGTTGAGCATGCCGGACAGAGCCTGAGTCTTGAGATTGTATCCGGTCCGATTCATCTTCTTGATTGCCTTCGACCAGCGTTTTGATTTCTTCAAACGTTTCGATTTGAGGCCAAGCGTCTTCCAAGCAAATCACACCGCCTGGCACGCTGTCTTGAGTGATTGATGCAAAGCCCCGGTGGGTGAGGAATAAACCTGCGATGAACGATGCGACCTTGGCCTCATCATCATAGCCTTCAGGCACGGATCCAAATGTAGATTCGAGTATATCCGACAGTGCGACCATCACTTCAGTGACTGGAACTTTATTCGAGCCAGTGGCCAAACAAGTGCGACGAAGTGCAGTCCAGCAACGCTGAATGTCGCCTTCGAGGTCTTCATTGTGCATCCGACCACCCACATCTGAAAGGTACTCCTGAAGTTCCAATTCATGAGCGATCCTGTTTTCTTCTCGCAATCGCAAGGCTTCTGCGTCATCCGCTGCATCCTTGAATGCGGAAAGCAACTCACCAAGGGTCACTGGCCGACCTTCTTCCCGTCGAACCCTTTCATCAAACAGCGTTGGTAGCAATTCATCAGCTTCCCCTTGCAGGATGGAGTTGGTGAAGTGGAAGGCTTCGTCCTCGTAGTCCGCTTCCCAGCCGAAATCAGAGCCATCGTCCCATATTTCTTCTTCTTCAACCGCTTGAACTCGATCAAAGAGAACTGCCGCTTGTTGATTCAAGACTTCCCAAGAGAGGCGAATCAAGCGACCACACGCTGGTAAGTCGAGCGCTGAGGCTTCGTTTTTCACCCTGAGGGTGAACACTTTGAGAAAACTCGACAGATCGACGTTCCAAGGATCAAGTTCTTCCTCACGAACGAGCGAAAGAACGAGTGCCACCGAGCGATCAAAGGGGTCGATGAGGGTTTGATGTTCTGCCTCCTCTGTTTCGGCAATCGCTAAGATTCGGTCAGCAAACTGTGTCGCATCGGAAGATGCTTCACCGGATGCAAGCAGTTGATCCATCACGTCTTGACGGAGGAACCACTTGTCCAAAACTGCTTGCTGTTCAACCATAAACTCACCTCACTGCAGTTCTTCTTCTTCCTCTGGAGCCTCTTCTATAGAGATTTCCTGCTCTGCCTCACGGACGGCGCCCGCAACCTCTTGATAGGCTTCGATGTCTTCGGTCATCTCAGCTGTACGTTCTGATAATCCTGAAAGCGTCTGTTCTTCATCGTCTTCTTCCGCCATGTGAGGGAGTAAGCCGCCCAAACTAGCAGGAGCAGGCAATGCTTCGGGAACCTCTGGCATTTCGTGCTCAGCAGCGCGTGCTTCTTCGATTCGGGAATGGTTCTTTTCATTGTCCTTCTCTGCCTCAGCAAGCGCTTTCTCGCCCAGAGCAATCGCTCGCTCGCGATCGAAATCCACGATGCGGCGACTGCAACCATCGCCGCCATGGGTAATCCCAATGTGGTGATCGGCCAAGCGCAAGGAGACCTTTCGTAGCGTGACCATGATGAATTGGGCGCGCTTGCTGCGTTCCCTGCACATCATGGCAATGCGCTCTGCGTTGTAACCGTCGAGGTTTTGGTCGACTTCATCAAAGTAGTAGAATGGACTTGGGTCGTAATCTTGAATGGCGAAAATCAACGCCAATGCAGCCATGGATTGCTCCCCACCGGACAGTTGGTGGCGGGTGACCTTAGCGGATTTGCCCCTGGGTTGCGCCCATAGTTCCAATCCACCTTTGAATGGCTCATCCTTGTTTTCGAGGAACAACTCACCGCGGCCACCATCGCTGAGGGATTTGTAGGCGACTTTGAAATTCTCATTGACCTTCACCAAGACATTTAGCAAACGTTCTTTTCGCTGTGCTTCCAATTTATCCGTCACATCCAGCAGGTGCTTTCGACGCGATTGGAGCGTCTTGAAATCGTCCTTCATTCCGGCAAGACGAGCTTCGCAAGCGTCAAACTGTTCGATGGCGAGCATGTTGACTGGACCATATTCATCGAGCCTTCGTTGTAGCCGTCGCTCGCGTTTTTCAGCGTCACCAAGGCTCGGCAAAACTGCATCCTCATCTGCTGGCTGGTAGCCATGTTCGATTAACTCCTGAAGGGTTTCAGCAAGGGTGATGTCCTTTTGAGCCAAAGCCCGACCGATTTCGATGCTCATGTTCTTCCGGGATTGGGCTTCTTGCGCTTTCTGTTGCAGTTCTGCCTTGAGCGCACTGCGCTCTTCAATCAGTTGAACACGTTCGTCCTCAAGCCCTTGATTTTCCTCAAGGAACTCTCGGCGTTCGCTTTCTTTCTCTGCCAATGCAATGGTGTCCGAGGCAACCTGGCCTTGGAGTTCATCCATGCGCTCGCTTCTTCCAAGTGCGGTGGTATTGATCGTGTTAATGCGCGTTCCGCATTCATCAATCCTCGTTTGAAGCAAACTGCGATGCCCTGAATCACTGGAAAGGGATGCTTCGGCCTTAGCTTTGAGACCCTCTGCTTCAACTCGTTTGACTTCTGTGGCATGCAGCCGATCTTTGAGATGGACGGGGCTTGCGTCTTCAAGCGTCGTTTGGGCGCTTTTACGCCCTTGATTTGCTGCTGCCAAAGCGGCTTGAGCAGCATCCAATGTTTTGAGGTGATTCGCACCTTCGATTTCCAAATCGTTGAGGCGCTTTTCTGCAGCACCAACGGCGCCAAGGGCCGAGGTGTGGTTCGATTGGGCTTGCTTATGTGTCGCTTTCCACTCAGAGAGGCGATCCGAGTGGTCATTGTTGGAGAGGTCGTTGATGATTTTTCGAATTTCGGACTGTTGCCTGCGAGCGTCGATAAGAGCGCCGTTGACGGTGTCTGCCATCAGGCGGAAACGCTCTACGTCAGCGGCGAGGGTTTGAACTTCATTGGCCCCCTGAATGTTGCCACCAAACGAAGTGGTCATCTTTCTCTTTGCGCCCCCAACCATGGCTCCACCCGCTTCGGTAACGTCGCCTCGCAAAGTGACCAAACGGACGCCACCCATGTTCGCACGTGCTGTTGCAAGGCTATCGACGATCAGAGTGTTGCGCAACACGAAACGGATTGCGATGTCGATTCTTGGATCGTAGTCCAGCAGTTCATTTGCAAAACCGATTACACCTGGTTTCTTCGCAATCATCGTTGCACGGCCTGCTGGCCTTGTGTTGTTGAGTTTGTTAAGAGGGAGGAAGGTTGCCCGACCAGCTTTGTTTTGTGAAAGCCACTGGATGGCCCTTGCGGCCACTTCATCGTTGTCAACGACCACAGAAGTCATTCCACCACCAATCGCCGTAGCAAGTGCGTCAGTGTGGTTTGCATCACGTGGCTCACACAACTCTGCAACCGTTCCAATGATTCCAGAAAGTTCACCTTTGTCTCGTGCGGCTAAAACCGCTGCAGCTCCACCGGCCATGCCTTTAGCCCCGGCCCGATTTTCCATCTCTGCTTTGGCAGAGGAGAGTTTCCTTTCAGTCTCCCGAAGCCGAGTTTCTACAGCTTGTGATTCTTCAACCAAATTGGCTTCGGAACGTTGAGCGACATGGAGCTTTTTAGCAAGGGCCGTACGGTCTTGCTCTGGTGCGTTGGCGTTGAGTTCATCGCCTTCATGCTGCGACTCACCAAGAGCCAACCTTGCGGATTCTGCGGCCTCTTGGACTTCACTGAGTTGCTCGCCAAGCATTTCTGCCTGGGTTGCAACGCGATTGACTTCGGTTTGGGCTGCAACGAGGGCGGTCTGTGCCTGATCAGCAGCAGCCGTGGCTGCGGCTAAGGCACGGGTCAACTCTGCACTGGCAGAGCCTGAGGATTTCAATGCCTCTTGCACTGAGATCTCTTCTTCTCTGGCTTCACTAAGGGCCACCAGGGCATCTTGGAGATCTTGTTCTGCTGCTTCGAGGCCGTTGTCGAATTCTTCAAGGTCGCTGAGCGTAGCCGCTAGAGATTCCGCAAGCTGAGTCAATTCAATGGCTTCCTCAGCGTCTTTATCAGCCGAATCATCAAGTCGGTCTTGATTGGTAGCGATGCGGATTTGCAATTCATTGATGGCGCCCATCAAGCCGTTGTTGTCGCCACCGAGCAAATCCTCAATCTGCTTCTGAAGCGTACCAATTTGGTCGTCCAGTGAAACAATGACTTTGTCACCTTTCCTCACTTGATCCAGAAGAACTTCCGCTTCTTCTTCGATCCGAACCCTTTCACCGACCTGATACTTTCGTTCTGCTTGCTGGCTAGCGTACTTGGCTTGGGCTGAGAGTTGGCGAGCTGTCTTCAGTTCTTCAACCAAATCAGCGACCTTCAAAGCCAGGTCTTTCTCCTTTGTGAGGTCCTTAAGCCGCGCTTTCTGCTCGTCTTCGAGCAGGCCGATTCGTTCGATGTAGCCTTCAACGCTCGTACGTTGCTTCTCTGCTTTTCGAATCTCATCATCGTAAGAGGTGACTCCAGCCACCCCGTCGAGTACTTTTCGGCGTTCTTTCGCTGTCATTTTGGCAAGTCGTGTAACGTCGCCTTGGAGCACGATGTTGTAGCCGTCTGGGCGTGCATTTGCTGAACTGAGCAGCCTGTGAAATGCTTTCTGGGTGCTGTCTTGCCCGTCCAACATGTAATCGGTGACGATGTTGTTTCCTTTTGTCAAACGCACAGCACGGCTCATTCGAACTTCTTCTTGATCAATGGGGAGCCGGCGGCGCCCGCTGGCAAGAAGCGGGTTTGCAAAAACAAGGGTGACTTCACAAGCTCTCGCTGGTTTGTTGTTTTTCCCGCCGTTGAAAATCAAGTCTTTGGCATTTTGAGCACGAATCACCTTGTTCGAGCGCGGTCCAAGAACGAATTGAATAGCGTCGCCACAATTCGATTTACCTGAACCGTTGGGCCCCGTGATTGCCGTAAATCCACGGTCCATGGGGATGGTAAGTTCACCCTTGAACGATTTGAAATTTGAAACTTCCAATGCTTTGAGATACATCCCATTCCCTCATAATCGAGAATTAAATCCTCGACCTTATCCGCGACACCCGTTCGCGACAGGTCTTAAAGAATCCGAGAGATACAGCCCCAGTGCATCGGTTTTGAGCCCTCCTCTGCCAAAGCCAGAGCACTGTAAAATGAATCGGAAATCAAAGAATCAAGGGCGAAGTGAAAGGCTCACAGTGTGCCTTTTTGCTTGCATTTTTTACATCCGCCACCAGCGCAAAACGGACATGTAGCATAGACCTTTACGCCTTTATTTTTCTTTTTCTGCATCTGGAGGCGCGAATCCTTTTGCATAATTTTGGAACGCGTGATGCGTTTGTTGGAACCTGTTCGCATTTGCAGTGGGGCCGCAACGGACCCGAATTTAGTACGAAACTCATTGGCCATAGTTCGCCGCTTGGTTATTTTTTCATTCGCTTGGGTGATCGCCTCGGCCTCCCAATATTTTGGACCCATCATGAGAACACAACCTGAAAGAGCCACGAGAATTTGGAGCCACAGCGCTGAAATAAAGCCGCCAGGGATTAAATCTGCTAAACCGTTTGAATCTATTTGGACAGGTATCACGCCCAATCGATCCATGACCGCCATCGAAAAGAGGAATACACCCGCAACAAAAGCCCCTTTGTAGAAACGGTCTTGCTTCGTGCCGACACGTGCCAATTTAATCCGCCCTGAAATCAAGACAAACAAGGAGGGGCCCATCGTAAAGAAGTCCATTCCCGACCATTCTCCAGCAGGTACGAAGCAAGTCGTAGCGCTGTCTTCGGCAAGAAGTGCCTCAAGCCGTTCAAAGGGAGGGAGGCAATCTGGCTCTGTGAGTTGAGAGAGGTCTAATTTCTCCTTTGGAGCCCCATCAATTATCTCTGGAGCCAGAACGCCAAATTGTGCATTCGCCGTCACGGCTGCAACGATGGCGACCGCGAGCAGCGTACCGATGAGGACACGAACACTCGCCATGGCAAGGTTAGATAACCCCCGGTCATAGTGATATCGCTCAGCGATGGGGTGAAATGGACGGGCCACTACAGTCCAAACAACGGGGTTCATGCATGGCGCACATTGCAATCATCGGAAGTGGCATTGCGGGCCTCTTTGCGGCGTTACGCCTCGGTGACGCTGGCCATGAGGTGACGGTTGTTACCAAGCAACGTCCAAGCGACTCCTCAACCAATTGGGCCCAGGGTGGAATTGCTGCAATTCTGGACAAAACCGACGGCCTTGGGCTCGAATCCCACATTAAGGACACGTTGGCATGTGGCGACGGATTGTGTGACAAAACCGTCGTCCGAAGCATCATTACAGAAGCCTCTGAACGAATACAAGACTTGCTGAACATTGGTGTGCGATTTGAGACAGATGACGATGGAGCATTCAACCTCGTCCGCGAAGGCGGGCATTCAAAGCGAAGGATCTTGCATGCAAAGGATGCAACAGGGAAAGAAATTGAGCGGGCGCTCACCCAAGGGGCCGCACAACATCCAAAAATCAACATCAAACCCAATACATTAGCCATTGATTTAGTGCAAACAAAACATGGATTTCCAACGCATGGGATTTCCGGCGTTTGGTGCCTTGATCAAGTAAGTGGAGAAATGCTTACTTTGCCAGCGGATGTTGTTTTCTTGGCAACTGGTGGCGTTGGTCAGTTATGGGCAAACACAACCAACCCGTCGGTGGCTACTGGTGACGGATTGGCAATGGCCTACAGAGCGGGTGCTGCCGTCAAGGACATGGCCTTCATCCAATTCCACCCCACTGCTTTGGCTCGACCCGACGACCGGCCCTTTTTGATCACAGAAGCGGTTCGAGGCGAAGGGGGAGTGATCCTCGACGAGAAGGGGCTCAAGGCATGGAAAAAGGCTCAAGCAACCGCCAAGGAAAGTGGAACATCGATGCCTTTGCCAGAACAGTTTTCATTCACCCTCGAACATTCCCCGCTTGGCTCCATGGCCACCCGAGACATTGTTGCTCGTGCCATTGATCAAAACATGAAGCGGACCGGGTCAGCGCACGTTTACCTTGTTACCGCCCACCTCGACAAAGCACATCTGCTCGACCATTTCCCCACCATTCAAGGGCGTTTGAATCGGCATGGATTGGAATTGGGAGTTGATGCATTACCGGTCGCTCCAGCAGCCCATTACGTCGTAGGTGGTCTTGCAGTGGACGCAATTGGCCGACCTCATGACCGCGAAACCGGTCAAATCATACCAGCACTCTACGCGATTGGTGAGGTTGCGTGTACGGGCATGCATGGAGCCAACCGTTTGGCATCGAACAGTTTGCTCGAAGCCGTGGTCTATGCTGCACGGGCCGCAGACCACATCATTGAATCGAATACCCCGGAAGGAAACAAAGTGTTGCCAACATGGAGGGCTGACGGCTTAACGGACCTTGTTGAGCATGCCCCCGCAATGAATGACAGAGCAGCGTTGCGCGCTACGATGTCACAAGAAGTTGGGATTGTAAAACGAAACGATCGATTACATCGCGCACAACGGCGCTTGGCGTTGCTTTCAGATGAAGTGGATATGATTTGGAAAAAGGCAATGCCGACGCGTGAAATTGTAGAGTTGCGCAACATGACCCTCGTAGGTCAGTTGGTGATTGAAGATTCATTGAGCCGCACTGAAAACCGCGGTTTGCACTTCAACGCTGATTTAGATCTGGCGTGAGCGCCTCAATCATGGCGCTCAGCATGTGATTCATTGGAGCTCGTACGCCGATTCGTTCACCCCTTTCAACCACCGCTTGATTTAGATAAGCAACTTCGGTGATGCGCCCTGCTCTTACATCCTGCAGCATGCTGCATTGGTTTTCAGCGGTTGACTCAAGCACCCTTTGCAAATGATGTTCAAGTTCAAGATCATCTGGCAGGGGCACTCGCTCTGCGCGAGCGATTGAAGCCCCTTCGAGCATGGTCTCTAGCGCAGAAGAGAACAAACTAGGGGCGAGCAAGGCCCCGTTTTCAACCCCTGCAAGAGCCGCTATTGGGTTAATGGCGATGTTGAGCAAGACCTTCATCCAAACTGCAGCAGGTCCGTTGTCAGTCCATTCAGCCTGAACACCAGCGCGCACAAGTGCGTTGAGCAAAGGCTCCACTTGGCCCTTAGTCGGCCCACCTTGCAGATGGCCGAGGACCACCGTTCCTGCTCCTGCGTAATGGACCACTCCTGGGTTTGGGCGCCAACTGGCGTAGGTTGTTGTTCCTGCAACAACCCGGTGAGGACCTAAAATGGCGGCGCATGTTTCAGCGTGACCAAGCCCGTTGCTGAGAGAGACCACCACACCAGCAGGGGACAGCAATCGAAGAGCTAGGGACGCCAGTTGTTCGGTTGATTTCGCTTTACCAGTGAGGAACACCGCATCCATTGTCCCGTCAAGAGTGGATGGAACGCCGACTTCTTCCAAAGTAAACAGAGCTTGGTTGGCAGGGAGTTTGAATGGCTCAAGCCCTTTCACTTCCAATCCATTGGCAACCATCATTGCTCCATGTTCTCCTTTCCCATGGATCATCAATTCAACACCTGTGGCTCGGGAAATCAATCCGCCCAACAAGGAGCCAAGTGAGCCGGCGCCGAGCACTGCGATTCTCATGGTTTCGCCTCACACATAACTGCCCAGATGAATGACAATTCGACCTTCAAGGTGCTCGAACCACATGGTTGAGATTGCCGCAGAACTTGGTTCAAATTCAAATTGATTGTCGCCCGGTGCAAGGGAAGAAGGTGAAGATATCGAGGCCCATTGTGCGCCGTTTCCTTCGAAGTTGAGTTGGACAGGAACGCTTGTATTGCCCGGATTATAGAAATTAAACGATCCACCCTCGCTATGGAGAAGCGTGCCGTTGGTCGCTGCCATCCAAGCGTTTGACCACATGCGATGTACAACTTCTGAGCGAATCAAGATGACTTCTGGCCCTTGCTCTACAGTGAAGTTGAGTCGGGCCAAGGGAGAGAATGGCTCGGAGCACACCAAAATTGTGGCTTGATCTGGCATCAAAACTGTTAGGTTTCGAGCCCCGTTGGAAATGGAAGGTATGCTTGAAATATCCCTCACTTCAAGGTCCCATACCCAGTCACCCTCTGCAGGAGGCAGCGGTGTACCCAGCGTTGCGTTGAGGGGGCAGGCTTCTCCAGTTGCGCTTAACAACGTCCCTGCACCCAACTCAAAGCCCCAACCGGTGGTGGTTTGGTTGGTGATGGTCCAACCTGAATTCGGTACGACCGCCTTCATGGGCAACGCAGGTGAACCGGCATGATACCCGACCCCATCAAGGATAAGCATGTCAAGGGTTGAACCTTGGAGGACAACTGGATCCACCCCCCGCAGGCAGATGCGTTCTGGACGTTCCTCAAACGATGCTGTAAGCCCTTCGTGGCCCTCAATCCAATGGAGGCGCGCCTCGAGGTCGAAGGCTCCCTGAGCGTTTGGAATCGAGGCATTCACAACCTCCTTGCCAAGTCCACCGAGCAGAACACAACGCTTTAGCTCGCCTTCTTCTTCGATGAAGAACCAAGATGAAGCGACAAAGACCTCGGCTTCGGGTTGCACGGTGACATCGAAGACACTGAGTTCTCCTTTGGAGGACGTGAGAATCCCGAACGTGCTCGAAATCGGAGCGTCCCCGAGACCACCCCAAACCATGTTCAGCGTGACTGTAGCCACGGTACTTGGCGGCAGCACGCTTCCGCAGCCACCTTCAGAAATGGAATTGGAATCTTCTCCATCGCAATCCCATGAAAGCGTCCATGCGTTCAAATCTGTGTCGTAACGGTCCTCCAACACCGCCCAATTTCGTTCAATAGAGGAGGGGTTGGTGGCTTTTATGGTGAATTCAGCACTCCAAGTTTCGTTGTCCAATGCAGCCTGAGAATATTCTTCAATGGTGTAGTAGATTTCGTCATCCCAGTTGTCATCAACTGCGAATGGTACTTGCTGAGGCAAAGCCAAGAGAACAATCAACAGGGCGACTAGGCCCATGTTTTTCATGGAGGAGTGGTCGAGACCTTGCGGTTCGTCGAGGACAATTGGAGTTCTCCGATCGGATCCCATGAACAAAAGCAAGGGGATGGACAACGACAGGACAAGCAGCCAAATGTTGAGCCCATTAAACGCATCAAACATGTACGCAAAGGCAAGAAGGAGCAGGAAGATGAAAATTTGATTGGAACTGCTGCGTGCTTCTCCGTGCCCAGCACGAGCAACCATCAGACGACCACCAGGGAAGGTTGGAATTGGCAGCATGGAAAGGCAACCAAAGAAGGTCAGCATTGCACCGACATGCACGAATGGATGCGCCCAGACCAAGCGTTGACTGTAGCCCTCACCCAAGGTCAATTCGCTCATCAACTCGACCGCAAGGGGTGGATAAGCCACGTTTTGCTGAGCGGTGATGGCAATGAAATCAGGGGTAAGCCAAAGGCCGATGCTCCAGAAGGCCATGCCAAGCGTCACTAAGGTTGCAGGGACACTAACTGCGGACCAGCCGAGGGCCTTCCTGTTTGGCCATAGCCGTGCATCCATTCGGGGAAGCGAAGGAATAAGAAAGAGACCAAACGGCCAGATCAGCATGGATTTGGATAAGGCCCCAAGGCTCCAAAGGGCGATCGAGGGCTCGGGAACCGGCACAATGTGCCCCACTCGGAGGCCAAGTCGCCCAGCGATGTATTTTTGCAAATGAGAGGCAATGAAAAGAGAAGCGAGAACGGGAATGGTGTAACCGAGAACCGCATCGATGAAAATCGAGTCAGAAAACCAGCCACCTGCAGGGGTCGCTCCATCGATCCAATAGGCCCCGGCAAGGGTCAACGTCAATCCGCTTAGGGCCCACATGAGCCAGTGGAAGGTTCGGACTGGAAATTGACGCTCAGGCACCGGTAAGATCTGAATCACCCATGGGTCATCGATCAGGAGTTTACCCATCCAGCCCAACTTAGCCAAATGCGTATTCAAATTCAGAAGTTGGTCATGAGGGTCTCGTTCCTCTTTCGTTGAAACATTCCAAGCCGGTAACACGGTGCCACCAATGGCGCCGTGGACATGGAAAAAGCGCTCAAGAATGGATTGAAGGAGGTCTTGTTGGGACCAAAGCGACTTGTGAGCCTCCATGGCTTCCAATGACGCAAGGGGCTCCTCTTCGTTGCTCATAACCTCGCCTCATCTTCAAGGGGGCAAGCCTCCCACATCAATGAATCCCTCATGGTTTTCAAACCCAAGGGCAACAAGAAGTGGGCGAAAGGCCTCACTTGTTCTTGAATCGCTTGAGACGGAAGGTTTCTTCACGTTCCATTTCTTCAAGTCGAAGTTGAATAAACACTCGTGCTTCTTCAAGTTCAGGGATGACCTTGAACTCCAAAGCATTGACACGTCGCTTTGTTGCTTCGATTTCTTGAAGCAGGCGCTTGAGGGTGGCCTCCATTTCGGAGGCACGAACGATCTTTTCAATCAAGTTTCCAAAGGATTCGCCTGCTTCATCGATGTAGGGTGATGAACCAATGTAGCCAACACCACGCTCTTGGAATGTGGATTTGAGGTTGGTACCGCTGACGCTCGGAACGACAACACCCATGATGTTTCGGCGTTCGACCTCAACTTCAGGATGCCCTGTGTTGGCGATTGCTGCTGCACGAACTGCCAGACCACCTTCGATAGCGTTGGCCAAATCGATTCGTTGCTTGGCCAAACGGTAGGTAGCGGTCAAGTCGCGCTTTGCTTCAATCATGGTCGCCAAGAGTTGACGGAATTCGTGGAACAGGCCGTCCCGCTTCATCTTCAACAGCTTGTACCCGTTCTTGGTTTGCTTGATGCGCCCCTTGAGTTTAATCAACTCACTGCGGGTTGGCTTGATGTCGAGTGCCATGTTCTTTGCCTCCAGTTTTGATGTTTAGCCGATTCAAGACCGGTTGTCTGGGTGGTACTTGTCAATCCACTTCTGGTCAAGTCGCACGAGGTACTTGGTGTCGATTGAGGACATCAAGGACCAGCAAAGGTCAAGGGTTTCTTCGATGGAACGGTCTTCGTCTCGGGTTTGGCGAAGGAACTTGTCTTCGAACACACCGGAGAAGTCCAGCAGTTGCTTGTCCCGTTCGTTGAGTGCGTCTTCACCGACAATTGCAACGAGGCCACGAAGTTCACGGCCTTGTGCGTATGCAGCGTACATTTGGTCGGACACCGACTTGTGATCTTCACGGGTGGTTTTCTCACCGATGCATGAACCCATCAATCGAGAGAGCGATGGAAGCACGTTGATCGGCGGATAGATACCCTGTTGGTGCAGTTCACGAGAGATAACAATCTGACCTTCGGTGATGTAACCAGAAAGGTCCGGAATCGGGTGAGTGATATCGTCACCAGGCATGGTCAAAATTGGGAATTGAGTGATTGAACCCTTCTTGCCCTTGACGAGACCTGCCCGTTCGTAGAGCATTGCCAAATCTGTGTACATGTAACCGGGGTAACCACGTCGTCCTGGAACTTCTTCTCGAGCAGCACCAATTTGACGAAGAGCGTCACAGTAGTTGGTCATGTCCGTGTAAATCACCAGAACGTGCTTGTCCTTCTCAAACGCCAAGTATTCAGCAGCGGTCAAAGCAAGACGTGGTGTAATGATTCGCTCGACGGCTGGGTCGTCGGCCAGGTTGACGAACAACACAGCGCTTTCGAGTGCACCAGTGCGCTCCAAATCGGAACGGAAAAAGTTGTACTCTTCAGCGGTGATACCCATAGCGCAGAACACAACGACGAAATCTTCATCAGAATCCTTGAGTTTTGCCTGTCGGGCGATTTGCAGAGCAATGTCGTTGTGTGGAAGACCTGATGCCGAGAAAATTGGCAACTTCTGTCCACGGACAAGACTCGTACAAAGATCGATTGCGGAAACACCAGTTTGGATGAAATCGTTTGGACTCTGTCGGCTGTATGGATTGATTGCAGCGCCGATGATGTCTTTTGTTTCTTCAGCAACAATTTCTGGTCCACCGTCACGAGGCCGTCCAGCACCGTCGAGAATTCGACCGATGAGGTCGGTGCTCACTGGGAGCTTGAAAACGTCGCCCATGAAGGTAACACCAGCTTCTCGGTCGATCTTGGAGGTTCCTTCGAACACTTGAACGATGACAAGGTCATCGGAGGTGTCGAGCACTTGTCCGTTCTTGATGGTACCATTGGTGAGTCGTAGGGTAACGATTTCTCCAAAAGCCACAGGTTCAGTCTTGTTCAAAAAGACCAGAGGTCCTTTCACGTCGGTAATGGTTCGGTATTCTTTTCCAGTCATGATATTCCTCTCCTCAGTTGTCCTCCACCGTAGCGGCGATTTCGGTGGTCATGGTCTCGACCATTGATTCAATGATGTCAATGTAGCCCGTCTCGAAGCGACCTCGCATGAGATCGGAGCGAGATGGAATGTTGACCACATCGTTGAGTTGTGCGCCGCCAGCCATTGCTGACTTTGCTGCTTCTTGGAAGGACAGGATTGCCTTGGCCATCTTGTATTGCAAGTGGATGTCACAGTATGCGTCAACATCGTGGAATCCGTTCTGTTGCAAGAAGAATTCACGAATCATTCGAGCGACTTCAAGCGTCAACTGTTGATCGGTTGGCAAAGCATCCGAACCAACGAGTTGCACAATCTCTTGAAGTTCAGATTCAATCTGAAGCAAACCGCTGATTTGGGTTCGGACTTCTGGGAAGTCTTGGGAGATGTTGTCACGGAACCACTGGTCGAGGCTTTGTGGGTACAACGAGTAGGAGTTGAGCCAGTTGATTGCAGGGAAGTGCCGTTGTCGGGCAAGACCAGCGTCGAGTCCCCAGAACACCTTGACAATTCGCAAGGTACCTTGGGACACTGGTTCGGAGATGTCTCCACCAGGTGGGGACACTGCACCGATGACGGTGACGGACCCGTCATCGCCGTTGAGGGTTTCAACACGCCCAGCTCGTTCGTAGAATTCTGCAATTCGGGACGAGAGGTAAGCAGGGTATCCTTCTTCACCAGGCATTTCTTCAAGTCGGGAGGAAATCTCACGCATTGCTTCAGCCCAGCGAGAGGTTGAATCTGCCATCAGAGCGACGTCGTAGCCCATGTCACGGAAGTATTCCGCAATTGTAATTCCAGTGTACACAGATGCTTCACGAGCAGCCACAGGCATGTTCGATGTGTTTGCAATCATGACGGTTCGCTCCATGAGCGGCTTTCCGGTGTTTGGATCAATCAAGTGAGGGAATTCGTCCAACACTTCAGTCATCTCGTTTCCACGCTCTCCACAGCCGATGTAAACCACAAGTTGTGCGTCGGAGTACTTTGCGAGGGATTGTTGAGTCACGGTCTTTCCAGAGCCAAACGGTCCAGGAATACCTGCTGCTCCACCCTTAGCGAGTGGGAACAAGAAATCCAGAATGCGCATACCGGTGACAAGTGGTGTGTCGGGTGCGTACTTCTGTTGGAAGGGTCGTGGGGTTCGAACGGGCCACTTCTGCATCATCTGCATTTCAGTGCCGTCTTCGAGCACGCAAACGGTTTGTGTGACGTTGAAATCTCCGGATTCAATCGACTTCACAGTTCCGCTGGTGGTTGGAGGGACCATGATTTTGTGAATGATTGTCTCGGTTTCTTGCACGTGGCCAATCACTTGGCCGCCGACCACTGCGTCGCCGACAGCGACTTGTGGCTCAAAGGTCCAAATCTTTTCCAAATCGAATGCATCAGCGTCAACACCACGGGTGATGAAAACGCCCATTTCCTTCTCAAGGGTAGGGAGAGGGCGCTGAATACCATCGTAAATTTGGGTCAAAAGACCAGGTCCCAATGAAACTGAGAGGGTTTCTTGGGTGTTCAACACCGGTTCGCCGGGTCGAATACCTGAGGTGTCTTCGTAGACTTGGATGACGGCTTTATCGCCGTGCAGTTCAATCACTTCGCCCATCAGTCCTTCGTCGCCAACACGGACGACGTCGTACATAGCTGCTCTCATGCCAGTCGCTGTTACAACAGGACCGGATATCCGATAAATTACGCCTTCATTGCTCATTTTTATTTCCTCCATTTTGGTTGGAACATTACTTCCAAAGGTCGACTCCAATTGCCTTGCGAATCGTGTCACGCAAGGTTGTGTCTTCTTCCGTTCCAATGCCAAGCACGGTCGGAGAGACGGATGCCGAGAGTTGGTCGCGAAGACGCTCTGGCAGTTCAGCGAGGATTGCGGAGTCAACCACGACAATCCCGACGCTCTTGTTGTTGAGTAGTGATTTGAAAGTGGAGATCATAGCCTCTTCACTTTCGGGGTTATGCAAGACGTCGACGCCTGCAAGTTGGAAACCAAGGGTGAATTCTGGTGTACCTACAATTGCGATATCCATGTCATTCACCTCAGTTCAATATGTGTGCTTCCAGCACATCGGTTGGCAAGCCCGCCAAGCGGCCTCGCACAATAAGTCTCAAGTCGTTCACTTCTTGCACTTTCGTAGCAATATAGTGGATGACAGGTAAAGCAGACACTGGATGCAAGAAACTCATGCGCGCCATCTTCTTGTGTTCGCGTTCTTTTAGCCATGTCACAACGGCGTCAAGGCTTCGAGTTTCGTTTGATGTGGCAAGAGCTTCTTCGAACGCAGCACCGTCAAATCGAGGGGCATTGCGGAGCATGTCCAGCATAGCGTCTTTTCCACCGGTAGCAATGGCGGAGAAGGCTCGCTTGGGCAAGATCTTGCCGCCCGGAAGAAGCAAGTCTACAATTTGTTCGTTTGACAACCCAACGGCCTTGGCTTCAAGGACGTTGAGGATGTTGCGGTGATCGATTTCACTTGCCACCAAATCCTTGAGGAATCGAACATCAGGTCCTTTTCCAGTTAGGGCTTTGAGAGCGTTTGTGAAGTAGTGGCGATCAAGAGCGTCTTCATACTCGGAGAGTCGAGCATCTTCAGGAACAGCATTGAGCGCAGATCCAAAGGATTTACGTCGCATTTGGACCGCAGCGGAACGCAGATCGTCTGCATTCTCGATGATTTTGATCCATGGTGTGTTGATGTCGTTCAAGTCCGGAAGGATTGAATTGGTCACCTTTTCAAGTTCCACATCGTTCACGACAGCGCGCAACACAACCTTTGCGTTGTGATATTCGTAGCGTGAAGTGTAGATTTCGACCATGCCACGAATCTTACCGTTGCACAGGCCGACCATCTTGTCGAGTTCATGTTCTAAGTTGTGAGTGAGGGCAGCTTCAACCAAATCACCGCCGGTCAAACGACCTGCGTACATATCCATCTCAGCTCGGTAACCAATGTCGCCAATGGCTACGGTCAACTGATCTGGAGATTGGCTGATGAGTTGGCGCAGACGGGCACGGTCCGCAAGTTTCTGCCGACGAGCCTTCGCTCGGGCAGCAACGTAGGGTGTGTTTCCGTTCATGACCATCTTAATCCCTCATTCAAACAAAATTGTTGTCGTCGAACTCAATTGGTCTTTCCAAGACTTGTCGAGCAATGTATCAAATCGCATGTCGTAAGAAACAGAGCCGTCGGTGGCTTCGAGAATAAAGCCTCCAATGCCGTCGACTGCATCGCCCATGCCTCGCTTTCCGGCGAGTTCTGAAAGTGCTTTGCGGTCCATTTCCACAGGTCGGACATTGAAGTCCTTACCAATGTCATCGGCCTTGGCCATCAGGGACTTGAGCAAGCTTGCTCGTCCCTTCATTTTCGGACTGCTGAGTTCTGCTCGAGTTGCTGCCAGGGTTTCGTCCAGCACCTTTCGGCGTGCGACGAGAATTTCTTTCTGGTTGGCTTGGCGAGCGCTTGCAACGACTTCACGAGCAATTTGAGTTGCTTCACGTTCGGTGCGAGTGGCCGCTTCTGAGCGGATCGTTGCAGCCTTTTCGGTTGCTTCTGCCACGATGACATCGGCTTCTTCTTGGGCCGTTGCAATCATAGCATCGGCTTCTGCCTTAGCTGATTTTGAGATGTCTTTTGCGAGTGTTTCAAGCGTCATTGTATTTCCTCCGGATGTTGATTTCAATTGGCCGGAAAACCGGCCCTTCCATCATTGGGCTTCCTCATAGGAAGAGCGGTAGAGCACCGAGAATGACGATAGATTCCGGCAAAGCAGTGAAAATCAATGCTGGTCCGAATTTGCTTCCGTCTTCTGCGAGCATACCGACAGCTGCGCTGCCAATGGCTGCTTGGGAGAGGCCGGCGCCAATTGCGGCGAGGCCGAGTGCGATACCAGCGCCAATGGCTGTGTATCCGTCACCGTCTGATGCTCCGGCTGGGTCTGCTGCTGCTGCGCCTTGAGCAACCATGGTGATGGCTGCCAAAAGGATCAGTGTTCTTAGGCTCGTTTTTAGGGTGTTTGCGTTCATATTTGCTACCTCTGTATTTTTTGTGTCCGTGGACTATGATTGACCCTCTACATGGAGGGAACGGCCGCCCAGCGGTGCGAAAGCACGGCCGGATCCGTCGTAGAATTTGCCCATCCATTCCACAAAGTGGAGGCGGGCTGCGTGAATGGTAGGAGAGAGGATGCCAAGAGCCAAAGCAAACACCTGGACGAAGAGGAAGATGACGAGGCACAACGCTGCGGTAAGGTAGCCAGATGCGCCACCGGCATCAAGGCCGGCGAGGATGTTTTCCCAGCCGAGAATGATGGAGACTTCTGCGATCTTTACGCCTGCGACACCAACCGCCATGATGCGGAGGTAAGAGAGGGTGTTTGCAAGCAGTCCGAAGGTCTCAATGGGGCCCATGATGATGCCACCGGCCCAGCCAAATCCTTCGTATATCGCCAGGCCAACGATAAGGCACAGAATTCCACCGATGAGGAGGAGGTTCCAAACGATCTGGAGTTCAAACAATTCGTTGTAGCCCATCACAAAGTTGCGGCAGACCATGAAGCCGCCGGCCAAAATCATCAGCCAAGAGCCCTTTTCGAAGAACGCTGCAGTAAATCCATGCGCCTTGTTGACGTTGGTGAATCCGATGATGAGGCCCACAAGGATATGGAAGACGCCCAAGTAGACGGCCAGCGAAACGTACTGTTCGAGGCCGTGTCCTGCACTTGCACGGTGGAATGGCATCATGACGAATGGATGGTCTGGATCGCCGAGTCCGAGGAACACAGCGATGTTTTCAGGAAGCACGAAGAAATCGTGAGCCCAGTCATAGAAGGAAGTGAGGAACCCAATGTCAGGCCCCCATCGATACCCGTCTTTGAGGACGCCAGCGCTGTCAAACATGCTTCCATCCCATACGAACCCAAAGCCTTCTGCAAAAATGATGCCCCATACTATGCATGAGATCCCCATCCAGCGGAGAATGGTCATTCCCTTTTGGGCGAGTGGATCCACAGCGAATGGCTTGGAACCAAGCCAAAGTGAGAGAAGAACAAGAATGAGCCCGTAGCCCCAATCGCCCAAAATCATCCCATAGATGAGAGGGAAGGTCATCATGATGAGCATGGATGGCTCAAAGGTACCGTACTTCGGCCGGCCGACAAGGTCGACAAGCAGTTCGTATGGCTGGGTTGCCTTTCCGTTTTCAAACTGAATCGGAGGCGTTGGCTCTTCGTGGTGTTCGTCGGAAGCCGGCATAGCCCGAATCATGGTGAGGGAGATGTCCAGTTCAGGCAAATTGATCTTGCCATCGCCGTCCAAATCCATAGCCTGAACCAGCGGGCCGACGTCCCAAGGTGGGAGATCTGCAACGTTAGCGCTCTTGAGCGCTTGCTGGAATTCATAGCTGTCGATTTTACCGGAGTCGTCCAGATCCATCGACTTGAAGAATTGGAAGATTGATTGCTTGGTCCTGAGCAAATAATCAGAGAGCATCACAAGTTCTTTTGCCACATCAGGTGTTGATTCCCCATGGTCACCGTGGCCGTGGTGAGGATCCACATACGCTTCGACGCTGACGTGCGATGCGACTTTGCCAAGTTTCGACTTGACCATTTCACCTTGCGAGGTTGGGACCCAGCCGTCGAGAGCGAAGGCTTGGTCGCTTACTGCGACAAGGGTTGGAGCGGTGTAGATTGAATCCTCGCGGGTCAAAAATTCAGAAAGCGCGACGAGCGAGCGAGCGTTTCGGTCAACCCAAGCATCCAGCGCTTCTTGAGTCGAGGCGATGGTGTTCTCGAGGGAGGTGATTTCGGAAGTGACATCGCTCAGTTTCTTAGCGGGTGAACCTTCACCTGCTGGAATCTGAACTGCTTTTGCCCCGAGTTCTGCAAGACAAATCTGCACTTCTGCTGCGTGCTGAGTCTGGCATGCAACGGCAACGACGCCTGGTGCGCTGTGGAGGAGAATTTCGGTACCGAGGGCTGCAAAGACGCTCTTTGCCTTGCTTGCTCTGGCGGTTTCTCCAACATAGACTTCGAGTCCATCGAAGCCGCCCATGAGTTCAAGGGGGATGTCGAGGGGAGCGAGGCGCTTGAGCACCTGCAGTTGATCGTTGAGCGTTGTGATTGAAGCCTCGCTGTCTCGAATTGTGTCGAGGTATGCGAGCGCGTCGTCGATTTTAGCCTCAAAGGTCTCGGCCAGTGCCTTGGCTTTTGCAGCAGGAACTGGCCCGTCGGTGTTCACGGCGCTGACAGCAGACAGGACGGCTCGAACTTTGGTGAGCAGAGCGCTGGTTTGATTGGCCCCTTCGGTGGAAAGAGCTCGACCAACGCCGATTCCGTCTTGGAACTGGCCATATTCTTCAATGTGAACGCAGGAAAGCGAAGCGCAGACCCTCAGAACGTCTTCCATCTTATCGACGGGAGCCGCCACGGTGAGGCGGGACATTTCTGCGGTTGCGAACATGGGAACAACTCACTGGGAATTTACGGTTTCGAGAAGGTGTGCAACCGCCTTCTTTTGGCGGCCTGCTGCTGAGGATTCGATTGATTCGACGACCTTGTGCCCTTCCTTGGCCACGCCGTCTGCTTCCTTGTTTGCTTCACTGCGAGCAGCGTCGAGTGTGACTTGAGTATCGGCGACCGAGCCATCGGTTGCGTCGGCAACGAGTTGCACGGATTGACGCCGTGCTTCTGCTGCGATTCGACTGACTTCTGCTTGGGCGTCTGCAAGTTGCTTTTCGGCATCTTGTTCGGCTTGCTTGATTTTACGAAGGACATCGGCCATACCCATAATAATCACCAGCATTTTCGCTGAATGGTAGGGGGTTTATGAGGCTAATGGGGGAGCCTCCATCGCCAAAAAGAGCCATTGCTCGCATTGTTCATCGCTTTGGCTTGGTGCCACGGAATCGACTCGCCATCGCAAACGGCCATAGCAATCGCCCCTGAACCTCTTGGTAGCCAACTTCTTTGATCATCGTACGATAGTACCCATTTGTACCATAGTGAGAATAGGTGTTTGCAAGGCCTTTCCAAGGATGATTTTTGTCTTTTGTCACAAACCGAGCAAGCCACTGAACGACGGTTGCCATCCAAATCCGCCCTGCCAGACCGTGCAACCAATTGGCTTTTCCAGCGTCACAGATGACAAGTTGCCCACCAGGTTTGAGCACCCGATAGATCTCTTCAAGGCCCTTGCGTTTGTCTTGAAAATCTCTGAAGGAAAACAAACAGAACACGACATCGTAGGTGTCGTCAGGAAGCGGGATGGCTTCTGCGATGGCTTCGACGTAATCCGCCGGCGCCTCGCCTCGAGCGAGTCGGGCCGCATCCACTCGTTTTTTAGCAACCTTGAGCATTTCAGGAGACGGGTCCAAGCAGGTGACATCAAGCCCAACGAGATCTTCTGCAAATGAGCCAGGTCCACAACCAACCTCCAGAACTTTCATGCCGGCTTCTGCGTGATTGCGCACGTTTCTTCGCCACCTTTTGTCTTGGCCGAAGGTCATGAGTTTGTTCACTCGGTCGTAATTTGGAATCGTCGCTTCAAGTTGCGCTTCAAGAAGGGTCCAAGCCTCCAAATCAATGCCAGAGGGGTCGTAACCTCCGGTTGCTGCTCGGCTTCCCATGGTGGTTGCGCACCTGCCAACCTCTTTGGACATGTCGCCGAGCATCTCAACCGCAATTCGGCCGCAGAACAACCCTCCGTCAAGCGATGCGCTCGACGGTTTCTGGAGTGATTCCTTCTTCTGGCGTCACTCGGAAAACGAGGATTTTCAAATTTTCAGGGGCGTTTCGGAATTTAGAAACGATCATCGAAGTTTCGAAATCGGTACCGATGGTTCGCACTTGGAAGGAAAGCACCATGTCAGCAATGGTGGACAATTCTTGCTTGATGGAAGCGTCAAGTCCGTTCGTGGAGACTGAAATCAACAGAAGACCGCGGTGGAGTTGGGCGTGTGCTTGGAGCATGCGCACCATAGCGACCACACGGGCAGGATCTTCACGTTGCAGGAAGAAATCCAGGCTGTCGACAACCGCTCGGAAGTAAGGGCCCAATGCCATGATTTCGTTGGTGACTTCAGTCAGGTAATCTTGGTTGCTTTCATCGACAAATCGAGTCTGAGCCAACCGCTGAATATCGGCGAGTTGGAAGCCCTCGAGGCGGTATCGACTGGCGAGGAGTTCCCGTTCTAAGACCGTCGAGTTGTACTCTTCTCCAATCGTTCGAACGTTGATGTCCATTGGCCAGCTGTACTTCGTGAAGATGCGGATGATTTCGGCTTGCCCTTCGTTGGTAGAAATGTAAAGGGTGTTTTCAGATTCTTCAGCAGGCGAAGTAAATTGCTTTGCGAACAATTCACTTCCAGAACCTGTGTCGGTGAAAGCAATCAACGTGAAGCCACGGGGAATACCGCCGTGCATTTCGTTGTCGAACTTCGGTACACCGAACGAACCAACCTTGCTGAAGAACTCCTCATCTTCCGGATCAAAATCGAATTTGCGTGCCATTCTTGTTCACCTCAGTGGATAACGACCTGCCCTCGATCGATTAAATCGGTGCAATAGAGGTCGAGGTTCGACAACACCAGCGGTGGTGTCTGATCCGGTACGTTGAGGACCACAGAGAGGATTTCTCGCTGGCGGAAGGTGTTGATGAAGGTGTGAAGGTATTCGGCGAGGATTCTGTCTTCGTTGTAAATCGCCAACGCATTCACGCTGTCGAGGAAAACAAAGTTTCGCTCGGAAGAGATCGTACGAAGGATGTAAAGGGTTCTGAGCAGGACGGATTCGAGCATGATCGGGCTGTCAACGAAATGGATGTTTGTGTATGGGACATCGGTGCCGCCAAGGATGCCGGAAGACACCAAATCAATGAATTGGATGTTAGAAACATCCATCCCGATGGATTCGAACGCTTGAATGATTTCAACAGCGCCTCGGTTGGCGCTGATGTAAACGCCGCCCATTTCGAACATCTGCATCAATGGAATGAGGGTGCTTGCCGTCACCATGAACGCGTTGGAGTTTCCGCACCGCACCTGAACGGCGCTGTTGAGCGCTACTTCGGTAAGTTGTTCCGCAATTCGCTGATCCAATTCAAACATAATCATGACCCCCATCGCGAGGTTTTGTCGCTTTGTGCGCCCCATTTGAGCATCGGTGTGAGCATGACGCCGAGTGGGGTGAGTTCGATAGCGTGCTTTGCTCGGCTGTGAGAAGTACCACGCATCTTGACAACTTGGAGGAAACGAAGCAAATGGCCCATTCGCTCGACGTCACCCATCACGATGATGCCGTCTGCGATCGCTTCTTCAACCCCAAAGGAGGACCAGTGAGCGTTTTCTGTGGCAGAGGTGATTTCAGAGATGAGGATGGTGGTGCATCCGAGGGTTGCGAGTTTCTTTCCGAGGGTGAACAAGAAATCACGAATCAATTGCTCGGATTTAATTTTGTAGCATAGCGTGGTGACCGAGTCGATGACCAGGCGCGTCACACCGATGGTGTTGACAATGTCCACAATCGCTTTGATGAGTGCGTGAACGTCATCAAGTTCGAACGAGGCTTTTTCCAAACCAAGCCAAGAGTAAAGCACGTCCATATCAAAAACGTTGATCAGGCCAGAATCGACCATGTTCATGTCAAAGAAAGCGTATTGGCGAATGTTTTCGAGCAACTTCACGGAAGGCTCGGTTGCGGTAAAGTGGGCGCAAGCCTCGCCCGCAAGTGCGCCGCGAACAAGAAACTCCATGCCCAGCGTGGTCTTTCCAGAACCACAAGTTCCGGCAGCAAGCACCGTAGAGCCGTAGGGGATTCCACCGCGCAAGATTTCATCCAGTCCATGGATACCTGTGACGCATCGGTCGCGGGTGTATACGGCGGCTGGCTGCATGGGAAACATGTCCAACCAACCGGCCCGGGTTCATCAAGCAATCGCCCCCAAGGCATCGAAGCCTGTCATTGAGGTTGTGCAGCCAGGCGTCCGTCAAACATCGCCCGGTGAAGGGGCTTGTTCGATGAACCAAGAATCAATCGTGGTGGAATTCCCGTTCCATGCCAAGGATTGGCCAGTGACCATGAACAAACCAGTATCACCACCCCATTCCGCCCTAAACATATCGTAAGGGCGTGCTTCGTCGACTTGGGTGTAACGAAGCTTGAGCACACCCGTTCCATCCTGCATCCCGTTAAACATTCCAACGCCCAAAAATCCCTCGACGCCGAGGTCGATAATTTGGGAAGCGTTTCCGGTTGCTTGGGAACTTGGATCACCGGTCAATAAAAGGGTATTCCCACCCGCAATTACACCTTCTTTGAACAGGTAATCAGATGTGATGCTAGAGGAGGTGTGATTCAACGACCAACCTCGAAGAGCGATGGCGAAGTCATTCGGATTATAGATTTCAACCCACTCAGGCCCACCGCTTGCGGGGCGGGTCATAAGTTCGGTAATGTGCAGGTCATTTGCCAGGCGCCCACCTCGGTGAACTTCAAGGACGATTTGCCATGTTTCCCCATCTTGAATAAATTGCCGATTTGCGGTCGAAGATGCCGAGGCTGTCTTGCGTTCTGTACCTCCATCAAACAACATCAAACCAGTGCGGTTCGAGATGTTGCTCGATACGACTTCAATAGTGAGGTGAAGGGAAAAGCCTTCATCCAGTCCTAATCCATCGATCATGCTCCCCTCTGTCAGATTCTGGATGGCGTTGATTTTCAAGATATCAAGCGCTCCGTCGGTTACTAAACCTGCCTGTATTCGCCCATCATTAAGCGCCACTGCCGACCGTTCATGCCAATTGGAAGTGGCGTTGGCATAATCCATGCCGGTGCTGTTGGAAGGGACAAACCAACCTTCATCGGAGGTCAATCGGTCTAAACCTTGCACAGCAGAACGGTCCAAACGGTCCACGGCTGGGTCGTTTGAACCCATTTGCAACTGCGCCAACGCCAAAAAGGCCGTCAAGATCATGAGAAATAAGACGAACGCAGAAAGAAATTCAATCACAGCCGTCAGGGCTGTTTCGTCTCGTTCAAGTGAACGAACACCCCTGCTTCGCATGTTTTGTTGTAGTGTTCGGCGCTTCAAGAGGTTGCCGCATGGAGCAGCAAGGGAATGTAAGATTCTGGGGTTCTTGCCCCCTTCGGGGGCGATGAGTCTTTGAATCCCCCCTGCGAGGCGTCATGTAATGTCGAACCGGACGCAACCATCAAGCGGCCAAAAAACGAGCAGTCTTTCCATGGTGCTCTTGCTCCTCTTGGCATCGCTCACGGGACTTATGACGCTGCCCGCTGCAAGTGCTTCGGAGAGCGGCGATGTGGCCTTGATTGAGACGATTTCACCCCTTCCCGATTCATGGGGTTCTTCTTGGGATCCGATGTCTTTTGAAGTGACCGTTGCCAATCAAGGCCTTGGCACCAGCACCAACCGTGCAACGAAGTGGTATGTATGCGAGGGGGATGTGACTGGACCAGTCTGTAAGTCTTCATACGATGCAAGCGGTTCATTCACCCTCTCCAATCTTTTCCCGGGGGCCATGGCCAACGTGACCTCCGATGCGCAATGGAACCCATCGGGAGATGAAGGCATTTTTACCATCGTCTATGCTTTCGATTTAAGCGACCAAGACACAACCGATGACATGTTGACCTTCAACATCAACCTCACCCGCTCATTTGTGGACCTATCCGTCAACACCGCTCACAACCCCCTTCTGGCCCTCCAAGGCACGGCGACCTATGACGGGAGCGTCATCCTCAACACTGGAGTGGACTACATACTCGATGCAAAGGGGCAAATTAATTCATGTGGAACTTGCAACTTCGAGGCGACATTGGGGTGGCAATTGTGGACTGTTGGAGAGAACCCGGTGCTTCTCAGCGATGCCTACACCGTTGTGTCCAATCTTCCATCCTGGGGCGGTCAATCCCCATTCACAGAATCGCTTCCAGCTGTAAACAGCACCGCTGAGGGGCAGTTCACCTTGAAGTGGGGCTTATTTGGTAGCACGGGGACGCCTTATGGCGATCTGGATTCCAGCAACGATATGACCTCAATCACAATTGTATTTGATGACACCATTGACCTTCAAGCCACCTCGATGATTCCAGCCCACGATGCAAGTTCTGCCAGCTACTTTTACGGCGAAAACATGGTCAGCACCACGATTTCAAACCTTGGAAATATGACGGTAGAATCGGTACGGGTTGCGTTCCAGATTTACGATCCAATCGGCGAAGTGGAGTATGAAGCCTCATGCATGCTCCAAACCGTCCTCCCCGGTGAAACACGCACTTGCTCATTCAACATCACTTCCATCGGCGCCGACCGCACGTTGACGCTGCAGGTACCATCATCCCATGACGAAGGCGATGAAGGCAAGTTCAGCAACAACGCCTTGTCTGAAATTGCAGATTTGGTCGCAGGAGCCATCAATGCGAACATCGACCAAGCAAGCGCAATCGGCACATACACCACGGGAGAGGCGATTCAAATGAGCGCTCGAACGAGTTCGACCGCTGCTGGACCACTCAATTACTCGTGGTGGGTTTCCGGTATCATCAACCTCGGCTATGGCCCTGAACTGAATGTCTCTGGTGAGAACCTAGGCCTTGGTGATCACGTCGTAACGCTAAGGGTGACCGATGTCTTTGGTGAATTGGAATCCGTTCACAAGGACATAACCGTGTACAATTACGTCTCGCTCGATAACGGAGCGTTGTTCACAGGCCAAGCAGTCACCCGCTCTTCGGCTTACCTGAACTATGAGTCGTCGTTGCCGGTTCTTGGTACATCCTATGGTATCGGAGAAGGCAAAGAACCCTTGCTCATGCTTTCGTTCGAGGTTCTTTCAACCGTGGACGATTCTCCAGAAGTCGGGATGGACTGGATGGAAATCCAACTCAATATGACCGAGTTGCTTCCAGAAAACATCCCACTCGAAACCGTTGATGTTCGGTACTTGCCAACCTTAGACGATTACATCTGGACCTACCTTGACCAGTACGCTGCAAACGAAGACGGCACCTTTGACGTGACCCTCACGACAAACGGCGTGATCCTCATCATCGGTGAATCACCACCAGCGAACCTCAGCACTGGCCCAATCACAAGCACACAACTCGAGGGGGGCCAACTTATGCTCAACTGGACCGCCACAGGGGATTCCAACAATCCTTATGTTGGAGGTTGGAACATATACAAACTCCTCCTCGTACAAGAAGCAGGAACCCTCTTCCCAAATCCTGCAAACGGCGTGAATGAGTTCATCTGGAAGGAATTGACTTCCGATTCCCTTGTCGCTACAATCGATGCTTCGGGCGACAATTGGACCGACCCGGTGCCACTTGGAAGCGGAGATTGCGCATCATACGCAATCATGCCTTCAAGCCGTGAGGGTGCACCCGACTTCCAGCACATCAACGTCAGCCTTGATGAAAACGGCCAATCCACCGCTTTCTGCGGTGATGCAGTGCCACCAGTATCCAGCATCAGTAATTTCCAATCCACCTCCACCTTCACCAACGACACTGAGTGCTACAAAATCGTCAATGATTGGAACATGTGCTACGAATTGAACCTCACTTGGACATGGCCTGAAAATGAACCCAATGGACAGCTGTTTTGGAACCTCTACCAAATTGAACAGCAGCCAAAGGACATCGATTTGCGATTTTTGACACCGATTGTCAGCAACATGCCCTCAACACCAGGAGAAATGGGCTATTACAACCAAACGGGCCAAGAAGACGCAGACCTGCGCCCTCTGAGAGCGTATTACTTCATTCTGGCACCGGTTGATTCGGTCGGCAACGAGCAAACGCTGGCAAATTACCCTTCACCAAACGTAGAGCGGGTGTTCATCGAAGATGATTGGTGGGCCTTCAATCAACACTTGATCCCCGAACCTGAGCCAGAGCCAGAGCCGCCTCTTGGCGTTGCTTGGCTAGGCACCCTCAACGAATACATGCAAGAAGATGAATTCACAACAACTGGCTTGGCATCCCTGGTGGTGCTGGTGCTTTCCATCATCTGCTTGCCGTTGCTGTTGCAAAAGCGAAAGCGATTGAAGCGAGTCATTGCTGCACGAAACCGTCGAACGGGCATTCAATCGACGGTGGACGAATTTGATGACTTCTTTGAATGAAGTCAACTGTGGCGCGGCAGGGGAGATTCGAACTCCCGAGGTGAGACACCACTGGATTAGCAATCCAGCGCAATGGCCAGGCTATGCGACTGCCGCAGACAAAGCCGGCGACCGATGAAGCAGTCATGAACATGACGGTGGAGGCTGGATGACCTTCCCACGAGTCAAATGAGGGACTGAGCCTTCAAAGGGGCCCTAGAGGACCAAGCCAAGAGGACGGTGGTACGCACACCAGAACGAGGGCGAGGTGCATCCATCCCAAGTAATACAACGAGCGGAAGAAGGATTTCGCAGCCTTCGGCATGCGTTCATGTTCGTCTGTTGGTTCAAGCGGATCGATGTCCCACACGGATTTGGCGTACCACAAGGTAAGACCTCCAGCAATGAGCGCCCAAAGAAGCGGCAACCCGGAATTCGGCCAAAAGAAAGGAATGCTTCCTAACAAAAGCAAGCATACGCAGTATACTTTCGAAAGAAAAACGGTGTGCTCTGGGCCTCGGACTTCATTCATCATTGGAACTTCTGCCTTTGCGTATTCGCCTGAGCGGTACAAGGCCAAAGCCCAGAAGTGCGGAGGGGTCCAAAAGAAGATGAGGGCGAAAAACAACCATGGAATCGGAGAACCAAGCGCCAACGGGTTGGTGCTTTCTAGAATCGAATCACCTGCTGCTGCTGCCCATCCAATCAGGGGAGGCGTTGCGCCTGCAATGCCGCCGATGACGATGTTTTGAGGGGATCGACGCTTGAGCCAGATCGAATAAATCAGCACATAGAAGGCAACTGAAAAGAATGACCAAAAAGCGGCTTTCCAACTGACGAGGAGAAACAAGGAAGAGCCAAGGATGGCAATTGTCGTGCCGAACATCAAGGCGCCCTGTGGGGAGATGTGCCCTTGCGGCACAGGTCGGTTCTTGGTCCGCCTCATCAGCGGATCAATATCTGCATCATACCACATGTTGATGGCGTTTGATCCACCAGCGGAAAGGGTCCCACCGACCACTGTAATCAGAATGGTGGTCATTGTATCAAGCCATGTCCGCTCGAGCGGGGTGATCAAATCGTGAACCAGAATGGCACAAATGGCTGTCACTTGCAGCAGAGCAATCACGCGTAGCTTCATCAGTTGTCGAAACACACTCAGCCAGCCGGGGTGGGGCGCAGGTGCCACTTCACCGACACCCAAATCCATGATTATTCCTCCTCGGGAAGGGTATTGGCGTTTGATTCAGAAATGCGCATGCTAAACAGCGCCATAGAGGCGATCAACAACCCCGTGACGCCGACGACTAAATGAAGCAAAGAAATCCATTCAGGGAAGCTGTCCATCTTGGCAGCGACGATGTAGGTCCCACCAATCATGACGTTGAGCACCCAGAACCCTGCGGTCACATCGGTGATTCGACCAAATGCAGGGGTTGCACCGTGTTCCCTTGCTTCGGATCGTATTCTGGCCGAACCTGCAACAAGAACGAGCCCCACAATTAGAGCACCGAACCGATGCACCATTTGCACCAAAACGCCCGGGCCATCAAATGAAGGCAGGACACTTCCGTTGCATGTTGGCCAACCGGTTGGGAATCCAACGGAGCACCCTTGGTTGTATTGGCCTCCTGCAGTCGAAGAGACCCATGCGCCAAGGATGAGCAGGGTAAACACAGCGCCAACCATGGCGTCTACGCGACGCTTATTGGCGGCAATGAAGGCTTTTGGAAGATGGAACAGTGGGTGCTTCGAACCCTCTTTTGAACGCATTTCCATGTGCTGGAAAATGAAAGCGGCTGAAAAGATACAGGCCATCGAAAGGTGAAGCGCTACCGACCAATCCGCATTATCAAAGAACACCGTCAATGCGCCAGCAGTGGCCTGAAGAATAAGCATGATTCCTGCAAAGAAAGCCAATTTATACGCCTTATCACCATAGGTGGAACGGCGAGAGCGGAGCAACAAGGCATTGAACAACACAGGGAGTGCAATCACCCCAACCATGGCCCTGTGAATCCATTCTGTGAATATTTCAAAGGTGGTGTAGCGGTGATCTGCGCCTCGTGAATCAATCTCCTCAGGGTTGGCCTCCCAGTAGGCGGCTTGCTCCTCGGTGGAGATGTCAAATCCCCAAGTTCCGAAGCATTGAGGCCAGTCAGGGCACGACTCACCAGCGTCGTTGATGCGGATTGTACCGCCTGCTACGATGATGACCAGAGCCATCCCCAACAAAACAAGAGGGAGGGTTGACGGGCGACGCCACCATACTGCCTCCATGGGTGAAGGTGAGAGGGGACCCCTTTTGAACACATTCCTACACCCTTACAACGTGGGTAGAATACAAATCTGGCGCTCATTGCTGCTGGTCGTGGTTCTGCTCGCTTCCAGTGGTTCGGTTTTGTCGCAAGCCAAAGCCGATGAGTCCCTCTTGGAACAAGAAGGCGGGACACTCGATGTGCTTTTGCTTGATGAAGCGTGCTTGGAACAAGAGGCTTGTGAGCCAGTTCGACCTGAACACTTTGTCGAATACTTCGGAGCGGATTGGTGTGAACCTTGCAAGGTGCTCGACGGCGATTTAGACGCTCTGGTGGACAACGAGACCTTTGTGATGCGCCATCACCCATCCCCAACCGACCTCTCATACAACTCCGATTCCTATCAGCGATTCAACCGAATGTACAGGTTGTTGTTCTTACCCAGTTTGATTCACAACGGAGATGGGCTGCTCACGGGCACAAGTCAAGCGCAGGACCTGGGACGTGTGATGAGCAACAGCACGACCGAATTTGAAGGGCTAAGTGGAGTGTCGGTGAGCAACGGCACGCTTGCATGGAACACCTCGATCAACGGCACAGTCTCCGTTTGGCGATTGGCCGATGTCGCCCATGAAACGGAACCTTACATCCACAGCGACATGGTGGTTGGAGCGTCGCACTTCAACTCGACAGCCCGGCAAGGAAACATCAGTGAATTGCTCTCCATGAACGGGACGGGGCTTGTTGTGATGTTGGAAACCGACGGGGTACGAAACCTGACGGTGAAATCCGATACGCCTGCTGCTGGTTTGGATTTGATTGAAAACGAGGATAACGGAGTCGTTTCCACGTTGGAATCGCAATCCAGAGGCACACTCGCCCTCGCTGCCACCTTTGTGCTGCTGCTCCTGTTAACCCCAGCATTGGTCATGTGGAAAAACACCGTATCCACCTCAAAGAGCCTAGGTACCGAACAAGAATAGGCCTTCTTCCGCTGCTCTTTGCGTGGGTTAGGTTCAAGAAGAGTAGGCAGTACGGCAGGATGCGACACTGTCGCAGGTGCATCTCTTATGGTCAAGCCAGCACGACTCCACACCCGCTTCGAACGAGCCCGAATCATTGGTGCAAGAGCACTCCAAATCGGAATGGGTGCTCCCCTTTACGCAAACGAAGAAGTTCTTCGTGAAGCATTCATGGAAGAACTTGTCTCCCTTTACGGTCTTGAAGAAGCATCGGTCCGCTTCGTGTTGGACCCGCTCAAGATTGCGCTCTACGAATACGAGCATGAGTTGATTCCAATCGATATCGATCCTCACTTGGATTGAATCTTATTGACCAATTGCAAACCCGTAAAACTCGGGGTGCCCAACATCAGGGATGGCATCTCGCTTGACAAGCATCGTTCGCACGGCCCATAGGTCGACAAACACTCTGTATTTCGTGGTTGCATCAAGGTAATCAACACCACTTGAACCACCTGTACCCATTCTACGGCCAATCATACGTTCGACCATCCTTGCGTGCGCTGAACGAAACAACAGCATTGATTGTTCGAGGCCTACAAAAGAATCGATGAGCCGCCGGGGCCAGGAAAGAAGCGGAAGTTCTGGATAAGATTCAATGAACAACAAACCAGCCCTCGAACGGGACACTTCGCCCTCGGGCTTGAGAAACGATGTGGCTTGTTCTGTCGCAGCTTCGATGCGGGGTCGAACTTGTTCTTCGCTCCCGTGACCGATCGCTACGATGTGGGCAATGACCTCTTCACCGTGGCGCTTCATCACGCCCAGATGACTTTCAACAAAAGCCGCAACAACTTCTTCATCTCCGTCTTGCCCTGGAAGTGAGCCGTTGACAGGGGTTCGAGCCAGCCATGCTCCAAGAGCATCATTGAGTGAAGGGGCGTTGGACGTGACCTCGAAGTTCGCGAGAACCTTATCGCTGACTTTGCCTTCAGAAGCTAGTTTTCTCATGTGAAGCAAAGGGTCCATGCCACCCATGCGTTGTTCATTTTCCAAGCCCAAGAGGACTTCAAGTTCCCTCATCTGCCATGATTCGAATCCTGAAGAGGTGCCCAGTTTATCCCTAAAAGCGAGGAAATCTTGTGGTGCTAAAGTTTCCATAACCTTCCACTGATTGGCCAGGAGGCGGAAGATTTCAGTCACCCGGTCGAGGTGGTGAACCAACCTCGGGAGGGATTTTTCTTCTACATGCTCTTGATTGATCAGTTGGTGCGCTTCCTTCAATTCACGCAAAATCATTTTGAACCAAAGTTCGAAGGCTTGGTGGGTGATGACAAAATGCTGTTCATCGTTGCACGGTGCCGGAGCGTAGCCTTCTGGACCGTCTTGTAATTCAAGCAATTCATCCAAGCGCAGGTAGCCACCATACGTCATTCGGTGGGAGGGAGAACCTTCGGCCATGCTCCGACATCCCCAACGAGCCCTTGAACTCTTCACCCTTCGTCAGTTGCTTGATGGAGACCTAGCGACGCATCAAACGGGTGCGGCCACTTTGGTAGCGATCAGCGCACCTATTGCATAACACACCCCAGTGAGGACCATCGAAGCACCAAGCGCTGGCCAAAACTCCACCCCTCTGGTAAGCAACACGGGCAGGGCAATGAACAGCACAAGCGATGGCACCACAAGCCACAACACCTCTTGGGAAAAAATGGCGATTTGTTCAACATCACCAGTATCGTGGTGCAGCCAAATGATGGCCATAATGGAAGCCAAAGGTAGAGAGATGAGCAAAGCACCAAACAAACTGTTTCGCTTTGCAATTTCGCTTGCTGCAACAACAATCCCTCCTGAAAGAAGAACTCGCAACAACAAATTTTGCCAAATCATCAATCACCCCCTTATGCAGGGGGTATGTCGTTCTTGCGACAAACTCGAGGTTGTATGATTGCTTTCTATTTGCCCGAGAACAGCATGTATGAACAGAACCCTCATAGAGCAAATACGGAACCCCTCGACATGGTCGTAACCGCTGATACGCTGAAAAATTGGCTCGCTGACTATGACGCTGACAACATCGTCATCGGTGTCGTCGCCTCGCACTCTTCGCTTCAAATCCTCCACGGCGCCCGAATGGAGGGGTTCAAAACTCTAGGAATTGCGGTCGGAGAAAACCGTCGTCGCTTCTACAAAGCCTTCCCTGGTGCAGAACCAGATGAATGGTTGATGCTCGAAAACTATCGCGAAATGTTGGACCATGCTGAATGGTTCAGGGAACGCAATGTTGTGATCATCCCCCATGGCTCACTTGTGGAATACCTCGGCTCCTCGAATTTCCGCGCCCTCGAGGTGCCGACCTTCGGCAACCGAGGCATCCTCCACTGGGAAAGCAGCAGGGCACGCCAGCGCCAATGGCTCGAAAGCGGTGGATGCACCATGCCACGGGTTCTTGAAGACCCTCACGACATCGACGGCCCCGTTATTGTCAAGTACGCCGGTGCAAAAGGTGGCCGCGGCTACTTTATTGCTCGAGATTACCGCGATTTCCGCAGGAACGTCGACATTGAAGAAGAATTTACCATCCAAGAATACGTGCTTGGCTGCCGATATTACCTCCACTTTTTCTTCGACCCTACAGCAGATGATGGTTACCAAGTCCAAGGGCGCGGTAAAAACGCTGGCAAAAACCTCGGCCGGCTTGAACTTCTTTCGATGGATCGACGCGACGAATCAAACGTGGATGAATTCTACAAGCTTGGTTCCTTGCGCGACCTCAGAGAAATGGCCCTTGAGCCATCCTTTGTCGTGACTGGAAATCAACCGGTGGTCATCCGTGAATCACTTCTCCCGCGCGCCTTTGAAATGGCAGAAGGCACCGTTGCTGCATCGTTTGAACTTGAAGAGAACAGTCGAGGCATGCTCGGGCCTTTCTGCCTCGAAACAATTGTCACCGACCAACTTGAATTCAAGGTGTTTGAAATTAGCGCTCGCATTGTTGCGGGTTCAAACCCGTTTGTCGGAGGATCCCCTTACTCAGACATTAATGAAACTCGAATGTCAACAGGGCGAAGGATTGCTCGCTCCATCAGAAAGGCTGCGGATGATGAACGACTTGATGAAATTCTCTCTTGAGAATCCATTCGCTCAATACTTGTAACGGCGCCTCATAGCGTCTGTGGTTTTCTTTCCGCCTTGGCGTTTCTTTCTTCGATTCAAAAGGACCATACCCATTGCAATCATAAGCGCTGATGAGACAAGGAAGATCAATTGGAAGGTTTCCACTGGTGCTGTATCGGTTTGCAATTGTACGTCCTCGCCCAACAGGCATTCTGATTGGCCGGTTTCAGGTTGAGATGTGCCAGACGGACAGCGTGTTTGTGTTGTTTGCCCTTCGATAGGAACGAAATACCCGGCATTGGCCAATTTACAATCAAAGATAGAAGAAGAGCCATTGGTAGGGTTGTAGGTACCTACTCGACAAGGAGTTTGTCTGGTTTGACCCATTTCGCTCGCATAATGTCCGGCTTCGACTTCAAGGCATGCTTCTGAAGAATCAGATCCCATCAGCGGATTGTAAGTCCCTACGGGGCAAGCAATCTCCAGCGATTGGCCCTCAAGGTCGACATAATGCCCTCGAGAAGACCATCCACAGGCCTCTGTGGAATTCCCTGCTTCCGTTGGGTTGAATGTACCCACTGAGCAAGGCGTTTGTTCAACAGCACCGATCATGCCCACATAAAAGCCAGAGGAGGCGTTTAGGCATGCGTTGGAAGCGTTCGAGCCAGAGGCAGGATTGTAGGTGCCAATCGAGCATGGCACCTGGCCCGCTTGGCCGGTGCGATTGACAAAATGCCCAGGTGATGCGTCAATACAATCGGAAGCATTGATTGAACTTGCGTTTGGATTATACGTCCCAATTCCACATGCTGTTTGATTTACTTGACCTTCAAGAGGCACAAAATAACCTGGACTTGCGCTGAAACAAAATGATTGGCCTGTCGAGGATTGGTATGTCCCTCGAAGGCACTTTTCTTGGCTGGTTTGACCCGTTTGATTGACGAAATGGCCGCTGTCTGCCTCATTACAAAGGGTTTGACCAGTCTCATTTTGGTAGGTGCCGAGCTCACACTGGGTTTGATTCCATTGACCAAAGGTCGCCACATGGTGGCCGATGTCCGCGTCCACACAAGCGTTAGCATCAGAAGAGGCGTTCAGTGGATTGTAAGTGCCTCTCGAGCAAGGGGTTTGATCGCCTTGGCCCGGTTGATCGACGAAATGCCCCCGAGTTGCTGGAAGGCACCATGTGGAGTTGTTTGCTCCACGAAGCGGATTGTATGTACCTACGGAGCACGGTACTTCGGTGGATTGGCCAACCAGCGAAACGTAGTGACCGCGTGAAGCGTTGAGGCAGGAAGGTTGGCCCGTCTGATTTTGCAAGGTACCGATGGGGCATGCAGTTTGGTTGTACCTTCCAGTCTCATTGACGAAGTGGCCAATGTCTGCTGGTCGACAATCTGTCGGTGCGATTGAACCGTTGTCGGGGTTATAGGATCCTTCGAGGCATGCTGTTTGGTTCACTTGGCCTGTTTCATTGGCATAATGGCCCCATTCTGCTGGCCGGCAGTCAACTTGTTCAGTTTCGTTTTGGAAGGTCCCGATGGGGCATGGTATTTGCGAAGTTTGAGCGGTCATGTTCACGAAGTGGCCCAAGTCAGAAGGAAGGCATGATTGGGAGCGTGTGCCTGGTTGGAAGGTCCCAACATCGCAAGGGGTCTGTTCGCCTTGGCCGATGAGGTCGACAAAGTGACCTGCATCAGAACCAAGGCATGCTGAGAATTGTTCTGCGCTTGTTGTCGGGTTGTAGGTACCAACGGGGCACGGTCGTTCTCCGATTTGTCCAACTTTGTCAACATAATGGCCGATGGATGCATCAGTGGGGTAGATTGCGTCGTTTGCTGGTACATATTTCCCGAGCCCTACGGTAGTGCAGACGTATCGGCCGTAGGTCGGTGCAACACATTTGGCGGCGCGCATGATGTCTTCAGGATAGGCGTCTAACGGATCGGCAACGCCGTCACCGTCTTGGTCCCCATTGTCAATGGCAAGGGAACGCGGTACCACAAGAGGAATGGTGTAGGTGAAATTGACTTGGTTTGAACTGTCATTGTTTCCAATTTGACCGGCGGTACCCTTTCCAGTGCAAGCAACGGATTGGTTATCATAGATCACACAGGTCCGATCAACGCCCGCAACGATATCGACAACCTTGCGATTGGAATCAAGTGAGGAGGGAACTAAGACTGCGTTAGAATTTGAGACCTGGGCTGCATCACCAATGCCGAGTGCCCCATAGTTGTTTGAGCCCCAACACATTGCAGAACCGTTGCTCAATGCTGCGCAAGAATGCTCATAGCCAGCCGAAATGGAAACTGCATTTGAAATTCCACCAGAATGCGTAATCGTGAGTGGAACGTTCGAGCTCCCGATGCTACCATGTCCCAAACTACCCTGGCCCCAGCACGAAACCTGTCCGTTGTCCAAAAGAGCGCATGTGTGGGATCGTCCGGCGGAGACATCAACTGCGGTACGCCCTGAATCGAAGGGGGCAATCAAGGTCGGGCTGCTCATGGTGACCCTGTCGCCAGTCCCGAGTTGACCGTACTCGTTTTGACCCCAACACGAAACTGAACCATTATCCAAAAGTGCGCATGAATGATCAACTCCTGTTGTGACCGAAACAGCGGTCCTGCCAGCCCCAAAACTTCCAGTAAGGGAAGGCTTTGGATCGCCAGTGCCCGTCGTGGCATCACCAAGTTGACCAAACAGATTGACACCCCAACACGAAACTGAGCCGTTATCCAGCACTGCGCATGAATGCGATCCACCCAAAGAGAGGTCAACAGCAGTGCGGCCTGCACCAAGATCACCAGTTAGTGTTGGTGATGGCACGTAGGAGGTAAATCCGTTTCCGAGGTTGTCTCCATACCCCCAACATGAAACTGACCCGTTGTCCAAGATGGCACAACTGCCCTGATTTCCACTGCTGATCTGCACTGCGGCCCGACCCGCTCCAAATGAGGATACCAAAACTGGTACTGAGGACCCGTTTGCTCGACCATCACCGACCCTTCCTGCCCCCCAACATGCAACTGAACCGTTGCCAAGCAAAGCGCACGAGTGATCGCTACCGGCTGAGATTGATGAAACTGAGGGCCCAAGTGTCTTTGTCAAGACTGGTGAGGCTTGGTTTGCGATTTCCCCATTTCCGAGTTGCCCGTTGAGGCCGCCGCCCCAACATGATATTTCTCCAGAATCAAGAACGACGCACCCGTGGTATGAACCAATTGCGAGGGATGTGGCAAGCTTTCCATCACCAAAGGAAACTGTTGGCGTAGGCACGTACACTAGAGAAGAACTCCCCGTTCCGAGACGCCCAGACCCACCCTCACCCCAACAGACAACTTCGCCACTGTCAAGCAGAGCACAGATGTGGTGGTCGCCTGATGAAACTGAAACTGCAAGTTTCCCTGCACCAAATCCACTGGTTAACCCTGGAGATGGACGCTTTGTACTTGTTCCATCCCCATTCTGGCCGTAGGCGCCTTCACCCCAGCATGAAACGTCGCCGACGTCGAGAAGAGCACAGGAATGGTGGCTACCAACCGCAACAGAAATCGGGGTGGTGTTGGCAGGGAAAGGGTTGACTTGAACCGGGGCGTTCCTTTGGCTTTCCGTCCCGTCGCCTAATTTTCCGTAATTATTTTTGCCCCAACACATCACGTTTCCATCATCGATTAATGCACAAGCGTGATCGGAATAGAGGGACACTGAGAGGGCTTTTTTGCCCGCTCCAAAACTTGTGGTTGGCGTAGGGTCGGTTGAGGAAGTCGTGGCCCCGTTGCCAAGTTGGCCAGAAGTACCCTTGCCCCAGCACGACACTGTTCCATCACTCAACACCGCACACGTCACCGAGGATCCTGTTGAAATCTGAACCGCCGTTCTGTTATTTCCAAAATCCCCTACGAGTGTAGGACTTGTCAAATCGACCTTCGTGTTGTTTGTAAGGTATTGCTCACCCCAACAAGAAACCGATCCATTATCCAGCAAGGCGCACGTATGCGTCCAGCCCGCATCAACAGCCTGTGCGGTTCTTCCTGCACCCAAAGAGAGGGTTGTCGCTGGTGTCAAGTGGTTTGTCTTGTCCCCGGTACCAAGTTGCCCGTTTGCGTTGTCACCCCAACACGTGATCGAGTCGTCATCAAGAATGGCGCAGGTGTGCTTGTATCCCGCTGAAAGCCCGCTTGCCTTGAAGTCAAAGCGAATCGGAGTTTCAAAGATATTAAACACGCCATTTCCATTGAAATCCCGTTCCGAAACAGCGACTGATCTTAGCGCTGGCAGTATCGATAACGGGGTTGGCGAGGGTTGAGTTGAACCTGGAACACCAGGGGGGGCGTCGCCCCAACATGAAACTGAGAAATCATCGAGAATTGCGCATGAGTATGTGTTGCCCGAAGTGATTGAAAGAGCGGTTCTGTTCACGCCGAGGCTGGATGTCAAGGTGGGAACCAATTGCGTATTTTCCACGCCGTCATTGCCGCCTCTTCCGTTCGCGCTCACGCCCCAACATGAGACATTACCATCGTTCAGTACAGCGCAAGTGTGCTTGTGCTTTGCAGAGATCGCAACCGCTGTTCGCCCTTCTCCAAAGGGCTCAACGGCTTCTGGAGTGAGTTGGTTTGAAGTGGAGCCACTTCCCAAAAACCCGTCAAGGCCACTGCCCCAACAGACAACAGAGCCCTTGCTCAGCATTGCGCAAGTGTGTTCGTCGCCCGAGGCGAGCGCAACTGGTTTGAACGCAGAAGGAATTGCTGCGATTGGTGCGGGTGAGGAGGATGAAGCAACACCACCGTTGCCAAGTTGGCCCTTTGAGCCGTCGCCCCAGCATAGTGTGGAGCCGTTGTCAAGAATGGTACAGGTATGGTGGAGCCCGCTTGAAATGGATTTAGCACTTCGATTCTCACCCAGGGAGTCTGTAAGCTGCGGCGAAGCGGAAGAGGACGTCCCCCCGTTACCAAGTCGACCTTCGGAACCGGCACCCCAACAGGCGATGGCTCCATCGTCAAGGATTGCACAAGTGTGGGAATGGCCTGATGAAAGCGTGATTGCTTTTTGACCCGACGGGAAGGGGAGCACAGGTGAAGGAACACTGCTGGTGCTTTGCATTGCACCGTTGCCAAGTTGCCCGTCTTCGCCTTTCCCCCAACAGGAAACTGAGCCGTTATCGAGCAGAGCGCAGGTATGACGAGCCCCTGCACTGATTGCTGTTGCAGTGCGACCTGGTCCGAAACTTGAGACATAGACCGGGATTGACTGATCGGATGTGTCGTTGTTTCCAAGTTGCCCATCCGATCCTTTACCCCAACAAGCCACCGATGCATTGTCAAGGATCATGCACATGTGCTCAGCGCCGATTGCAATTGTGGCTTGAGTGAAAATCGATCCTTCTTGATAGCCCCCCGCATTCACTGATGCTGGAGGCGTGAGCACAAATTGTTCTCTGTTATCTTCGAGAGGGGGTACCATTTCACCTAAACCTGCGGAGAAACTCAGCATCAACATCAACAACACGAGAAAGTAGGCTTTTCTCTGCACGCTCATGTCGGTTCTCTCCGTCCAAATCAAACGCTTTGGTTCTTCAATTCCCATTTGAGTCAGCATCGCTTAACTTGTCCAAATCAGGGGCACTTGGCAATTCAAAGGAAGAGTCTGCACCCTCCCGCTGAAGGCGTTCGTTGAGTTCGTTAAGAAGTTCTGTGGATTCGGCAGAGGTATCTTGAGGGGTTGCCAGGGGCGATACATCGACGTCTTCGCCGCGCTCGAGTGCTGCAAGTTGGTCTTCAATCGCTTGCTTTCGACGACGACGTTCGGCCATGCTTGGAACCTCGAAGGTCGCCACAAGCATGATTGGATCTCCGTGGGACAAGGCGGCCTTGTATTCCATGACGTCGGGAACCCCATCATTGTCTTCATCGCTGAGAGAGTTGATGATGACTTGGAACTTCGTTGGATCCTTAGCACGTCGCTTCTTGTGCTTTTTGTAATGGTGTACATACACTTGGTACTTGCCGGCCGGAGCAGTCCCCTCTGGCCAGTAAACGTTCTCAACAGGTTTCTTGCTTTCAGGGCGTACGTTAGCGTCGACGTCAAGTTCTCCACCGCATTTTGAAATTTTATTTCCGCCATGAATGCGCTCTCCTGAAGGGCAGACGATATGCAAATCAAGGTCGTTAAAGTTGTTCCACATGAGTGATACTTGTACGTCTGATGAACGAGCACCTTCACGGTCGAGTCGAGCTTGTAGGTCCTTCATGGCTGCTTGAGCCGCTTGTTTCGATTGTACTGCCTCTGCGTCTCGAGCGGTCTGAATCTCATCGAGACGAGCGGCTTCGGCAGCGGCGAGTTCGGATTGGCGTTCTGCTTCCATTTGCTCAATTTGAGCCAATCGAGCCTCTGCCAGTCGACCTTCTTCCCGTTCACGGCGTCGACGTTCTGCTTCGTCTTCAGCGCGTTGTGCTTCGAGATCTGCTTCTGCTTGTGCTTCGGCGATTGCAGCCAAGCGTAGCCGTTCTGCTTCGCGTGCATTTTCTGCAACATCCTTAGCCGATCGCTCTGCTGCTTGCTTCTGAACATTCCGTTCTGCATCGAGTTGGGCCTGTCGGCCACGGGCGATATCTCGAGCGCGGCGGCGCTCTTCAACCACTGCCAATTTGGCGTTAATCTGAAGCTTAGCATTTCCAAAGCCGGGCTCTCCAGTGCCGTAGCGCAACCCTTCTGGATTCATGCCTTGACGCATGGTGAGGTTTGCATCGCCGCGGGCCACAATATACCACAGGCCAACCCCGAATCCTCCTCCGAGAATCGCGAGCATACCGAGCGACTGTGCATCCATTAGTCAAGCCTAACAAGACGACGCCTATTGTAGCATCGGTCAATTGGCGATGCTCAACTCGACAAATCTTTGACCTTCTCTATCAGATCCATTTTCCGCAATCGCCACACGCCAATAGGCGTCATAGCGACTGCAATCACAACAACGCCACCCATCAGCTGGTAAGCCACATCTGGGACAATGGTAACCGGGACAAAGAACTGCCAAGATGAGAACGACGCTGCCAATCCAACTGCGCCTCCATATGCAAACAAAACGCCAACTATACCGCCTATAATACCGATAAGCAGGCTCTCAAACAGAAGCATCAAGCCAAGGCTGCGGGTTGATGCTCCAAGGACCCGCAACGTAGCCAATTCGAAATCACGTTCTGCTACATTCATGATCATGGTGTTGAACATAACAACAATGGTGAACAGGAGGCCAAGGTACATCATGGTCTGGAAAATCTGGGTCTGCTGGTCCAGTAAACTGTTGATGCCATCAAGCAAGGTTTGCCGTTGAACTACACCTGTCGAGGCTTCACCAAGAGATGAGTCTACTTCCACCCCTTCAGGGAGTTCAAGGTACACCGAAGTAGCGTTTACTCCGAGAATTTCGCCCAAATCGCCACGTAAGAAATACATGGTACGGGCCAATTCTGCTGTCGATGTGCCAACGATTTCCACATCAATTGGTGCGCCATTGATGAGAACTGTTTGTTGTTCTCCAACATTCCATCCGAGGAAGCGCATGCTCCCTTCTTCCATTACAACCTGAGTGACTGCCATATTCCCAGAGGGACCCTTGCCATCCAAAAGGGACACTGCACGCATACCGCTCTCGAACGAATCAATGCCGACAAGAGTGAATATTCGCTCGATATCATCAGCATCAGCAACTGAGCCAAGAGGCATTTCAATGAGCATTTCATAATTGGCAGAATTGTTCTCTGCCCAATCAATAACGGGTTGTTCCCCATCTGCGGTAATGTAGACTTGCGCATCCCAAGTTTGGTCGTTCTCAAGACCGCCAACCATTGTCTCTTGCAATCCTGCTGACATCATTTGAATTGAACCAAACAGCATCAGAGAAATACCGACTGCGATAAATGTCATCGTAAGTCGGATCGGTTTGCGAACGCTTGAACGAATCGAAAGGCCGAGCGTTGTAGGCATCCATGAAGTGAGTTTTCGAAGGATGTTTGAGCCGACGCGCATTTCATTTTGCCCACTCAGCACCTCAAGCGGGTCGAGTCGACTCGCTTTCCATGCAGGGAAGGCTCCGGAAAGGAACACGACAAACATGGTAGAGCCGATGACGGTGAGATAGATTGATGACGGAATTGTACGCACTATGATTGGCATACCAACGAGGTCTTGATAGAAATCAAGCATTCCATTCATACCCCAGGGCCCTGCTAAGGCACCAAGCGAACAGCCGATTCCACCGATGACAAGAGGCGCAACAAGATAGCCGGTCATCAGCGCTGAGCGCTCGACTCCAAGCGTTCGTAAGACGGCGATTTCCTTCGCTTGACTTTGTACTAAACGTTGTAAACTCAAGACAATCGTGATTGCTGCAATTGATGCGATCATTACGGTAAAGGGAACGGTTGTCCGCTTGGTCCCTTCCAAATCTTGTCGCATGACTTCGACCGGTTCATTCTGCCCTCGGTCTCGAACGCGTGCATCCAATTCGGTGTCAGAAAGTGAAGCATCAACAATCCCTTTCAAAACATCAATTTCTTCCCCTTCATACTCAGGCGTATCGGGTAAATCATAGGACGGTGTTCCTTCAACATCCAAAACAATCGTGTTGCTTGTTCCAACAACATGGCCTGTCAGTCGAGCCATTCCAGTATCGGAAAGGTAGCCTACGACATATTGTCCAGATTCTGGTGGAAACAATGTCCCTTCAGGAGCCATAATGACGTGCAAAGGATGGTAGCCGGTTCCAACAACAGTGAACGTTGCACTCGCATTTCCAGCACTGATGTTCACCGTATCTCCAAGTTCGATTTCAAGGGCCTCTGTGACATGGGCATCAATAACGATTTCATCTGCAGCAACCGCAGTTCGACCTGTTGAATACCCTTCAGGCATCCATACGCGGTCAGTGTTTGCATCGGCAGGAATACCGTGCCAGAACGAATTGATGATGTGCTCTCCAGTGTCGTTGGTGTGGAACATCGCACCTTGGGTCACGGTGCGTCCTTCACATGATTCAAGGGGGAAGGAGGCTGTCGAACTTGATGCAAACCCGGACGCCAATGACTCACAGAAGGCATTGACTTGTTCAGAACTCCACGCAGCACTTCGGTTGTCAATCCAAAGGTCTGCCAGATTAGAACCGCTTTCTTCATCGGCTTGCATGGTGTCGTACATACCACCAAGGTTGTGCGCATAGCCTCCAAAAGTTATGCCAGCAAATACGCCAACAAACACCATCAAAACAACGGCCACAAGCCGAAGTTTTGTACGCCAAAGGCTTCTTGCCAAGCGCTTATTCAGTAGATTTGACACCCTAAGACCTCCAATCACGCTTCTTCGTCTGAACTGTCAATCTTTTCATCCGAGATGATTTTACCACTATCAATTCGAATGACTCTGGTCGCATACTTGACTAAACCTTCATCGTGAGTGACGAAAACTGCGGTGATGTTCTCTTGCTTGCAAGCGTGAACCAAAGCCTCCATGACTTTGTTTGAAGTTTCGGTATCGAGGTTTCCGGTCAATTCATCCCCAAGAAGAAGAGTTGGGCGTTTGGCGATGCTTCGAGCGATAGCAACGCGCTGTTGCTGGCCACCACTTATTTCACCAGGAAAACGGTTCACTTCAGCTTCGAGTCCTACGAGTTTGAGTAATTCTTTGGCTCGCCCAGCATCTTTCTTCCCTGCCAATTCTTGGATGAGAAGGATGTTTTCAAGAACCGAGAGATCTTGAAGGAGATTGAAAAATTGAAAGACATAGCCAATGTTTTCACGTCGGAATGAGGTCATTTTTTCTGAATGCTTGCGAGGCACTTCAGCGTCTTGGAAGATGTAACTTCCATCCGTCGGACTGTCGAGAGCTGACAAGCAATTGAGAAGAGTGGTTTTTCCTGAACCTGAAGGGCCCAACAGAATGACGCGCTCGCCTTCATGAATCACTAAGTCAATTCCATCAAGTGCTTTGACAACGCCTGCTGGTGTTTCGTAATGCCGTTCTAGGTTTTCCATTTGCAATAATTTGTTCATTTGTTCCACCTTCTTATTTCAAAGAGTTGCTTAAACATCTCAAAGAATTTGCCTGCCACTTGTTGTTCACCCAAGCGCTTTTCTTGCATTTCTTTCAACAGCCAGACCTCATATTCGGTGTTCATGCGAATGAGCACATGGAGAGGAACATCATCACGGATCGCCCCAATCTGCACCCCATGTTCGAGAATGGCCATAAAATCACCATACTCGCTCAAGCCCTCACATTCAGCGTTCAATTTACGGAAAATGGGGTGATCGGTGCCCAGCGATACCAATTGACGCATGAGGGACATGAGCAGCGGATGCTGAAGAACGTCATTCCACTGCTTTGATGAAATCGTCTTAATTGAGTCCCAATATGTTTGCTCGTCATCCCCCAACGGGAGTGAAGCGTTTGCGAAACCAAAACTTCCTGTTGCGTGTGCAAAAGCGTCCAGAAAACATGTGATGAACAAATCTTCCTTGTTTTCAAAATAATAGTACATCGATCCTTTGGAAATTCCAATTTTTTGTATGATTTGGTTGTACGAGGCGCCGTCATAACCAAGCGCTGCAAATTCCTGCTTTGACACTTCAAGAATCCTCGCTTTGAGGGATTCTTCAATGGATTCATAGCGTGCGAGAGGCATTCGACCAGTTGGTCGGACCATCCGGTCGAATATAGTATTGATGGTTGCTGGAAAGGGGATTGAACGCTGGAATGGGGCATTGAAGCACCACGCGTTGAAGAGGGCAAGCCCATATACCATGCCTTCCTTCATTAAATTGATGAGAGAAATCCATCTGGGTTGGACGGCTGAAACCGTAGCCAATTCTGAATATGCACCGATCGCCAAAATTGCTCATTCGCTCGAAGTTGTTGGCCATCTTGACATCGGAGAAGATGGAATCAGACAACTCATCTCTCCCACCTTTTGTGAAGGGCAAGACCCCGAAAATCTGAATGAAGTCCCCTTCTTGAAGGTTGAATCGGTTTTAGGCGTAGGAGATGGGGGCTACGTTGTCGTTTGGAATTCACACCCGCTGTCCATGGCTGCGATCAAATTTCCAGACATTCACATCCTACCGCCATACACCTACGGTGGCGAAGGAATTTCAATCAAAGTTCGAGGGGTCCCGAGTGGAATTTCAGATTTCCTAAAAGTCGCTCGGAAAATCCTCCCCCCTGATGTGGTCAAGGTTGTCGAAATGGAAAGCAATCAAAGCATCGTTGAAACATTGCTTACAGAGCGGCAAATTGAATGCATGAAAATCGCTGTATCCTCAGGGTATTATGAGCACCCAAAGAAAATCAATTTGCGGGAACTCGCAGAACTCATCGACACCCCACGCTCGACCCTTCAAGAACACCTCAGCAGAGCAGAAATTGCGATGATGCATTGGAGTTCAGAGCAAATTGAATGATTTCTTCGAGGTGCAAAGCCTTGAGAATAGAGACTGGGTGGCACCGACATGGACAAAGCAGCACGGATGGCTAAGTTGCTGCCACAAGGGCGAGGCGTCTGGATTCCAATCGACCACGGTGCTTCGGATTTCCCAATCCCTGGCTTAACCGACACCGAAGCTGTGATTCGTTCCTTGATCGCCGCCGGCGTGGATGGGATTGTCGCTCAAAAAGGTCTTGTTTCACATTACCACCACCTGTGTGAAGGGACTTCGACCTCGATGGTGATTCATTTTTCAGTATCGACCAGGCATGCTGGCCCCGACGGAGCAAACAAGGTCCTGGTTGGTCATGCTGATGAGGTCCTGCCACGTGGAGGCTTGGGTGTTTCATGCCAAGTCAACATGGGGAGCCCGAATGAGGCTCAGATGATTGAACGAATGGGTCAAATTAGCAGAGAAGCCCTTCATCACAACTTGCCAATGTTTGGCATGGTGTACGCCCGGGGTGAATACCTCAACCCAATCGAAGGGGACACAACTGGAGGCAACGCCCATGCGGTCCGGCTTGCCTTTGAACTGGGCTGTGACGCTGCTAAAACCGTGTGGAACGGGGACGCTGAAGCGTTCAAAACCATCACCTCTGCTGCACCAATTCCGGTGTTGGTTGCGGGTGGACCATCCACCGGCGACAGCCACAGCATCCTCACTATGGTTCGATCTGCGCTCGACGCAGGCGCCTCCGGGGTGTGCATGGGTCGGCAGGTGTTTGCCCATGAAAATGTCGAAGGCATCGCTCGTGCACTTGTGATGCTGGTGCATGAAAATGCCTCCGTTGAAGACGCCATGAGCGCTTGTCAACTGTGAGAGGGAACGTCATGGAATTATGGATCGACCGACGTGATGTTCCCGCCGGCGAGAAAACGTTGCCAAATGGTTTTACTCGTAGCCTCGATGGGGAAGGAATGTCCATCGAAGGAAAGAAAATTCTCCTAAACGGTGCTGTGATTGGGGCTTATATCCACATCAGAGATGGCACGAATCAAGACGATGCAAGAGCGGTGATTGGCAGCGTGGAATGGCTGTTGGTTTCGTTTGAGGACTGGTCCATGATCCCACTGGAGAATTTCATTGCTGCATCAGAAGGAACACCGACTAAAATCGCAGCACTGCTCACCGAGGCATCTCAAATCCAAGGAGCAGCTTTTGCTCTTGAACGAGGTGTGGATGCAATTGTGGTCAGCGAAACGAACGATTTGGTCGAAGCAGCACAAATCGCAATGGCGCAGCGCTTAGAACGACCTGATTCACCGGCCACGACGGCCTCCGAAGTCACCTCTGAAATCATTCCAACTGTCCTGACCATCACTTCAGTTGAAGATGGAGGACTTGGGGAACGGTATTGCATTGATTTCACTTCACTGCTCCGCCCTGGAGAAGGCATGCTCATCGGTTCTAACGCCTCAAGTTTCATGCTCGTTCATGGTGAAACTGTATCCTCCGAATTTGTACCTGTGCGCCCGTTCAGAGTCAACGCTGGATCGCCACAATCATACACGCTGATGGCGGACGGCTCAACCAAATACCTTGCAGAACTCTCTTCCGGTGATAACGTTACAGTGGTCAACCATGAAGGCCATTCACGCCATGTCGTTGTTGGCAGGCTTAAAATTGAACAACGCCCCCTTTTACTGCTAAAATGGATGAATGCCAACCATAAAGAGGGGCATATGTTCTTGCAGCAAGCAGAGACGGTCCGAGCCGTTGATTCATCCGGAATTCCAGTGTCAGTGACTTCAATCTCAATTGGCGATGAAATATTCGGCTGGAACGACACAGGTGCACGCCACATTGGCGTCGCTATCTCGAGCAATGTCTTCGAGAGGTGAAACAGTGGCGGTACTTGGAAACGGCAAAGCACATGGTGCTTGCAGCCTTCTTCATGCAGCAGGTTTGGGGTACGGTGCGAGCGTTGCGCTTGACTTGCCAGTTGCGGTTCGTCTGCTCGATGCTGCAAGTAAACGGACCTTAGAAGATCCTGATGGGTTGCTTAAGTGCGTGCTTGCGGCTTGGTCCAACGCCGGCCACCCTTTTCCTCAAGACCGCTCAGCGGAAGAGTTCCACTGGGCCGTTGCCTCAAAAATACCACCTCGTCAGGGCCTAAAATCCAGCGCAGCAATTGCAGTTGCAGCAATTCGTGCGCTCGCAGACGCCACCTCGATTGAACTTGAGGACGCAGCGATTGTAGCCATCGCCGCTCAAGCGCAGATTGAATCGGGCGTTTCCCTCACAGGTTCGATTGACGATGCTTGGGCCTGCGCAACAACCGGTTGGAAACTGATTGACACTCAGGCGGAAACCATCCAAGAAGGCGTGCTCCTCGAGAGCCCGGGTCCCAGTTCCGAGGATTGGTATGTTCTCCTGATTTGTCGAGGCGACCGAGAACACAAACCAGTCATGGAAGATTTTGTCCCTCATACGGCTGCATTCCAACAAGCCTTGAGCGCCTTGCAAGAAGGTCGGGAATTGGTCGCCCTGACGTGGAACGGGCGCGCTATGATTGGGGTTTTGGGCGATTTAGGCGGCCGAAAACTAACAAATGACGCCCTTATGAATGGGGCACGCGCAGCTGGATTGTCTGGTTCTGGCTCTGCTTTAGTGATCGTGGCCCCAAAGGTCAGCAAACCCACATGTGAACGTTTGAAAAACTTCTTTGAATCTCGCAAGGATGGAATCACCGTCATTGAAACAACATTTTTGAGTCAAGTTCCAGATGAATGAGCCCCTATGGTCCCGCACGCACCTTCTTGAAGGAAGTACGGCTGGGTCGGATTGAATTACATGCAGATGCAGTTCGGAGAACAACTTCGCTTGACCCTTTTTGGGACAAGCCACGGGCCAAGAGTCGGCGCCGTGTTGGAAGGGGTTCCTAAGGGACTTATTGTGGATGAAGACGGAATTCGTTCTGCTATGATTTCACGCCGTCCCGGCGGCCGGTATGCGAGCAAACGCAAAGAAGAAGACAAGGTCGAAGTGTTGAGCGGTGTTGCAGAAGGGCGCACAACTGGCGAATCCATCGAACTCTCCATTGAAAATCAAGATGCAAAATCCAAAGATTACAGTTTCCTCCCCAATCACCCCAGACCAGGCCACCAAGACATGGTGATGCACAAGCGTACAAAGGGCCAGGCAGATCTTCGTGGAGGCGGTACATCTTCGGCACGTTTGACTGCCCCTTTGGTTGCAGCATCAGCGTTTGTTGCACCCTTGCTTGCTTCGCTTGGTGTTGAAATTGAAGCGCAGGTTGGCGCTGTTGGAAATGTCATATCTGGGCCGATGCTCGAACAACCTCCAAGGTGGGCTGATGAAGCCTGCAAAGAGATGCGATGCAGAGACCCAGTTGCTGCCCGGGCCATGGTGGATACCGTTGAAAAGCATCGTATGAGTCTCAATTCTATAGGAAGCAGGGTTGATCTCACGGTTCAAGGGATTCCGTTTGGTTTAGGGGAGCCGTGGTTTGATGGAATCGAACCCGCTATGGCCCGAGCCATGATGGCAATTCCTGCGGCACGAGGTGTGACGTTTGGTCGGGGTTTCTCTGTTGTTTCCATGAATGGAATTGATCACAACGATGCTTGGGGCGGTTCGCCAGAACACCCTGAACCACTTGGAGAGCGTCCTGATGGCGCTTTAGCCGGTTTAGCGACTGGAGCCCCCCTCTGCTGTTCTGTAGCGTTCAAGCCACCCTCAAGCATCGCTGCGGAGCAAATCACCCTGAACCTCGAAACCGGTACGATGGAACCGCTTACTGTCAAGGGCAGGCATGACCCCGTGCTCGGCCCCCGTGCGGTTGCTGTGGTCGAAGCAATGGCCACGTTGGTGCTGACGGACCTTGCTCTTCGTGGAGGCTACCTCGATGAATGAAACACTCACGGTCCACAAATTTGGAGGCTCGTGCCTTCGAGACGCCTCGGACCTGGATCGAATCGCTGAAGTGATTGGCGATTGGAGTGGGCAATCAATCGTGGTTGTTTCCGCTCTGTGGGGCACAACAGACCGGCTGATGCGAGCGAGCAAAGAGCCTCGGTACGCCAGCCGACTGGTCAATGATTTATCCAGTCAGCACTTGCGTTTTGCCCCTGGTTTGTTGAAAAGCGAACTTGGACCCTTGTTCACAAAAGTCCTCAACGGCATTGAACAATCGCTTGTGGAACTTGCAAAGCAGCCAGCCGACCGGGTGGCGATCAACCGACTTCTTGCCGCAGGTGAACGCCTCTCTGCTTTGGTCGTGGCTCATCGCCTCAAACAATACGGCATCATCGCCCACCCAGTTGGTTCCGAGGACATCGGATTGAGGCTCAACGGCATCAACAGAGCCCCCACCGTTGATTTGGCGGCATCGATGGGGTTGCTTGACCGCAAAGCGCTTCATGACACCCCCGTGATCACGGGTTGGTTTGGCGAAGGCAACGATGGGGAATTGGCGCTGCTAAGCCGAGGTGGCTCCGACCACACCGCAACATCGATTGCTCGATTGGTTGATGCTTCCCGAGTCATTCTGTGGAAGGATGTAGAGGGGGTTTTGCCACTCAACCCACGCTGGGGCATTGAAACTGAGCCAATTTCATACCTCGGCTATGGAGAGGCGATGGAACTTTCTCGCCTTGACACACCTATTCTTCATCCAGCAACTGTGGAACCACTCACCGATACGGGAATTCCACTCGAAATTAGGCATCTTCGCGGGTCGATTCAATCGCAAGCTGCCACGGTGATTGGCCCAGATTTGTATGAGGCAAACGTCATCAAGGCAATTGGATGCTTGCCCCGTGTGGTCTCCATTCGTTGCCAAACCAAATCACTTGGACAACAGAGTGGTAAGTTGGGTGATGTTTTAGTGGATTTGGATAAAGCCGAAATCGCATGTTGGCATTTGGATGCACAACCTGGTGAATTGCGATGGATTGTGTCGCAACACGATGTAGAGGAGGCGCGTGGGTTGATCGAGAAGCAATTTGGAACCACCGAAACCGAATCGTTCAGTGCAATTATTTCTCTTGTTGGGAACCAATTCGATGCAGAGCGGCAAGCCTGGCACTCGGATGAATCCGCCCGGTTGGGCATCGAAGTCCTGTCCGACACCGGGCATGCGGTTCGAATGCTAACGAAAAATGACGATATGGTGGATTTGTTGCACCAATTAAGTCAACGGTGTGGATTAAAGCACACCTTGCAGTCAAACGACTGAATCACTCTGCACGCTTCTCACGAAGGTTTTGCAAGTGCATTGGAAGGTTAAGGGCAAACAGTCCTCCAACAACACAGAAGACAAAGAAGGTTCCAAGGGCAACACCATAAACAGAAATCAGTTCAACCGATTCTTCCATGCGGGTCGCTGTATCTTTGGAGAATATACCGACAAAGAACGGAAGAATTGTGTTTGCAGAAAGGACGATTGTGGCAAGGACAACCGCAATGATTGGGTTGATGAGCAAGGAACGGTGGTACTTGCCGACGATTTTCAGAGGGTTCATCACATACACTTCATTGGTGCGAATGCTCGTGTCCAGCATTGAATAGCGGAGCACACCGTTGCTGAGTTCGAAGTACATGATGAGCAAAACTGCGTAAATAACGACGAGTGCAGAGAGAAGGAAGGGCTTGTCTTGCAGCCCAAACAGGTCGCTCGACAGTGTGACCTTCGATGATGCGAAGCGCAAAATGGCGAGAATGAACAGAATGTTGCTGATCAACGTGAACCGCCCGTCGCGTTGGAAGGTGCCCCAGAAACCGGTTCCTGTTGCGGTGACAATCAAGACCAACTGAAGAATTGTAGCGATACCTAGGCTTCCAGTAATCATGTACCAGATGGTACCTTCGGGAGGGGAAATCATGTAGGTGAGCATGGCAAGAGCCACAAGCACACCGTACACGCAAAGTTGGAGGGTTTGCACCCATTTTGCGGGTGGCAAAAATTTGGTTTTCGGGACCAAAGGTCCGCCGAGCAAGCTTTCGATGAAAGAAGGTATTTCGACGGTTGGAATTGCGTCCTTTGGAATCTCGCTTCCAGACCCAATTTGTCCTGCTGCCTTCTTTCTTGAAGGGGCTGAAGAACGAACGGTCTTTCCGTCGTACAAGTGGGCGGTATCGCTGGATGGCTTGTTGACAGTCATCTTTTCACCTCAGAATCCTCGTGCTCCAGCAAGAGCGGTTGACAGAAGCATGTCAGGCTCCCAATCCATGATGTTGACACCGAGGCCGCGCAATTCGCTGATGAGCACGTCTCGTTCGGTCTTCATGACTTCATACCCGGTTCGGTCGAGGCGGCGGGCATCGAATTCAAACTCGAGTGAAGATGGGGTGAGCACTGTGACGTCGAAGTCACGGGCTCGGAAATCCCGAAGCGCGTTGACGATGGTCGGATCATCCTCTAAGTTGGAAAGGAAGATAATCGGACTTCCCTTGTTGATGTGAGGTAAAATACGGTTGACAACGACCTGCAATGGGATGTTACCACGGGCAACAGCACCTGCAAGTTTGGTCAAGATCACATAGAGTTGCTTCTTTCCTGTGTCTCGGTCAACGCTGACCACTTCATCGCCATAGACGATGACGCCGACGCTGTCACGGCGACCGAGGAAGTACTTCGCCAACGAAGCTGCTGCTCGAGTGGAGTACACCAGAGCGTTTCGTGAAACAGGTCCGGTCTCTGCGACCGAGCGTGAGTCAACGATGATGATGATGTCGGAGACAGCGTCTCGTTCGCGTTCATTCACCATGAGTTTTCCAGACCGGGCATAAGCGGACCAGTTGATGGCTCGGAAGGAGTCGCCTTCGAAATACTCTCGAAGGGAGTAAAATTCGGAACCAGGACCTGGTTGTCGGATGTTCACTGCACCGGTAAAAATCTTAGGAACACGCGATTTAACGAATGTTTCTTTGAGGTCTTCCATTTTCGGGAACACAAGGAAATCATTGTAGACATGCAATTCCTTTTCCTTGTGGAACAGACCGAAGGGGTCTTGAATCCTGACAGCCACAGGACCCACGCTGTAGAAGCCTCGGAGTGGGCATTCAACGGTGTAATTGATTTCTGTTTCCCGGCGAGGACCAAGTTCCATCAGAATGTAATTTGCACCGTCTTTGATGCGCATAACCTCTGGAACGCGATCTCGTACTTCCAAGATCTTGGCCAGCGACGAATGATTTTGCATCCGCAGTACGATGTTGAGGTCCCCGTCTTCGAAAATACGGGCGCTCGAGAGTTTTCGCTGAGCGGAAACGCTGCCGAGTGCGACACCCTCTTCGCCGGTCCATTCCTCTGCACGACGACCGCTTGAAGCGACGTCGGCGTGGCCGCCAAACAAGGCAGCCCAGGTAAGGAACACGAAGATGACAACCGCAATGGTAACCAGTTGGGAATTTCGCAAGGTTAACCCAAGCAAATACATGGCAACAGCCAAACTTCCCAGCATAGCAGATTTACGGCTCCACATCATCAACACCTCAATTTAATTCAAGTAACGCGAGTCAACTCAAACGGTTGGCACAGGGACTTCTCGTAGGATAGCTTGAATCACTTCACCGGACTCTAGGCCCTTGATTTGATGCTCAGGCTTGAGAATAATTCGGTGTGCGATAGCCAGTTCAGAAACAGCCTTGATGTCGTCAGGTGTGACGAAGTCACGACCACGAAGGGCTGCTGCTGCACGGGATGTCTTGAGCAATGCTTGGGAACCACGGGGCGAAGCGCCGACCAGAACACGAGGATCTTCACGGGTTCGTGACACGATTTCGACCATGTACATGCGGAGAGCAGGGTCGACGTAAACGTCTTCACAAGCTTGTTGCATAGCGATAACTCGCTGTGGGTCAGTGATCACATCGACATCGACGGCGTCCTTACCACGAGCAATACGTCGGCGGAGAATTTCGTCTTCGTCAGCGCGGTCAGGGTAGCCCACGGACATCTTGAACATGAAACGGTCAAGTTGCGCTTCAGGAAGCGGGTAGGTACCTTCTTGCTCGACCGGGTTTTGAGTGGCCATAACAATGAACGGTGCAGGGAGTTTGTGAGTAACCGTACCAATGGTCACCTGCTTCTCTTGCATAGCCTCAAGCAAAGCAGCTTGGGTCTTTGGAGGAGCACGGTTAATCTCGTCAGCAAGAAGAAGGTTGCAGAACAGAGGTCCTGGCTTGAAGGTGAATTCACCCTTCTTTGCGTCGTAGATGTTGGTACCTGTGATGTCAGCAGGGAGCAAGTCAGGCGTGAATTGGACACGCTTGAAATCGCAACCCAACGCATCAGCGAAGGTGTTGGTCATCAAGGTCTTCGCCAAACCAGGGTAATCTTCGAAGAGAAGGTTACCGTTCGACAAGATGTTGATCAACACGTTGTCGATAACGTGGGGCTTACCGATAATCACTTTCTGCACTTCAGCAGCAATCGCTTGAGAGATTGCGCCGACGTGGGTCAAGCGAGCTTTGACCTCGGGTGTGGCTTGGTGCTTCGGCTGGGCCGGAGCGGCCGGTGCTGCTGGTGCTGGGGCTGGGGCCGCTGGTGCTGCTGGTGCTGGTGCTGCCGGCATTGGTGGTGCTGGCGCAACAGGTGCTGCGGGGGCGGCTGGGGCCACTGGCATTGGCGGCGCTGGCGCGGGCGGGGCTGCGGGTGGGGTAGGGGGTTGCATGTCTATTGTCCTCCGATTTTCAATTTCCCCAACGTCGGATGTGCGGGATTACCTCTCGCAATTCTTCGCTGGAATAGATGCGGTTGGAACTGATAAGTTCCACCAAACGCGGATCACGCACCATCTGCATGATTTCCGCTTGTGACTTGCGCATGAATTCATCACGCGTCAAATCATTGAACTGGCGTACCTTGGAGAGCAAAGCCTCCCGGGTGCGCATTTGATACTGGCTGGCGTCGACCTTCTTGGGGCGTTCTCTGAATCGAGTGAGATCGAACACGTGACGCCAGTTTTCTTTCTCTGGTACCACCATGATCGCAATGGCGAGAAGAGCAAACAGATTGAGGACAATCAGCCACTTGAGGACAACGTCACTTGTGAGCAAGACGACGGCGCCCATTGCTTCAGTGAAAGGCGAGGAAAGGGCGCTGGAAACGTGGCGGCTCTCGTCAAACACGATGTAGAAGTTGGAGTTGAATCGAGTCACGGTTGTGGAAATATCCTCATTGTCTTTTTCCATCATGTCCTGCATGAGCGCTTGGAAGTATTGCCCGTTGCCGTTCCAGGTGGTGTCGCCTTGAGCGTCGGAGAGGCCATTGGAATCTGAGTTCCAGCAGTTGTGGCCTTGCTCAACATAGAACGGAGAACTGCACTGTTGGTAACCGAGTTCTTCAGCGATGTCTTTGTCCCAAAGGTGGTTTGCCAGCACGGAATGGTCGGCGACAAAGACAATTGAACCTGTGACAGAGACTTCGCCTTGGTCTTTATTTTCCATGATATCCAAGACATTGATTCCCGGGTAGTCAATACGGACAATCAGTCCGGTTTTTCCTTCACCGAGGGTTGGGTTCTTGTCGCTGTTGATGTCGATGTTGCTTGAATCAGCGACGATCACGGCCGAGGTTGAGGCCGCCGCTAGGACATTGATGTCACGGTTGGTGTCGGTTTGGTCGTCAAGGACCTGAATGGCCGTTGGGCGGTGGAACAAGACTGGAAGGCGGCAGTTGTCGTAGACGCCGATGTCCAAGTTGCCTTGTGCACAAGGAATCAAACGCTCATCGCCCATTTCAGTGACGTTGGCACGTAGACTTGCTGCAGCCCAAAGGCGGCGGTAGTCCCCAGGTTGAACTTCATCCAGTTCATTGGTCATTTCGTAGTACCGTTGGTCATCGAGGACCATGTCACCGAAGTACTTGACTCCGAATTGGTCAGCGACCAGTTGAGCGTTGGTGGAGTTGGCTGCAAGAATGACCTTGCCCCCTTTCTTTGTGACAAAGTCATACAGAGCTGAGGCTTCTGCAGCGTCGAAGGGCTTTTCTGGTCCCGCAATGACAAGCATGGTACGGTGAGGGTCCTGCCAGTCGTTGACCAGCATAGGGGTTGACATGGTGTTGGCGATCGAGAAATCTGAATCTGAGAAATCCGCTCGCATCGAAGTCAACTGTTGGTTGGAATATTCATTGTCCGCTGTAGCGTAGGGTGAAAGCACGGTCTCCTTGTTGAAGCTGACCAACCCGATGAGGGCGACGGAAAGCACGAGTGAAGTCATCAACCCGACTTTGAGCCAGGATTCAACGGAGAGTTTTTTGCCTTCTGTTTCTGCCATTTCTCTCCCTCCTGTTCATCATCTCGCGTTGCAATTGCTCGTAAAGACATCTGTCGGAACTTCGCTCCACTCATAATGGTTCTCCATGAGTGCTCCGTAGAATTTTCACTGGACAAGAGGTTCATATACCCCCTGTGCACAAAATTACGAAGGTTATCACGCAAAAGGTGTAAGAAAATTGCGTTTTAATCAAACGATTGTCTTTTTCCGGCGAAGCACACTGCATGCTGCCAGCATGATGATCGCTTCAAAGGCGAGGAAGCCGGGGATTGTGTTCGATTCAACGTTGAGCCCGTCATCCGAGGCATCGCCGTCGTCGCTGTCCCCCGAACCAGTCGAGGGTTTCTCTTCACCATCATAGGCAAACACTTCGACGTCAAAGGTTGTGCTTCGAGCAGCGTCATCGCCCTCTGAGATGAGTGAGATGGTAATTTCACACGCCCTGCGAGGCTGGCTCTCTGAAGCGACGAGCGTCAACGTCGAGAAGGTGTCTTTGCCGTTTCGAGCATCGGTCGTTTCAACGATCGTGTTGGTCAATGCATCCAATCCTTCGACCGAAAGGTGTGGGCAACTTCTCACCTGTGCAGATGCGTCCTTGATGGCATCTTTTGCGTTTCCGAGGTTGAGGATTTGAATCGAAATTTCAACCGACGATCCGGCGTAAAGGTCATCCTTGGAGAGGGTCACTTCAGGCCGCAAGTTGAACATTTTCGGCACGCTTATGTCGCCTTCTATCTCTTGTGTTTCAGTGGAAGTATCGCCGACTTTTTCTTCTGCCATAACCGTCAGCATGGAATTGTTATCAGGGTTGTATTCGCGAACGTCTGCATCGTTATCGGTCACCAGCGATATGGTGAAGCTCTTGTTTTCTCCTGCACCGACTGTGATCGTCTCTGGCCCACTGAAGGTGAATGGAACCCAGGTGTTGACCTCATAGGTCAACTCAAGTTGCACCTGACTCATTCTAGTGTTCTCGACGTAGGCAACGATCTCGCCCTCAATGTCCCAATCATCGTCCAACTCAACGGTGTAGCCATCGTCCATATCTGTCGACCATCCAAGCGTCCAACTGGGCGCCTCAAATTGGTCTTGCGCCACAACAGTAGGTGGCAGGCTTAACCCAACCGTTAGCAGAAATACAAGGAGAAGGGGGAGGGTGCTGCGTTTCATCTTAATCACTCCAGCAACCCTTGTATTGCTCGTTTGGTGAGCACCCGAACCATTGATTTGCGGTACCGAGGTGGCAAGGCGGTGTTGTTGACCGGCTTGACGCTCTTTTGCATAGCAGAGGAAAGGGCCTTCACAGAAGCTGCGCCATTCCAGCCATCGGCAAAGATGGCTGCGACTTCGTCAGGGTGGCAACGTGGAATTGATTCAAGCGCTGTCGTGGCAATGACAAGCGATGCTGGATCGCCTTCAATCCAAGAAGCAGCAACACCTGCTTCGGGGAAATCCCATGTGTCACGAACTCGAAGTTTTTGATACGAGCCTGTTCGCTTTGCTGCATCGTCTGGAAGCGTCACTTTGAGAAGGAATTCTCCTTCTTCAAGCACATTCTTCTTCATCCCATCGAGTTGATAGAACGCGTCAATTGGTAAGGTGCGCGCCCCGTTTGGACCGATGAGGTGCACGCTGGCGCCCAACACCATCAGTGTAGGTGCAATATCGCCTTGGTAGGTGGCCACACAGAGTGTGTTTTGGTTTGGAATGACGCGACAATCAGCGCCTGTACCGCAATCTGCTTTATGGCACCAGTCAATCGATCGTCGCCAATCTTCGCCTTGATTGTACCAGAAGCATCGTGTGTCCAAACAGAGGTTACCGCCCAAGGTTGCGTTGGTTCGAATTAACGATGACGCAACCTTTGAGGCTGCTTGAACGATGACCGGATGCACACCGTTGGCTTCAGTCATGTCCGCCAACCGAATCATGCAACCGAGTTCATTTGCAGAAATGGTCGATGTTCCTTCGATTCGTGCGAGCGAGATGACATGCGGCTTGGTGTTGATGTGCCACTTGTAATTTGGCAGCAAATCGGTTCCGCCAGCGACCCAGTCAAAGGATTCACCAGCAGCCATTAACTCGGCTGCAAGTTCACATGCGGCCTCAACTGTCGTTGGGTGGTGGAGGGTAAATGGAGGCATCAGCATCATTCATCACCGCCCATATGTCGTTGTTCTTTTTTCAGCCAAGCCTTTCCGGCCAGCCCAAGTTCGGCAAGCTGCTCAGGATCGGGTTCGGTGGCCGTGCGCCAGCCTTCCACTTGATCTTCGAGTGGGATGTTCGGGTCAAAGCCAAACAAGACGCCGTTGACGTACTGACTGGTATCTTCGCTGCGTTGTCGCGCTTGATCTCGCGTTTTGTGTTCTGCCGCTCGCTTGACCAAAACCGGTTGCAAGTCGCCGTGTGTGACTCGAGGTGATTCAAGATCCAGCGGATCGTCAACATCAGCAGCCTTCATGGCTTTCTCGATGCCTTTGAACACGACATCTGGCGTGAGCGGGAGGTCGCGCAGACGAATGCCGATGGCGTCGTAGACCGCATTGACCACAGCAGGCAGAATTGGAAGAAGTGGCCCCTCACCTGCTTCCTTGGCACCAAAAGGCCCCTCAGGATCGCAAGATTCGACGATAATTGGAACCACATGCGGCATTTCATGCACGGATGGGATTTTGTATTCCAAGAGGTTTGGATTTTGCAAATGTCCGGTGCGGCCATAGACCATTTTCTCAGAGAGAACTTGGCCCAACCCCATGTGGCATGAGCCGATGATTTGACCTTTGACTGCAAGCGGATTGAGGGCTTTTCCACAATCGTGAGCGGCCCAAACCTTGGTGCACTTGATGATGCCAGTTTCCACATCGACATCAACTTCTGCAACATAAGCGGAGAAGGAGTATGCGGGAGCCAAGCCTGCTGCTGCGCCTTTGTGAACGCCACCCATTGGGGGGGAACGGTAGGCACCGCTTGCGATGAGTGCACCCTTGTCTTCCTGTGCCTTGTGCAAGGCTTTCAGGTAAGAAACACCAATTGCAGGGTCGTGCTTGTAGTAGATCCGGCGATCATTGAGCACCAAATTGTTCGGGTGGTAGCCAAGGATTTCCCAGGCAGCAGCGAGTATTTGTTCGCGGATTTCAAGCGCTGCGCGGATGGCTGCGTTTGCGTTCATGAACGTAACCCTGCTCGAATAGGAACCCAAATCCACGGGCGAAGTATCGCTTTCATGGCTTCGAACATGAATCATTTCAAGCGGCAACGCAAGCACTTCGGAAACGACCTGGGCAACAGCGGTTGTCGAACCTTGCCCGATGTCTGCAGCGCCTGTGTGAACGGTGACGCCTCCATCCATGTCCACTTGGATGTGGACCGTTGCGTGAGGGAATCGGTTTGGATCCCAATGGATTGGCAATCCAGAACCTGAGATGAAGAAACCACATCCAATGCCAAGACCCTTTCCAAGCGGCATTTGACGGAACTTACTGTCCCAATCTGAGCCTTCTCGTACTTTTTCAAGGGCTTCGCGCATTCCATTTGAAGTGATTCGGAAGCCGCTGATGGTTCGGCTGTGAGGGGGCAAGAGGTTGGCCAATCGAAGATCGATTGGATCGACCTTCATCTGTTCGGACATTTCATCCAAACCAACTTCAACCGCACATCGAGTGTTCACGGCACCGTGGCCTCGCATTGCACCGGATGCTGGTTTGTTGGTCCAAACGCGGGCGCCTGTGTAATGGAACGAGCCCAATTCGTAAGGCGCTGTAGCGAGCACGCCGTTGTAATAGGAAGTGACGTGTCCAAATGAAGCAAAACCTCCGCCGTCGATGAGAGCATCGATGTCAAACCCGGATATACGAGCGTCTTCATCCGCCGTCATCTTGACTTCGATGTGACTCGGGTGCCGCCCACGGTTGATCCAGTACACTTCTTCTCGGTCAAAGGTAATGCGAACAGGTCGGCCTGATTTACGAGCGAGGATGGCTGCGCACATCTCGTGTGGGAAAGGATCTGATTTTCCACCAAAACCGCCACCGACAAAGGTTCGAATGACGTTGATTTGGTGCATTGGCACATCCAAGACCGTAGCGAGGGCCCTGTGAGTGTAATGAGGGACCTGCTGGGGCGTGTAGAGTTGCAACCTGCCGTTTGGATCCCAATGGGCAACAACGGCGTGAGGCTCAGTGAACCCGTGATGAACACCAGCCATTTTCCACTTGCCATGGGAAGAAGCAAGCGGCTTTTCAACAAGCGAGCGGTCTCCGAATTCTTGGAACACTCGCTTTTGAACGTTGGTTCGAGCCAAATGGTACTTGCCTCGCCAGTGAATTGGTTCATCAGCGTCTTCCAAACCTTTCTTCGGATCGAACACTGGTTCCAACACTTCGTATTCGACTTCAAACAGGTTGAGTGCTTCCATCGCCGTGGCTTCGTCAACCGCAGCCACACATGCGACAAGATCTCCGACGTGCCTTACCTTTTCAACGGCCATAGCGTGTTCGTCTTTGGTCACAGGAAGCACACCGAATTGGTGGGGTGAATCTGCGCCAGTTGCGACGGCTAAAACGCCGGGAAGGGCTTCGACTTTGGAGGTGTCAATCGATTTTATCTTCGCGTAATGATGGGGCGAGCGGAGGATTTTGCCAATCACTTCGTTGGCCAAACGTACGTCATCGCCGTACCAAGCTTGGCCTGTTACTTTCGCGTTGGAATCGACGAGCGCGGTCGGCTTGCCAACAGAGGTGCCGGTCCGGGCACGATCGTGCACGTGAGCGCCTGCTGGTTGGGCTTCTTTGCCGCCCACCATCTCTGGGATAAAATCGAGATCCCTCGGCGCCATGGTTGGGTTGGAACCACCCGAGCCAGGAGGGGGGAATGCTTGCTTTCCAGCGACGCGCTTGCCGTCTTTTCGTGTTGTTTTCCCGGCTCCACCGGGTTGCTGACGGTATCCTCCTGACATCACAATCATCTCGCGTGGCCCGGCGGCATCTGAGGTTCTTCTGGCCCACTGGGATGTGGGTCAGGGTGAGGGTTGCTTGCGGGTGCGGCGGGTTCGACTTCGCCACGATGAATAGCGGCTGCGGCTTGAATGGATTCAACAATTTGTTGGTAACCAGTGCAACGGCAAAGGTTGCCTTCAATCGCCTGAGCCACTTCTTGGTCGCTAGGAGCGTTGTTTTCATTGAGCAGCGCTTGGGCGGTGATGAGGAAACCAGGGGTGCAGAATCCACATTGGGAGCCACCATGTTCGGCGAAGCAGGATTGGATCGGAGCAAGATGCGCGCCGTCAGCCAATCCTTCGACGGTCACGATGGAGGTGCCTTCCACTTGCCCTGCCAAACACAGGCAAGAGATGCGGGGGGTGCCGTCGATCATCACGGTGCAGCAGCCACAGGTTCCAAGGTCGCAGCCTCGTTTCACACCCAGTGTTCCCACTTTGTCGCGCAGAACATCGAGAAGAATTGCGTTCGAAGGAGCCAGAACTTCAACCGGCCTTCCGTTGACTTCTGCGGACCAGATTTCCTTCTTTGCGACGGGTATCATTTCAACGTGTTCGGTGCCTACCATGTCTGTCGCCTACGGCGACGTGGGGAGCACCGCATATCAACCTAAGGTAGGATATTTTTCGCTCATGTTGTCATGCTCGCCCGAGGGCGCACCGACACAACATCATCTTGGCCCGCCGGAGGGTCAATCCAATCTTCATCGCCGGGCAAAACTAAACCCTCTCCAACGCCAACAAGCCGACCGGCTAAGTTGCGTTGAGTGATCACCAGTTGGTCCCAATCGACCTCTTCATCGCGCCATGATTGCCAGCGCTTGAGCGATCGGTAATTCACCACGACCTTGGAAAACAGGCGCATGTGTGCTTTGGCGGAGAGGGGCCACCACAAGAAAAACACGCAGAACACGAGGTAGTAAGGCAGGTTCGCCAGCGGTTCCAGAATCCAATGCATTTGGAGCAACTCGTTGATTGGACTGGCTGAATTCAACAGCAGCCAAGTTGCACCTGCAGATGCAACAATCCACCACAGCGGGAAAAACACAAGCGCTGTGAGCACCTTGATGGTGCTAATGATGGACCCGTCCGCTCCTTTCGCCTTCATCCGATTGACCAGCAACGCATTGGCTTTGTAGGGCACGATGTTGCCGAGCATAGCGCCCCATGAGATCAGGCCAAACATCCAAGCCCCAGCCCAAGCCCAAGACAAGAAAACCTTGAAGAAACCTGAGGCTGAGAGCCGCTCTGGTTTCGAATCCACATCAAAAGGCGTGATGCCACGGTGGTCCAAGGCTTTGAAGTGAGACTCGGCTTCTTCAACAATAGAAGCAGCTGTATCAGGCTGGTTTGCCGCCATGTAATCCCACCCTGCTCGAACCCTTCGGGCTCCAAGGACGGCATGGGCATAACTCGGCTTGGTGAGCTTGTCTTTGGATTGGCGCGCTCGTTCAGCATAAGCCAAACTCCGCCCTTTCCAAATGAGGGTGCGCTCTCGCCAAGTCGTTTTCGAGAGGCTTGCTCGCTTCAGTTCGACGCTGATGGCGTCTGTAACGCCTTTAACCCAGGCTCGGTCGTTTTGATCTTGAACGGTTTCATCCTCAATCAATTCTGGGATGGGAGGGAACTCCATAGCCCGTTCGATGATGACTGCAGCGCGTTCCCTAAACCGCTGAGAGTTCGAGTAATGTAGGCCGATTGGAACCAACTGAGGCTCGTTAAATCCTTCGCTTTTGGCTTGCCTACGCGCCGCCAAAAGGATTCGCCCCGCCCCTGATCGCACGCGTTTTACGTCCGAGTCAGTGTGCGTGGTGCCTTCCGGGAAAATCATCAAGCGTCCACCCTTGGCGACAACGGAAGAAACACCAGCCAGCATGTTTGAGTTGCGCTCACTTGCACCTGCTTTGTCACCGCTGTCTTGGGACCGTTCCACCGGCACGCCACCCGCAGCGCGAAGCAAGCGGCCAATCAGAGGCAACTTGAACAGCGTGTGTTTGGCAATAATGGAAATTCGACCCGGGAGTGAAGCGTTCATCAGCATGGGGTCAATCAACCCACTGGGATGCCAAGCGATGAAAATGATTCCACCCTCTGGAGGTAAGTTCTCGTCGTCAACGATGTTGATTTCTCGGAACCAAACTGATGTGAGTGAGCGGAAAAAACGGCGCGCTATCCGATAGGCTCGTGGAACGCGCTGGTGATGTTCACCAACAGGGTCTTTCAGCCACCGCATACCGCGATGAATCGGTTGTTGCTTTTATCATCATCTCCGGCGCGAAGGCCGTGGTGTGTGGAATCGAAGATGGCCCTATTCTTCTTTTGAGACCAATTCTGCTTCGAGGGATTGAGATGTTGCAGCTTGTGAATCTTCTTTCAGCGTGGTGAAATCAATGCCTGCCAAAGTGCCTTCTTCCTTGTCGCTGATCGCGCCGGTGACCATGAGGACCACGAAGAAGAGGGCAAAGAATCCAAGCAAGCCCAGCGCGAGCATGGTTGTTGAGATGCCCGAGGATGCTTCCTCTTGGGCTTCAAATGCACTTGCTGTGTCCATGAGCATGATGTTAGCAGAGATCAGAGGTGAGGATGCGTGCCCTCCGCTGTCATTTGCTTTGATGCCACGGAAAGAGATTGTATGGTTGCCTTCGACGTCAATTCCCGGCAAATGCTCGAGTTGGTGAATAATGTCGATGGCCGCCAAAGTACCAGAAGTGTCGCCAGGGGAGAAACTGTGGATGTTCGACCAATCGTCACGCAGGTGATTGCTTCGCCATTGAATGGTGTCCACATCGCCAAGAGCGGAATAGGAGAGGGCGTCACTTGGGAACATGTGGAAGCGGCTGTCCATTCCGGTTTCAGCAGTAATTGATACGTCGAGGGATGTATCGAATTCATAATCACGTTCTGCTGCTTCATAGACCGCCTCGAGTGCTCGAACTTCGCCGTGACCATAGACGTTGTTTTGACGGTTCTTGGGAAGGAGGTCTTCCGCACAAGGCTCGTTTGCAGCCATGTAAACGCACAACCGGTAGGTGGACGTTTCCTGCATGATGTTCTTGATGTCAAACGGTGACAAGTCAGGGTTGGCTTGATACATCAACGCTGCAACCCCAGCAGCCCCGGGGGTGGCCATTGAAGTCCCTGACATGGCCGTGTATTGATCGCCAGAGTTGAAGGCGACCGACATGACGTTGCTGCCCACATAAGCGATGTTCGGCTTCACTCGTAGTTCTTCAGTAGGACCTTGACTGGAATAGACAGCGATGGCTGAATTTTTGTCAAGGGCACCGACGGTGATGGCGTCCTCTGCAGATCCGGGTGTTCCGATTTGGGCCGAAACGCCGTTGTTACCTGCTGCGATAAAGATGGCAATACCCGCCGACATCATTTCATTGGCATAGCGGTTGACGCTGTCGTCTTCTGAAGAAGCCCATTCTGCAAGACCTGGGCCCCCAAGGCTCATCGATGCGCCGCGGATGTTGTACCTGTAGCGGTTCTCAACGGTCCATTCCATACCTGCCATCACTGTTGCAAAGGAACCCGAACCACCTGCATCAAGCACCTTCACGCCAACAAGGAAGGCTTGTGGCGCCATCCCAATGTGCTCATAATTTGGCGCACCTGTTCCGGCGGTCGTCCCCGCACAATGCGAGCCGTGTCCTTGATCGTCGTAAGGGAACACTTCAGTGCCGTTGGTGAGCGTTGGGTTGTTGACGGGGTCGTAGAAGGCAATGACCTTTGGATCGTCTGTTGAATTGTCGTCATCGAGGTCATCAAGACTGGCGTGTGCACCATCAATACCAGTATCGATGATAGCAACGGCCGAACCGGCACCATCGTACCCTGTATCTGCCCAAACCGTATCAACGCCATGAAGGACTGCGGCATCACCGTTGGCGGTGGTTAAAATGCCATCCAGTTCAAGCATCACGACGCCAGGAAGGGCCGTTGCATCGAGGATGCGGTCGACTGGCACTCGGCCAGCGAGGGCGTCAATCCCTTCCAATGTCCATTGGTGTTGGAAGTCGATTTCCCGTTCAAGCAGAGCAACCTCTGTTTCACCTGGCGTGTGATCGAAGTCGATGATAAGGGGAAGGGTGCCATCTTCGCTCAAAAAGATAGGATTGTCTTTGTGGAATTCAACCATGTCTCCGATTCCGTTTCCGTCTCGGTCCACGGTGGTTTCGACCCACCAACCTTGTTCTTCTGGTTCGCTCAGAGGGTCTGCTTCAACTGGCACAGCCATAGCCAAAGCAGGAAGGAGCAGCAAGCTCAAACAGAGCACAGATAGAGTGGATTGAACCTTGGACATAGCGACGCCTCGATGTGAGACCACAGCGGGGTACTTTTTCAACCCATTGAGGAAATGACTGAATCAACGTCCACCATCTTCGCCCTTTGTAAAAAGGGTAAGGCTGGGCCAATAAACGGGTCAACGCTTTTATCGAAAGAGGACTGGATTTCGTACTGTATGGCGGCACCTCGACGAAACACCAACCCCATCCCTCAACCAACTCCCGGTTCAACAGCCGACGCTGGTACATCTTTGCTCCAACATGCACAACAGACTTCGCAGCCCATGCGCGTCAGAGCGCCGGGCACGGACATCGATGACTCCGAGCGATCACTTATTCGATTCTCTCAAATTATTATGCTTGCAATCGCACTGGGCGCCATTTGGTTCAGTATTTACAACATCGCGTTCAGCGACGAAGGGACAAGCAACGCCGATTTCGCGGTTCTCTTTTTCGGAGGCATTCTATCGGCTGGTTTCGCCATTGGTTGGATTGAGGCTCAAAGTCGCTCAAACGGCCATCAACTCAGAGATGTCCAAGATTACATGCTCGGGATTGGGTTCTTTTTCGCCACGGTTGGTACGGTATGGGGCGCACGGTTTGTCCTCGGTTTGTTTGAAGGGGGCACTGTTTTTGGTTCGCAATCTACAGAAGATGGATGGTATCCGAACGGAAATGGAATCTATGTTCAAACAGCGGCGATCCTCCTGCTGATGGTTGTACAGTACAAACTTTTGCAACGGTACAAAGGCCAGACGAAGTTTGGCTGGGCAATCGCATCTTATGCACCAATGATCGTGTTGCTTGGCGCTGGAATGAACATTTGGCTCAAGTGGTCTGAAGACGTCGTTAGTTATGAAATCGGAATTTCTCTGATCGTTCTGAGCGTGGCTGCAATGGAAATGGCATTGCGTTCCAACAATTCGATCAACCTCACCGTCATCGTCATCGCTTCAAGCATAGCGCCAATCTTGTTTGAGAGCGCTCATGATGTCGAAGCTGCCAAACAGGGTGGAGCTCTCTCTCTGCTTGTGTTCATCATTGCCATACAAGGGTATTATGCTTCGAAAAAGGAATTGAGAACTGACATCATTCAACGGGCCTCCCTCGTGTTGATCGGCATCATTGTCCTCGCAATGCTTTTCGCCCGCTCCGATAACCTCTCTCTTATTCTTGGGCCCCTTACTCCAGACGCATTGGGTGGCTTAAGCCAGCACTTCACGCTCATTGTTGCCCTCTGGTTAGCTGTTCTTGGCTTCTACTTCCCAGCCATGCTTGACCAACGTCTCCCTTGGATCCCGATTGGCTTGGCCTTTGCTCTGATGATCATACCAACCGATGAAAGCACAGTACCGTGGTTGGTTACCGTCGCAATCCTCCCCTACATGTTGCTGGTCTCAACGGCTACACGGCTTTGGGTGGCAAATGGAACCATGGCGATGGCAGCCGTATCTTACATTGTTGTGGACTTGGTGGCGAGCGCTCAAGACATCGCTCAAATTGACACCTATGGGACAGTTGGGTTGCACCTTGTAATCCCGATCGCATTGATTGCTGTCTCTGAATTAGCCAATCGGCGTGGGAAAATCGACATTCAGATACACATGCTGGTCATCGGGTGCATTGCTCTATCCCGTGCGGTGCTGTTTGCCGAGGAATGGTACATGCCTTGGTTTTTCATCGTTTACTTGCTGTACCTTGCCCGCACGGGCTTGGATGGAATTGGAGAGGGTGCATCCCTTGAGCGTCGTTGGAAGGCAACGCTTGGCGTGTTGCTTGCGAATTCGGTTATGATTGCCTTGGTTGCCTTGGGCCGTTTGGAAGTCCCTGAACAATTGATCTTTGGAGGGTACAGTTTCCACGTATTCGCCGCAGGTGCAATCTCATACTTCCTATTGCTTTCTGGCCGCAACAAGGAATTCGACCTCGGCATGACTTTGGCTTGGTCCGGCAGCACCGCCAGCGGCGCTCCGAAGTACGACCCAGAGACGGAGACTTGGAAGGAAACTAAACTTGATGATGATGCAATGATCGAATGGAGCACCACACACAGTTGGAGCCCACTTGCTCGCAGTTCGTTGATCATCCCTTTCATCATGATGACGGCGGGTATTTTCATAGCAAATGGGATTGAATCAGAAGAACAGATTAGAGGTTTTGTTTCAAAACCGGTAGGCATTCTTCTTTTAGCCTTGCCAATTTCTTGCTTGGTTTGGGAAATTCTTGATTTGAAAACCATCACCTCGAGATCAAGAGCGACCGCAGTGTGGATTCTTTTCGGCATGGGACTTGGACCTTCAGTTTTTATCAACCTCCTTCGCGAAGAAATGCTTGGTATGAGCCAGTACGCTGGCAAGTTCATTTTACCGGCTGCAATTCTGCTTGATCTCACCCTCTTAGCTGCGCCGCTTGTCGTTGCTTGGGCAATCGAACGCCGTGGGCTCGACAAAGCCGGCATCTCCGCTCCTGCGGATCTCGCCGCTATGATTGGGTTGATTGGTATCGCTTGCCTTGACACTACAGGTGGCTTACTGATGATCCCAATGCTGGCTCTCGTCACGTACCAATCGGTGCGATACGGCCACAGTTTGGCGTTGATTCTGGCACCCTTAGCATTGGTTCTCACCAACAACATCTGGTTGGATCTCCAAGGCTTTGGCTGGAAGTTGTCAGAGACCTTCCCCTCGTGGGGCCTTGATGAGCGGTCGATGTTCTACAGCCTTGGCCTTTCTCGGCTCAGCGGGGTCTTGGTCGTCTTGCAAATGTCTTACATTTTGATGGCTCAATTCTCAAAGAAGGAAAATAAGCACCAAAAGGCATTGCCTTGGCTGGGTGCCTGGGTCTGGATGGCCATTGGACTGATGGCTTGCTTCCCTGGCATGGACTGGTTCTTATGGATGCCATTGTTCTTCACCGGAGCCCTCATGCTCAACGCTTGGTTCAACGGCCAAGTCCAATATTTACCTGTGCTTGGATTTGCTCAGTTTATTTCCCTGATCATCGCTATTGGAGGCCAATCTTGGGGCAACAGTGAGTTGGAGATTGTTTCTTGGGCGGCGTTGCTTACGGGCGCTACCGCTCTTGGGTTTTCTGTTTTGCACGAGAGTGACATTTTGTACAAGAATTTCAAGGAAGTCCAAAATCTGGAAAACAGCACCTCCGTATTCATCCACCCCGAAACAATCGAGCAACGCCAAGAGTTGAATGAACAATTCCAGTTGGTGGGCTACCTCGGCCTGACGTTGAGCTTCACTGTTCTTTTGGGTATTGGTACGATGGTGGGCGCTTTGATGCTCACGAAACAGGTGGCAACCAAGGGCCAATACAACATCATTTTGTTGGCACCGCTTGCCCACAGCCTCGCCTTCTATAATTTCTTGATGCAGGCAGACGTTCTCCATTCCGATCTCAATCTTTCGCTTGTTGGAGGCCTGTTAATCGCTGAAGGCTTTGCTTTGACCTACGGCTCGATTAAGAACGATGCAATCTATGATTACGCTGGATTTGACTGGCTAAATGATAATGCCTTCTTCGAATTCACAGACCGAATGGGCATGATCGGGGTTGGAACCATCATTGCAGGGATTTTCTTCCTCATCAACAACCCAGATTGGGACACCCTCACTTATGGGTTGACAACCGTGGTGTTGATTGGCGTCGGGATCCAAGGTTACAGCGACGACTATGATGCACGATGGCGCCGTGTGTTTGGTGGTTACGGCTCGATCTTTACAGCGTTCATCACTGCGTTCACCCTTGATGGGTTAATGCAAAACGTGAGCATTATGGGCGCCGCGATCGTTGCAATGGGTTGGTTGTTCATGAACAGCAGTCGCTTAGGCGACACAAATGAACTCTACATCCCAGATCCGAATGCGGTTCAACCGGTGATGGCGAGCGAACAACCTGCGCAACTTGCCCCTCAAGAAAAATCACAGCCAGAACCTGCAGCCGCCCCTGCATCAAAGGAGGCTGTTGAACTGGTTGAAGAAATTGAACTGGTTGTTCCAAAATCAACGGGCCAAACCGCACCAAAGAAGGAGAACCTTCCTTTGCAGATTCCTCAGCCAGTGCTCGCTGTTAAAGAGCGAGTGAAGACCCGCCATGGATTTGAGATTGAATTGCCTGATGACATGTTTAACACCATCTTGTCGTCCATTGACTTGACGCCGCATGAAGGGTACAAGCCAGTCGTTTCGTTTGGCCCCAGAGGAGAAATTGTTCTGGAATTTGAGGCGATTTAATCAGTCTTTGAATCGGGTGCCTTCGGTACCCGTCACGTGGGCCTGTGCTGGCAACGACGGGAAGGCTGCCCAATAGGACTCTCTTAATTGTTGATTGACATCCATGCATGCAACTACGTCCCCGGGGCGGTCTGGCAGTGGTTCACTGCCGTTGAGGTGCTTAATGATCGGTTGAATGTTGGATAGATTCACCAGCCCCCAGCCGGTTTGTGTGCAGGGTGCGACGGGTGAAATTGGCATGGTTCCCGAAGTCGGATCCCAGCCGAGGTCCGGGTACCATGCTGAACGGTTGAGCGCTTCACGAACCTCTGCGTTCGAGACAGTGAATGCATTTCCGTCTCCATCGGTCCCGTTGACGAGTTGCTTCGAACGTGCGTCGGGTGCAGCACCTGATGAAGCATCATTGAACTCGTCCCGAAGCGCCTCCAGAACAAAGGAAAGAATGCCTGCTGTGCGAGGGGTTGCGAAGGATGTGCCTGAAGTTTCATGGTAGCCATCGGTGTCTTCATGGTTCGGCAACAACTGTGTCCAATCTGCGGAGATGTCAGGGTATGAACCCGACATGATCTCCTTTTGGTCGTCGCCCTCTTCAGCGTAACCAGCGATGCCAATCGACCATGGTGGACCTGCAGTGGCGTCTTGGATGGCAGGGGATGGGCTGTTGTCTGCAGCACCGGTGTGTATTTTCCCGAACTCAACAACAGCTGATTCCGTCGCCCGTTCGATGCCTGGAACAGGCACTGACCCGGGCGCCCCGAATGAAGTGGTGATGATGTCAACAAGAGGTTGATCCGCCGCAGATTGTACAGCCTCTGAGGAAAAACCTTCAACGAAGAAAATGATGGCGTTTGGATTTGCGTTCAAAACCGCTCCAGTCACAGCGGAGCCGTGACCGTCGTTAGGGTCGTCCAGGATCAGAATATCGCTGTCGCCATCTGGAGAACTGCCGATGATTTTGGTACCCGGGAAGTAAACGATGTCGCTTGCAGTAAGGGTGTCCCAACATTCGCTTTTGTCCGCTTCATAGCGTTCTTGCCATGTGCCTTCAAAGGTCAAGGTACACACCTTGTTGACGCCAAGACCATCCTGAATCCATTGAGGATAGGTCTCATTGGTGCGGTAATGATCGTGATACACATTGATCCCAGTGTCAATTGGTGCGACAACAGAAAACGCTCGCCAATCATCGCCTTGTGGCGTCGTTTGTGCAGTTGTCTGCGAAGCGGGGGATTCGTTCAACATTGCCAAAACTGTAGCAAAAGAAACGACTAGAATCGTCGCTAAACTGAGGGCCATCAACTGCTTAGCCCCCATCGACTTTGCGCTTAATTCGCTGACCAAAAGCACAGCCTCCTCAGTTCCTGCCATGAACATCCCTCCACATCAGTGCCTCAAGAACCCTGCGCCCCATTGAAGAACCGCCACCTTGTGGCCGTTCTATGAGCAAAGCCGGAGAACGCTTGGTTTGGATTGATCTTGAAATGACTGGCCTGGACGTCACCCGCGAATCGATCATCGAAATTGCCACGGTCATCACAGACGGCGAACTGAATATTCTTGCTCAAGGCCCAAACTTGGCCATCAAGGTGGACGATTCACTGTTGGCCGAGATGGATGAATGGAACACCAGCCATCACACCTCAAGCGGCCTCGTGGACCGTGTGAAGCACAACAGTGTCAGCCTCGAAGAAGCAGAACAGCAGACCCTTGAGTTTGTTCAAGAATGGGTGCCCGCTGGCGTTGCGCCACTGTGCGGAAACAGCGTTTGGAACGACAAAAAATTCATGGAAAAGGAAATGCCAAACCTCGTCGAACACCTGCACTATCGAATGATTGATGTTTCCACGGTCAAAGAATTGGCCCGCAGATGGTATCCAGAAGTGAAGCGATATGAGAAAAAAGGCGCTCACCTGGCCCTTGATGACATCCTCGAATCGATTGAGGAACTGCGCCACTTCCGTTCTCGAGTGTTCAAGGATTGAAGTTCAAACCCGCCATGTGGCGTCGCTTGGATTCACGCCTTTGTGAAGTGACATAATTTGAGCCACAACCGCAACTGCAATTTCTTCGGGCGATTCAGCTCCAATGTTGACGCCAATGGGGCATATCACTTGATCAAGAACCTCTTGTTTGACACCCTGATTCAAAGCAGCCTGTTCAAAGGCCTGCCATTTTGATCGGCTCCCAATCACACCAACTCGAGGCGACAATCGGCCATCAAGAGGGGCGTTCTGATCCTGTAACGCAGCCAGAAGGCCCAACAAGCGAGTTTGATCTTCGGCCCAATCATGACCAAGCAGCAAAACATCCGAGTACCGACTGAGCGTCATTGCGTCGTGATGTTCGACAAAAGAAGATGCTTCCATGTGAAAGTGATCTTTGGCCTGAGGGAACAGGTTTGCGTTGCAAAATTCTTCACGGGTATCGTGAATGGAATGCGACCATCCAAGCGCCTCAAGGGCCGGAGCAATTGCTTGGGCGCAGTGGCCTCCTCCAATCAGCAACACGTGTGGCATTGGAACAAGAACCTCCATACTGAGGGTAACGCGCCCCCCACATAGGGAATCTAACGCCGTTACTTCATAGCCCTTCGCACCCTTATTCAAACCGAATGTGTGCACTTCACCAGCAGGCAAGTTATGCTTGCTAAGCAGCAAGGCGCTTCGCTTCAGCACTGTCATTTCAAGACCAGCCCCCCCAACCGTACCGACCCATTCCTCATCCAAAGAGCGCATGGCAAGTCGAGCGCCTGCCTTGCCTGGAACGCTTCCAGAAGTATCGATGACGCTTGCCAAGACGACCTTGTGGCCCGCCTCGAGTTGAGCCAATGCCCAAGCGAGAACGGTTGCTGTCATATTCATCGCTTGAAGCGCTTACACATACCCTTTGCCCTTGTGCTCGGTGCTTATTCAAGCAACACAGATTCAAGGCCCAGCAAAGCGTCTAAATCTTCAGGAGCGTCGATGTTAAGCCCAATGTGCGGGCAGGAACCTTGCACAAGTTGCGGCGCAATGAGGTCTCGAAGAGGTGTCTGGGGTGGCGCAGCGAGCACAGCCTCAATGTCGGGGTCATGAAGGAGCAAGGGATGGCCGGATCGGCCCTCATACGCCAGCGTTGAGGTGGCGGCTTGCCCCATGAGCAAGCGAGCATCGTTCGAAGTCCAACCCGGGCGGTCAACTGGGGCGATGACGACGCGCCTTGGCATGCGTCCCTTGTCCCCCATAAGCGACATGATGCCGCATTGAACACTCCCTGTACGCCCTTGTTCCGGCTTCTTGTTCACAACCACCGTCGCATCCACGGCCTTTGTCATGATTTCAAACAGCAGAGACTGGCGAGTGACGACGACGATTGGGGTGCAGCCTGCTTGTTGCAAACGTCGCACTGCAAGACCGACGAGGGTTGTCGGGCCAATGGGGACCAGTGCTTTTGGTTGACCCAACCGGCTGCTTGCCCCAGCGGCGAGAACAAGCGCTGGGCATCCCCGGACCATGGTGAGGGCTTAGATTGGGGTGTCAAGGCCTTTTCGATTTTCCTTGAAATACACTGACCGTTCTTTGCCTGTATGAACGCAAGCGTATCCCCATTTACAGAACCAGAGCAGCGTTCGCTGGAACTTCTTGCCAGCATCATCGAAGCAAACCCTTGGGCGGAGAGTTTGGGTCAAGAAGAGCATGAAATCAAAATTAGGGTGCAAGGTCAATCGAAGCGTTGGTACCTTATTTCGGCTGCACGGCTCAAAGGTGCTATGACGAGGCTTTCCATCGACAGTTCGAACCCTTGGAGCGTGAACGTACAAGGGGGGGCCCGAAAGAGGGATATCATCCATAAAAATCAGTACTGCGCAAACCTCTGCCTCAACATTCGTCATGCATCTCCGCTGCCTGTTGGGGATCAACTCGCAGCGCTTGGACTCTCGCTTCACAATGATCTTACAACAGCAATGACCATTCCTCTGCTTGCTCAATTCCTCATTTGTCCGCGTGAAGAACTGGCCAAGATCATGGTGTTTCAAGATGAAATGGTTGTGTTTCACTCGATGGCTTTCGGCAATGAAGGGCCTTTTGGTGCATTTGAAGACCATGAGGAGTTTGAAGAAGAACCAGACAATGTGCACGGGGGATGGGATGAGAGTTTCTTGGAGATTGAACCCTCGGAATCCGTCCCCTCACCTCAAGAAACTCGAGACAGGACCGCTGTTGAAGCAAACCCTCCGTTTCAGGACCCGCCACAACTCAGCGAAGAGGAACTGGCTGAACAACGGATGTGGGAAGCCTATGAACAGCACATGGAAGAATTGGCTCAAAGCAGCCGTTGGGACGATAGATCGCCTTAATTCGGCTCACAGGTCTTTAGTGATTTCACGGCCAATAATCATGCGTTGAACTTGCGATGAGCCCTCGTAGATTTGCATCACCTTTGCAGCCCGCATCAACCGAGCCACCGGGTATTCTTCTGAATATCCATAGCCACCGTACACCTGGACTGCATCAGTAGAAACTTCCATTGCGGTGTCAGCTGCAAATCGCTTTGCATGGGCAGCGGATTCAGTGTTGCGAATGCCAGCATCAGATTCAGCGGCCGATTTCCAAGTTAACATGCGAGACGCCTCAATCTTTGTTTTCATGTCAGCCAGCATGAATTGAATCGCTTGGTGTTGATGTAAATGCTTTCCAAACGTCTTGCGCTCTCCCGAATATTGCAATGCGTGTTCGTAAGAGGCGCGCGCCAAGCCCGTTGCGTGAGCGGCAATGTTTGGACGTGACACGTCAAAGGCCTTCATGGCGTTCATCCACCCTCCGGATTCAGAACCGCCAATGAGGTGTTCGGCTGGCACCCTTACGTCATCGAAGTTAATCGAGCGAGTGTCTGAGCATCGCTGGCCCATGTTGCTTTCTTTCTTGCCAAGGCTGAACCCTGCTGCATCCTTCTCGACGATGAAGCCAGACATGCCACGGTAACCTGCGTCCATGTCTGTTTTGGCAAGAACGAAGAAGAAATCTGCATGACCAGCGCCAGTGATCCACATTTTTGAACCGTTGATGATGTAATCATCACCGTCACGAACTGCGCTTGTTTTGCACGCTGCGACATCGGAACCAGCTCCAGGTTCAGTTACAGCGTACGAGGCAAGCGCTCCTTCTTCTGCAACCTTGCGTAGCCATACTTCCTTCTGAGCGTCTGTTGCCCCGGTGATAATAGGAGCGCATGCGAGGGCGGTGGCGTAAGCTGCTGTTGCGAATCCAGGGTCGCCCCATGCCAGTTCTTCATTGACGAGGACTTCCTCCATTGATCCAAGACCAGGGCCTCCGTATGCTTCCGGGATGTGGAGGTTGAGCAAACCCATTTCGTGGGCTGCGAGGATTGTTTCTTTTGGGTAAGTGGAGGTCGCGTCCCAGTGTTCTGCTTTAGGACGAATCTCTTCCAAAGCAAACTCACGGGCGAGTTCCTTCAACATCTCCTGCATTTCATCGAGTTGGAAGTTGACCATGCCAATGGGAGAAGGCCGCCCCTTATGTCTTCATTGTTTAGGAGAAGACAAGAACACCACGACGGTGCGCTTCGAGGGTGATGAGGAAGATTCCATAGATTGCAATCATAACCCATCCTTCCCACTTCTTGAATTCGTAGGAAGTGCGCATCATCAACAAAGCAGCAAAGCAACCAAAAATGGTGAATGGCATGATGATGTAAAGAATGAGATCGTGCCCCGCATCCGTGATCGCGAGGGGGTAAACCAATCCAGCAATACCGACGGAAAGCAACGGGTCGGTAATGTTTGAACCAATGAGGGTCCCAATCGCCACGCCTTGGCTGCGTTTTGCAGCCATCAAAGCAATGGTAAGTTCTGGAAGAGAGGTCCCAATGCCAAGAATCGTCGTGCTGACAATCGCATCTGGCACTTTGAGTTCATGTGCAATTTGAGCCACATTTTGAATCAATTCATTGGCAGCATAAACGGCGAACGTCAAGCCCACAAGCACCATGAGGAGGTAGGCCGCTGTACTCCAGGAAGTGCCTTGAACTTCAACTTGGATTCCATCTTCCATCTCTTCTTTTTGAATTTCCTTCCTGTTGGTCAACAACCATGTGATGTAAAGCAAATAAAGGCTCACGAGGATGGCAGCTTCCCATTGCTGTAGCGTCGCTTCTGTGATCAAAAAGAGGCTGAGGATGAGAACGGAGAGCACCATGATTTGGCCATCTCTTTTCAACCATGACTCCCTAATTTTCAAGCCCTTATTGATGACAACAACACCCAAAATCAAAGTGATTTGAACCAAAATCGAACCCAGAATGTTTCCAATAGCCGTATCTGCAAACTCCGGCGCCTCGGCAATGTTTGAAGCCGATGAGGCTGAAATGAGGATTTCAGGCAAGGAAGTTCCAATCGAGACGATGGTGAGGCCAATCACCACTTCGGGCAGGCCAACCCTGCGAGCAAGCCCCTTTGCACCTTCGATGAAGAAATCGGCGGAGAAAATCAACAAGAAAAGGGCGAGAATAACCACGCTAAGCGCAACAATCAGGTTGTTAAGACTAATTCCGTTTGAGATTAATTTCACGGCTAAAAGGCCAAGAAAGAGGCCCCCAGTGGTGACAAGGGTCTGGAAATGAACCAGTTGGGGAATCCCCATTACCTCCTGGTCGGACCCCATGTTCAACGGTCGATGCCCTCCTTCTTCACCATTCTCCTTCAAGTCAAGCGACATGGGTGATTGAAAAGGGATTTAGAGCATGGCTGGCTCCAGCAAACCATGTGGCAACGTGCCCTTGCCGAATTTGGTGGCACGTGGTTCATGGTGTTCATTGGATGCGGGAGCATTGCACTTGGAGCGCCAGGTTGGTTGGTTTCATTGGCTTTCGGAGCAGCAGTTACTGCTGCAATCCTGGTGCTCCAGCCGATCAGTGGCGCTCACATCAACCCTGCAGTGAGCATTGCCTTCATGCGAACTGGCCACTTGGAACGTTCGGCATTGATGCCTTACATCACCGCACAATTGGGCGGAGCCCTGCTTGCAGCATGGATGCTGAATGGAGTCGGTCCAACTCAACTCGCAGACGGTGTAAGCGTTGTTGAGGCCACTGCCATTGAAGTGTTCATCACCTTCATGCTGATGGCTTCGATCTATTGGATTGTGATCAAGTCCAAAACTCATGTTTCAATTGCCTTTTTTGTTGGAGCAACGGTTGCTGTGCTGGCTTACTTTTTCGGACCCCTTACCGGGGCCTCGATGAACCCTGCAAGAACATTTGGACCGAACATGATGGAGGGATTGTATTCAAGTATTCCTTTCTATAGTTTTACGACAATCGTTGGAGCCTTAATCGCAGCGGAGGTTTACCTGCGCTTTTACAAGAACCTACAGGCTCAAGACTGAGCGGTAAAACGGACAACATCCACGACATGTTCAGTCGATGGAACTGTGAAGTCTTCAAGCGGTGGGGAGAATGGAACCGGTGTGTCGATCGCACCGATGACAACGGGTGCTGCCTCAAGTGCGTAGAAACTTGATTCCAAAATACGACTTTGCACCGTGTGGCCAAGACCTCCATTCCATTGCCCTTCTTGTAGAACAACCAGCCGACCAGTACGGGTGACGGAGTCGATACAAGTTTGTGCATCAAAAGGAAGCAAGGTTCGCAAGTCGACGATTTCGACTTCGATGCCTTCCTTGGCTAGAGCATCAGCTGCTTGTTTGGCGACGTGAATCATCGCGCCCCAAGTCACGAGGGTGATGTCACGGCCACCACGGATGACCGCAGCCTTGCCGATTTTGAGGTGTCGTTGTTCTTCAATCGCTTTCTTCACCGGCTCTGTGTCGACCTTTTGATTGATGTTTTGACCCCAACCTGTCAAGCCACCTCCAAGGCCGTAAAGGCCAATGTGTTCAAGCATAATCACTGGATCATCGAGTTCAGCGCCTTCCATGAGAAGGTCATAGGCGTCTTGTGGAGAACCGGGTGCGATAACAACCATTCCAGGGTCGTTTGCAAACCACGATTCAATCATATTGGCATGGAAGGGTCCAGATCGAGTCTTGGCCCCTAAAGGCACCCGGATTGTCATGGGGCAATCAGCACCCCAGCGCCATCGAAGCATAGCGGCGTTATTGATCAAGGCGTTGTAGCCGAGTGCAGCAAAGCCACCAAATTGTATTTCCACCATCGGACGCATGCCAGAGAGAGCGGCGCCCGTGCCCGTATGGACAATGACTGCCTCGCAAAGGGGCATGTCTACAAGTTTGTCAGCGTGGCCAGCATTTTTGAGCGCCATGTTCATCCCAAACGCCCCGGCTACTTCCATGTCTTCGCCAATGAAAACGCATTTCTCACCATGTCGAGTTGCGATGTCCGCCATCGCTTGTTGAATGGCTCTGGCGTAAGTCCAACCTCCTGTTTCGACATAGTTGAGGGTTGTTTCTCCGACTTCGAGAGGAGCGGTTGATTCGGATTCCAACGATGGTTGTTGGAGGCGTGCAAAGCGCTCTTGATGAGTCTCAGCATCGTTGAGTGTGGTGACGCCCTTCGTCACGGTCGCCGGGTCCGGCCAAGCCATTTCAGTGACATCGCTCAGGGCTTTGTCCACCATTGATTGCTCTTCTTCTTCCATGTTACTGAGTGCGATTTCGTCCACACCTAAATCCAAAAGCAGTTGCCGGTGGGTTGGCAGTGGGTCTTTTGCTTCCCAATACTCCAACAAATCTCGATCCACATAACCGGGCGGGGTGCCCGAAGCGTTTCCTAAGTACAGATCATCATGATGATGAGCATGCCCGCATCCGCGCATGGTTTCCACGTGGATTAAGGTCGGGCCGCCGCCCTCCATTGCGAATTCTCGGGCGACCGCCGCACTAGCGTGCCATGCAGCAGGGTCAGATCCGTCAATGGTCCAAGCTGGGAAGCCCATAGCAACCGCTTTATCAGCCCAAACTTCAACACCAGATTGCTTTGCTGGAGGCGTATCAAGAGCGATTTGATTGTTTTGTAAGATGTAACAAATGGGCAATCCACGAGCTCCTGCGAGGTTCATGGCTTCCCAAAATTCGCCAGAAGATGATGCCCCTTCACCGATGCATGCAACGTGAAAGCGATCGAGGTTTTGTCGCCAAGCAGCAAACGCCAACCCTGTCATCGTTACGCTTGCAATCGGCAGAGGCGCTGTTGGAGGCAGCACGCCGACGTGCCACGCCCCGACGTGTAGATCGCGCCCGCCAGCATCCTTCCAACCGCCGTTTTGGTTGGACCCTGCTTTGCCTAGATTGGCAGCCATAACGTCAAGCGGTGTGTCCCCCATAGCGAGGCCAAGGCCAATATCCCGAATCATTGGAGCGACTAAATCCCCATCATAGCCTTGCCCGGGTCGAGCGTCTCGAGGTGAATCTTGTTGCCGATTGAGAGCGGTTGCCACAGCGACAACGCCTTCCTGCCAGGTGGAACGGAAGCCTTTACCTCCAAATCGACCGCCATCAGGGGTCGACATACCGTCGGTGTAAATGGTCTTGAGATGAGCATCGAGTTTTCGCGTACGGGTCATCAAGCGTTGCCACTCAAGACGGTCGCCAATGTGGACCGCCATGTAATGAGCAAGCCGTCGGAAGGTGAGGCGCAGATCGATGAGGAAGTGTTGTGAACGGCGATCAAGGAATTCAGTCATCGTTCGACGGGGAATGACTTCAACCGCTTCGTCTTCACCCATCTTCGCCTGAATTTGGGCTTGCAGGCCCCTGTGTACTGCTTCAATGAAACGATTGGTGAAGGTGTGCCATGCTTCTCCCTCAAACTGGCTTGGTTCGTTTTCAATCAAGACATCCCAAACATTGGCTACCAAAAACAGGTGGCCGTCATGGCGTTGGGCCACGAAACGAAGGAGTTCCCTGCGAGCAGCGTCAGCAAGCAAAGGCTGATTGAATTTGAGCGGTGAACTTGCCCTCCATTCTGAACCGTGAATTACGGGCAAGTCGCTTTGGCTCATGGTTCGGCCAATCGTCACCCAAATACAAACCCCACGGGCGATAAAGTTGCTGCAAATCAGCGACTTTATTCGCTCTCATCACTCATTGCACCGCCCAAAGCCCGCATCGAAGCCCGAGTGACGAATACCGTTGCCAGAATGGAGGCAATGATGCCTAAGCCGAGCATGATGCTTCCGGAAGAGGAGGTTTGCACCTCTTGCAAGGCGTTCCTATTGAGAGCAAAACTACCCAACGCATGGCCGTAATAAGCGTAGGCCAACGAATAGATGATGCTCGATGCGTTTGAGAGCATGAACACTCGAAACGAGACTGGGCCTGCCGACATCATGTAATTGAGCCACTCATCTGGAATCAATGGAGAAAGGCGTACAAGGACGGAGATTCGCATGGCATCTTCTGCCAATGCCCGTTCAATGCGTTTCATTTTTTCATCGTCTGCAATCGAGGCCTGAATTGTATCCCTAAACAACCAGCGGCCCAAGAGAAAGGCGATCATACCACCAATCATTGAGGCTGCGTAGTTGACCAGTGTGGCGACCCAGAAAGGGAAAATGGCCCCTGCGGCGACCTTGAGCAACGGTGAAGGGATCAACAATACAATGCCAAGGGAAACAGCAAGAGCGTAGAGAATCGGCCCGAGAGGGCCAACGTCTTCAAACCAAGAAATAATCACTTGTGCGTCTTGAAAAAGGACATACCCTGCACCAGCGCATCCAACCAACATCACGGCTCCGAAAAGAGCACGCCAACGGTACAACTGCGGTTGGTTTTCCTTCATTTGTTGAAGGTTGACCTTCCCGTCGATCAATTGCATTTCAGCCGGCTTGGGAAGGGAAGCAAGGCGCTTCATTCCTCTTCCTCCGCTGCTGGTAAGGCTTCAAGAACATCCTTGAGCATTTGTGCAGCGTCTTCGACCTGCGTCATCAGGGTGATGTCCGAAACGGCCCCTGGCTGCCCAAGGTTCCAAAGTAAATCCGATACAAATTCGGTGGTCAGTCTTGTCATTTGGAGCACTTCGGGGTCAATGGGCGTCATGTTGGCCTCGTGATAAATAGCCACAAGGTCGGGCGTTTCGCTCAAGATGTCATCCATTGCGTCTTCGACGTCTTGGGCCAAACCTTGGGCTTGAGCCTCAAGAATATCTTCCATTGAAGATTTGAATCCTTGGTTCATCGATTCTAAGCCAGGCTTACCTTTGCCGAGGGATTCACTGCGTTGGATGTCTCCAAAAGAGGGTGCTTGGGATGTTGGTTGCCCGAGCGCTTGCCCAGCCAAGCCTCCTTGAGCTGCTGACAAAGCCGTACCGTCGGCTTCTCCGACGAGTTTGTTCAGAGCTAAACGAAGCATTGCCGACATCGTTGATGGGTCCAATTCCTCGTTGACTTCCAATCCTTCTTCGCCCATTTGGCCGAGGATTTCATCGATGAAACCGCTGTCAATTTTTTCTGGACCAACAAGGCCTTTCAGCATAGGAAGAGCCCAGGTGCTGTCGCCCATCGTCATCGATACATCGAAACTTCCACCTTTGCCTCCACCAACGTTGACTTCTGCCGGCGGTGGAACAAATTGTTTTCGAGTGTGCCGATTGAGTTGTTCAATCAGCGCCGACATATCAATCGGTTTGCCCATCACTTCAGCGACACCTGCCTGCGCCGCACCCACGAGGTATTCTTGACTCGTGTTTCGGGATAGAATGACGATTCGGCACTTAAATGCAAATTCTGGGTCGCTCATTAACCGCTGTGAAGCATCAATAGCATCGCCGTTTTTCCATTCACTGTCAAACAAAACCACCTCTGGCATGATTGCCAAAGCAGTGCCTTCTGCTTGCCGTAGAGTCCCTGCACGGGTGATTTCGAAGCCCTCTCGCTCAAGGGTGTTGGCGAGGAGGCTTCGACGGCCTTCGTTTTCATCTGCGACGATTACCTTGGCCATGTTCTCCCCCCTTTTCCCTCAAGGGGTTGCTGAGGAGTCTTGAACCTCACCCTTCATTCTGCCCATGCCATGATGATTGGCAGTGCGCCGGTTGGCGGCCAATGTCGAGGTCATTGAAGAATTTCTTCAGGTTGTGCAGCGTTCCACGCCAAGATACCACCCTCGAGGTTGTAGAGGGTGTTACCATCCATGCCCGCTTGCATTAACAGCATGGCAGCCATCTGTGATCGCATGCCACTCTTGCAGTAAATCAAAATGTCACGGTCTTTGGGCAGAACATCGATTGAATCGGTGACTAATTCATGCGCCACGCGATGGTCGCATGAGGCAACACGGGCCTGTTGATGTTCCATAGCCGAACGCACATCGAGTATGAATGGTGCCCAGCCTTGACTTCTTCGTTCAATAAAATTAGACATTGATATGCGTTGGAACATTGACCCTTCATCGGAGGCTTCACCCTCTTGAATTGAACGCTTGGGGTCCGCAACTGCACACCATTCAGGTGAATTGAACATAGCAGCAGCAGCCTCCAAGGTGGTGATGGTTTCACGGTCGTGATTGCGACTGAACCGGAGGGTGTTGAAGGCCATTTCTTCCGCATCGTACAGCAGAAGGCGCCCAGTCAGTACTTTGCCTAGATTGAGGATGATTTTCAGCGCTTCATTCGCTTGTAGAGAGCCGATCACACCCGGCAAAACGCCGAGAACTCCGCCTTCGCTGCATGATGGAACCGCACCCGGTGGTGGCGAGGTGGTGAAAAGGTCACGGTATGTGGGTCCACTTTGGTAATTGAAGACGCTGACTTGGCCTTCATATCGATATATAGAACCATACACCCAAGGTATATTTAGCAAAGTGCAACAGTCATCCACAAGGTAACGTGTCGGAAGATTATCGGTCCCATCGATAATTAGATCCCATCCTTCTTGGAAGATCCCCAATGCGTTTGAAGGGGTGAGTCTTGTGTCATAGGCTACAACTTCGATCTCATCGTTAAGCTCCCGAAGGCGATTTTGAGCAGAGGTTACCTTTTTTTCTCCAACGGCTCCTGTCGAATGGATGATTTGACGTTGGAGGTTTGAAAGGGCCACTGTATCATCATCCACAACCCCTAATCGGCCGACGCCGGCTGCTGCAAGGTAAAGCAAAACAGGACTACCAAGGCCGCCAGCACCGACGACAAGAACGCTCGCTGCAGCAATTTTTTCTTGGCCTTCCAAGCCGACCCCTGGTAAAACGAGGTGGCGGTCGTATCGTTCATTCGTGCTCATTTCGACACCATCAGAAGCCATTCGTCATCAGTAATGCGAGAAACAATCCTATGATGATCACGCCGAGGAGCAACAAAGTGACAATGATAAGAGAGATGATTTGTGCCGCTCGTGCTACTCCGTGTTCAGTATGCCCGGGATACATTTCCGTAACACTGAGGGATTTGTTGGCGAGGATCAACGACACCGGTGCGAGAAAAAAGGGGAAGAAGAACAGAAATCCGCCAACAAGAGCGATGAGAGAGACCACGAGGGCGGCTGTTGCTTGAGTTTGCTGTTGTACCGACTGGTCAAATCTGACAATCATAGGTTCCTGTGAGCCCTGGAGTATTTGTTGGGGGCTGCCGTACAAGGGTTGTCCCGCCTCATTTCCGGGTCCTTCAGGGGTTGGGTCCCACTTGAAGCCTTGAGGAGGGTTGTCATCGGAGGTCATGCTTCGTCCAAGACCCATGGCAAAATAAAGGATATGCAAGCCTCAAGCATGGTTGTCTTCCAACCACTTTTCGACGTCAATGGCTGATTGGCAACCCATACCTGCTGCAGTGATGGCTTGTTTGTAGCGAGTGTCCACAACATCGCCTGCGGCAAAGACGCCTTCGACTGAAGTCATGGTGTGATGCTTGTGAAGGATGTAGCCTTCTTCATCGGTCTCAACTTGACCGCCAAGGAATGCTGTGATGGGTTTGTGACCGATCGCAATGAAGGCCCCAGTGACGTTAATCGTCTCTGTGCTTCCATCGCGTGGGTCTTCCAGAATCGCTCCTGAGAGCCCCTTTTCATTCGATAGCCAAGACTGAACTTGACGGAAAGTTTTGATTTCGATTTTCTCATTAGCAGCAGCGCGCTCGTACATGATGGTGGAGGCTTTGAACACATCTCGTCGGTGAACGAGGGTGACCTTTGAAGCGAAGCGAGTTAGGAAAGTTGCTTCTTCGCAAGCTGAATCTCCGCCACCAACAACCATGACTTCTTCGTCCCTGAAGAAAGCCCCATCGCATGTGGCGCATGTGGAGATTCCTCGCCCCTTTTGCTCTTCCTCACCAGGTACATTGAGCCAAATGGATTCAGCACCAGTGCAGACAATGATGGCATGGGTAAGGAAGACTTCGCCTTCCACGACCACCTTATATGGTCGTTCGGACAAGTCGACGGATTCTACATTTTGATCTCGGACTTCCAATCCAAAACGCTCGGCTTGTTCGCGCAACTCGGTCATCATTTCTGGCCCACCAATGCCCTTAGGGTAGCCGGGGAAGTTCTCTACGTCGGAAGTAAGCATCAACTGACCTCCAGACATGTACCCTGCAAACATCAGGGGGTTGAGCATGGCGCGAGCAGCGTAGAGGCCTGCGGTGTATCCGGCTGGTCCGGAACCGATGATGATGACATTGTGAATTTCTGACATAAAGATGCACTCCAGTAAGTTACCAAGGGGTGGGAGTCGCCATTTGAACATTCACATGCATTCACATCAAAGTGAAGCCGTCAAGGTTGAAGAAAAACATGCGCTGTGCTTCGCCTCACCATGTGGATTTGCTCGTTCAGAGCATGCTTGCAAGAGCAGCCACAGCCGCCCTTGCATGGGGTTCCAGTCTTGGTTCAATGTGTTCAGGTTCAGCGCCCGGTCCAATAATGCCGAGGCCAACTGGCTTTTCATGAACAAGCTGAAGTTCAATAATCGATTTAATCACGGCTTGACCCATGGCCAATCCGTGTTGAGTTTGGCCCCGTTCAATGATGCCCAAGCACGCTGCTGCTGCAATGTCTTCTCGACCAAGCAATCTGTCGATGGCCAGTGGAACTTCCATGGCCCCTGGCACCCAGATCACCTCAACCACCTCGAGATCGTGTTGCTCGGCTTCTTGTTTAGCCCAAACAAGCATGCGTTCAATCTCCTTTTTGTGGAATGAACCACAGACGAATCCGATCGGTGCTGTCATATTTTCATGCTCCTTTTTGTTGAGATAAGTACCGTTCGACGGTCTCGACGATGGTTTGGGTGGTTGAATCAATTTCCAGGTTGACTGCGTCCCCTACTTCCCGCTGACCCAGCGTGGTGAGGCGGAGCGTTTCAGGAATGATGTGGAGGGAAAAACAGCCCTTTTCCACCGCACCAACGGTCAGTGAGATTCCGTCAACCCCAATGTAGCCTTTTTCGAGAATGAATTTCCGAAGTTCTTCAGGCACCAAGATTTCCAAGTTCATGCCTTCACCGCTGGCGTTGACTGCGTGCACTAACCCGGTCCCCATGATATGGCCAGAGAGAAGATGTCCGCCGATTTCATCACCAAAAGCAAGAGAGCGCTCAATGTTGACCTTGTGGCCTGCATCAAGTTCGCCAGTGCTCGTTCGTTGAAGGGTTTCTTCAATGACATCGAAATGGACGCTATTGGATTGGATGGTGGTTGCTGTCAAGCAAACGCCGTTAATGGCTACGCTTGCCCCGATGGCAAGGTTCTCGACGTTTGGCAGTTCAATCACAAGCGTTCGGATGGTTTCTCCATCCTTGATTGAAAGAACTGTACCTGTCCCTTGGACAATACCTGTGAACATCAAGCCTCATCCCCTGTTGTACGAGCGAGTTCGAGGATCCGGGCAATAATCTTGCGAGTTCCATCGAGGTCTTCCGAAAGGCCTTCGACCCTTGTCACTTCGATATGTTCGTATCCAAGATCCTTGAGTTGCGTGCGTATTCTGTCTTCAGCGTGTTCTTGGTCATAGCCAAGAGCAATCACGTTTGGATTGATGGAAGGAAGAATGTCAAAGATTGGCACATCGGGAGGGTTTCCGATCACTGCGCTATCCACTGGTTTGAGCCCTCGAACCATGCGCAGCCTGAGGTCTTGGCCTGTAACGGGTTCATGCTTTCGCTTTCGTACCGTATCGTCATGAGCAACGACCACAGTCAAATGATCGCCAAGCGCTTTGGCTTGCTCCATGTAATGCAAATGACCTGCATGCAAGAGGTCAAACACACCAACCGCCATCACGCGCTTCATTGCCTCACCAAATCTGTTCAAAATGCCCTTGCACAAGGTTCTACCGGCGGTGTTCAAGCACCGAGTGCCTCAATCAGTTGAGCGCCTTCGAGGAAGGGGATACCACGCTCAGTGGCCCAAACACGGGCATCATTCACCGAAAGGGCATGGTCGCCATCAGGCTGAAGCATCTCTGCGCCGATGACAACTGGGGTCATGCCGGCAAGTCGGGCCAGCCCCACGGCCAATTCAGTGTGGCCTTGTCGACGGGACAATCCACCTTCAGTTTCTCGGCACACCGGGATGTGACCTGGTGTTCGGAATTCTACGCCAAGCGCCTTTTGAGCGGCTTGACCTTCGGTCCCGGATTCAATGAGTTCGGCTGTGAGTTCAGCAAAGCGCCGGGTGGTTAAGGCCCGGTCATGGTCGGTAATTCCGGTGTATGTTTCTCGGTGGTTGAGTGAGAGTGTGAAGGCTGAGCGGGCATCATAGCGTAAATCGTTGGTGACCAAGTGACTGAGCACTTCATGATCGTTGACCAAACTGGGGTGGGTGTGAAGATCTTGTAAAAACGGCAAAGAAAAACGCTCACCAACGTCGTGGCCAATCGCCAAGAAGAGCAAACCGCCGCAGTCGAGGCGAAGTTGCCGCATTGTAGCAGGCTCAGCGCATTGGCCGGGGAACAACAGATCGGTTTCTCCTTCTCGCTTTTCGGAATCGAAAAGGCAGACTGGTTTGCCGTGCTGAAAGGCTTTGATTGCGGCTTGAACTTGCTCGTCCATATCCACGGGTCACCGGCTGGAGTTCATGAAGGGTCGTATGGTAGCACCCTCAGCAGGGGCTAAGAAATCGTTTGATTTTGCGGACAGCCAACGGAAAGGGGTTATCATAGGATGTCCCTTGGCTTGGACCTGCGGGATGCAAATTATGCCAGTAAAACTCGGACCCGCAGGTGTACCTTTGTCGTGCAAAGGACGAACGATTGTCGAAGGAATGGACGATATCATCTCCCTTGGCCTCGAAACCATGGAAGTTCAAACCGTTCGCATGGTCGCACCACACCACTTCGAACAGTACTGGCAAGCTGGTGTCTTGGCTAACAAAACCGAGTTCGAAATGAACATTCACGGACCTTACTACTCTGAACTGCTTGGCAACCGCGTTGAACGAGGCCGATCGTTGGCAAAAATTGAGTCCACCCTTCAAGCGGCAAGAACCATCAATGCTCGCCACATTACACTCCACGCTGGCCACTATGGTGGCATGAGCCCAGGCTCAGCCGCCAACGAACAGGTTGCGAATGTATTCGCTGGTGTTGTTGATCGTGTAGCCGAAATTTGGCATGACGATGAGGATGAATTCCCCGTGTTCCCTTGGATTAAAGACGGAACCCCTTCGAAAATAGGCATTGAAACCTCAGGTCGCCAAGAACTGTGGGGCAGCCTCGAGGAAGTTCTTGAAGTCGTCAACCACGTCGAAGGTACGATTCCAGTTCTCAACATCGCTCACATCCACGCTCGTGGTCACGGCAAGATGAGAACCTCCGAAGATTATGGCGAATTGTTTGATCAAGTCCGTGAAACAATTGGAACCAAGGAATTCTACTGTCACTTCTCAGGCGTTGAGCACAGAACTGGAAACGCCATGCATTACACACAGATCAAGAAATCTGACTTGAACTTTGAACCGCTCGCTGAATTCATCGTCGAAGATGGTGGTTGGTTGGACATCACCTTGATTTCCGACTCCCCGCTCCTTGAACACGATGCAATGTACATGTTGCAAAGCATCGAGAAGTCCCGTCACCGACAACTTGAGCGAAAAGCACGTGAAAACCGACGCCGAGCTCTCGCTGCACAAACTGGCACAACGCCCGCTGCATTGGCGGCTAAAGAAGCGCAACAAGCAGCGCTTCGCCCCGATGCGCAACCTGGTGCCAAGAAAGCAGAACCTGAAGCGGTTGTCGAAGAAGCGCCTGCTGCAGTTGCAGAACCCGTTGTTGAACCAATCGAAGAAGCGACCGCCCCAGTGGCTGAAGCTGCTGAGCCTGCTCCAAAAGCAAAGCCTGCAAAAAAGGCCGCTAAGAAGAAGGCGACCAAGGCAAAAGCCGAGGAGAAGAACGACGATGTCTTTGACTTCGAAGAAGAAGACGAAGACTTGTTCTGAACCTCACGACGCTCATTGAAGGCTCGCAAAACCACCTTTGTGGCAACGCTAACCGTGGGAACCAACATAAATGAAGTGGACCGCGTTCGATATGGTCGCCATGGCACACATCGCAATTCTTGGACTTGGAAACTGGGGCACTGCAATCGCTCGCATGTGGCTTGCTGACGGCCACAGCGTCAAAGGCTGGACCATTGAGCAGGAAGTCTATGAATCCATCACGATGGAAGGTGTGAACAAGAAATACCTCCCCAACCATCCTGTCAAAGGCATGGAAGCAACCATGCATGTAGAGGAGGTGTTGGACGGCGTGGAGATCGTGGTTCTTGCTGTTCCATCATCGGTCATTCTCGATGTCGTCGATCAAGTCATTCCTCATCTGCGTCCCGGCCATGTGCTGTTGGATCTGGCCAAAGGCCTTGCACCAGGCAACCAACTGATTTCTCAGGCCATTCATGAAAAACTCCAAGCCGCTGGAAAAAACAACCCTCTTGCAGTCGTCACCGGGCCAACAATTGCACCGGAAGCCGCTGCCGGCGTGATGACGACAGCTCTTGTAGCGAGCGAGGATGTCTCTGTCGCTCAACATCTTGCTTCAACCTTGACAACACAGACGTTTATTCTTCACCCTGCAGCAGATCCTGCGGGAGCTGAATTGTGGGGGGCGTTCAAGAATGTCGTCGCTCTTGCTTGCGGATTAGTTGACGGATTGAAGCAGGTTGGCACCCTTGGTGGTGACAACCTCAAAGCAGCCATTTTCATGGCTGGATTCAAAGAAGGCTGTATCTTACTCCCTCAACTCGGTGCACGGGCTGAGGTGGCGTTTGGTCCTGCAGGCCTTGGAGACTTGTACGTCACGGCCACTTCACCTCACGGCCGAAATCGGTCGATGGGGGAAAAACTCGGAACGGGCCTCTCAGTGGAAGAAGCCCTTGAAGAAATGCACATGGTGGCTGAAGGCGTTCGTGCAGCACAAATGTTCGGTGAACGTGCTGAGGCTTTGAAGATTCAAATTCCTTTCACGAAGGCACTGAACACCCTTTTGGATGGTTACATCGATGCGGAAGAATGTTGCCGACGGATGGTCGCGCTTCACTGACCAGCACCTCTTAGCCCCTTCAATCCTCATCGGTGTTGTTTTCATCTATGGCCCCGTGGCCGTAGCATGGCCGAAGAACTGACTGAATTGGAAGCACGTATCTTTGAATGGATTCGTCAATCCGATTTCGAAACAGTAGCATGGTCCACAGCGAAGGCTGCTCGTTCGTTCAAGGTCAAGCAAGATGAAGTCTACGAAGCGGTCGCTGCGTTGACCCGCAAGGTTCCAGATCGAATTCAAGTGTTCTACAAAGATGGCTCAGTCCACATTGCTGCTGAATGATTGCTCGGCGTTAGCAGAAGCATTTCTCTTGGCCTTCGCTCGAAGGATCATGTTCAACCAGGTCGGCTTTCGTACATCGCCTTCTTCGTTAACAAAGGAGCGAACCATCAAGGAGAGCAGGTCGATGAGAACGACAACAACGAAAATAAGGATCAGCAACGCAAAGACCTTGTCGTACTGAAGGAATTTAAGATAGGTGCTGATGTAATATCCAATACCACCTGCACCAACAATGCCAATGACAGTGCCATGTCGAACATTGTACTCAAACATAAACATCAGTTGACTTAACAGATGGTTGCTGTTTTCAGGAATGACAATGAAGGCAAAGATGCTTGGTCTACTCAACCCCATGGCCCGACCGGCTTCCAGTGGATCGTTCTGCATGCCTTCAAACACCTCATACTGAAGTTTACCCAAGTAGCCCACGGTGTAGAAGGTCATTGCGAGGACACCAGAAAGCGGACCAAAGCCGATAACGATGACAAACAGAATGGCCCAAATCAGGCTTGGGAGACTTCGTACGGCTGAAAGGAATACCCGAATAGGGATGGAGATGTAAAGCGGCGTAAGGTTGCGTGCTGCTAGGGATGAAAGGCAAATGGCCCCTACAAACCCGAGGATGGTTGAGACAAAAGCAATCTTCAGCGTCTCCATCATACCCAAGTAGCCAACCGAGCAGAAAAATTCGATTTTTTCGTCACATACAGGGTAAGAGCGGGCTTCGAGAACGCTCCAGTTCGGAGGCCACATGCTTTCGCTAAAGAAGATTGAAAGATTTGCAAGACCGCCTTCAAGCCGCCCCCAATCCCCTTCGACCAGCCCATCAAGGGTATGCCAAGCAAGGATCAGGAGGACGGAAAAAATCCCGAGCAAACGGAACTTCATTCTTCTTCCCCCAAATCCGACTTTGATTGCCATTCTTCAATCGAAGCGTCAAGAAAGCGGCCATCTTTGAGTTCCCAAATCCGGGTGGCAAAATCCATCACATTGTCTTCATGGTGCTCCACCATAATCACCGAAGTGCCATTGTTGACCAAACCTGAAACAGCGCTCAGCACTGTATCGACGTTGTCTTGATCAAGTTCACCTAAGAACTCGTCCGCCAGCATAAGTTGAGGGCGCTGTGCCAACGTTCGGGCAGTGGCAACACGGCGTTGCTGACCACCTGAAAGGCGTCGAACTGGTTCCTTGGCTTTTTCTTCTATGCCAAGGGTTCGCATGGCATCCTGAGTGCGTTCTTTTCGCTCTTGGAACATGGTTTTTGACCATTTAACGCCGCACCGTGCTCCCAAGGCCACATTGTGGGCGACGGTTGCATGCCGCACCAAACCCAAGCGTTGTGGAATATAACCAAGATTTCCACGCCCATCAAGGTCCATATCGAAGTGCCCAGAGAGTGGTCGGACAAGCCCTGCAAGGGTGCGGATTAAGGTGGTCTTTCCGATGCCAGATGGTCCTAGAATAGCGATGATTTCTCCGGCCTCGACCGTGAGGCTGATCGGTTCGACCAACGGTTCACCGTAGCCGATGACCAAGCCATCAAGGGTCAAGACAACGCCGTCACTCATTGCATCCCCTCAGGCTGCCCTGCAGGCAGGTCTTTTTCAAACGGTTGGCCCATGAACATCGCCAAGAAGCAAGAGGAAAGGTGTGAGGAATGGTCATATCGTATCTCCGAGGTGCCGACGAAGCAATCCAGTCTGTTGGGTGAGGCGATTGGATTGCTCCGCCGACGGTTTTCAGTCAAGGAAGACTGGCTGAATCATTCAGTGATCTCGTACTTGCTGTCGAAGTAGCTTGAGATTCCTGGAATCGCACTAATTAGACCGCTGTAGCTGCCCAGATGCTCTTGGGAATTCACTTCAACGAGTCCGGGGGTGTTGAGTACATTGCCCAGAATCTGATCGCCACAAGCGGCTTGTGGAGAGGTCGAATCAACTTGATGGGAGACCATCGAGTAGCATCCAGTGTAGGTTTGACCCTGCATGGAATAATCTTCCACGTACATTTCGCTGTTCATTGCAAGCAATGCGTTGAGGATTGCCGTTCGGGTTTGAACATCCAAGGTCGCAGGATTGTACATCACTGGGTGCGATGGTGCAGTTCCATACGAAGGCAGGAGGATGTACTCGGATTCCGGCAAGCACCAATCTGCATTGTCGCTGGTGTTATCGTTCCCACAGTAGGATGCGACGGTTGAGTCCTTGGCGAAAGCCACGTCACCGACGCCTTCTGTCAAGCACTTCACCGCTCCAGAGTATGAATAGTATGGAGTGCCTGAATCAGGGATGCTTGCGTTCTCGTTGAAATACGAAGTGATGGTGTTTCTCAACGACTCAATGTCATCTTGAGGGCCGACAACCGGGGCGTAGCCTTGGGAGATCAAATGCCCCATTGGCAAAAGCATGCCCGCGGATTTGAGCCATCCTGTGTGGCACGAAGTCTTCCCTTCCATCATTGCAAATGGGTCGGTCGAGGAATCGTTGTCGAGGTAGGCATTAGCGATCTCAGAACCGTTGAGCACAACAGCATGAGCGTCATAATGGGTTCGGCCATCGGACTTCAAATCTGCAGCCATAGCAGCAAGACCGTACTCTTTCCAACCCACCCAAGCAGCACCTCCATCCATGAAGGCAATGTCAGCGTTGCCGAAGCGAAGAGCCTCGATGATTGCTCCTTCGGAAGTCACCGGGTACAGTGTGACGGAAACGCCAGTTTGTTCTGCGATGAAATCAGCTAGAACTTGTGGGTTCTCGGCTGGGTTTTCATAATCGTCCTTCATTTCGAAAGCAATACGAATGTTGGAGATGGTTGGCTCAATCGAGTCGTTGATGGTGAACTTGGTATCGTAGTATGCTGAGATGCCTGGCACATCTTCGATGAGGTTGCCATAGGAAGCGAGGTGTTCCGCAGCGGTTGTTGCGGAGATGGCTGGTGTGTTGAGCACGCTCTCAAGGATTGAGGCCCCTTCAGTGGAATCCTTCATGGCCACAAGTGCCTCTTGAACAAGAGTCATGGTCGCTGAATCCGAAGTTGCTGGATTGTACATCACTGGGTGAGATGGTGCGTTCCCGTAGGTAGGAAGCAGGATGTAATCTGATTCTGGAAGGCACCATGCTTCGTTCGTGGATGCATCTTCATTGCCACAGTAAGAAGCAACGGTTGAATCCTTCACAAAGGCAACGTCGCCCACCCCTTCGGTCAAGCACTTCACTGCACCAGAGTAGGAGTAGTAAGGCGTGCCGGAATCGGGGATGCTTGCATCTTCGTTGAAGAAGTTCGTGATGGTGGAGCGCAGCGATTCAACATCGTTCGCATCTCCAATCACGTTTGCGTATCCATTACCGATGAGGAAGCCCATAGGAAGGAGCATGCCTGCCGACTTGAGCCATCCTGTGTGGCAAGAAGTTTTTCCTGCGAGCAAGGAAAACGGATCTGTTGTTGGATCGTCATCGAGGTGTGCCGCTGCCATTTCAGAATCCTTGTGAACCACAGCGTGAGCGCTGTAGTAGGTGCGACCGTCGGACTTTTGATCAGCGGCGATGGCGTCAAGGCCATACTGTTGCCAGCCAACCCATGCTGCTCCGCCGTCCATGAAGGCGATGTCAGCGTTACCGAATCGAAGCGCTTGCAGTGCAGCCCCTTCAGAGTCGATTGAGTACAAAGACACATCCATGTTGAGGGTCTCACCGAGGTAATCAGCGAAGCGTTGAGGGTTTTCATCGACGTTGGTGTAGTCGTCTTTCAAGCTGAATGCTACCACGAGTTTTTCCAATTCGCCAGCGTCTGCTTCATCGCTTCCTTCGAGGCAACCCGCAAGTGCTGTTGTTCCAATGAGAAGCGTCATAATTAGGGTTTTTGCGATGTTTGGGTTCATGTCCATACCTTCCGGTTTAGGCCGCCCTAAATCCCACTTCTACATATAGTTTAGGTCGCCCTAAATATTTCATTTTCAAAAAAAAATACTGCGAGGCAACCTCATCCATCATTCAGCCAGCCATTCCAAAACGATGGCTTCAGCGAAACGGTCAGAAGAAAGCCCTGGGTGCAAAACTGGGCGCACAACAATCAGCATCTGAAGTTCGCCTCCAAGGTTGGCTTTTGCCACACAGAGCACCTCGCCAACCCGAGTGCCATCGGATGAGGTGCTGAGCAAACTCCGCAATTCAAAAACTCGAACCTCGACTCGTTCATCCACCCCAAGGGCGGTGGAAATGTAACGGTGGGATTCTTCCGTACTGACAGCCTTCAAGTCCATTTCATCGGGGTCCAGTGATGCTCCAGTGAGTTGTTGATCGAGCAATTCAATCGCTTGTCGCATCCTTCCGTTCTCCATGCCGAACAATTCTGACACATCGAGCGCTGATGAAGAGGCCCCAATCGTTCCGTATTGATAGGGGAGCCTCAAACTGATCGATTGAACGATTTCAACATCGAAACCCGCCGACTCGGGCAGCATGAGCCAAGTGTATTGCTCACTGGCTGGATAGAGCGGAGCGTTTGGATTTTCTTGCAACAGCGGTTCACCCCACGCAGCTGGAGCAATGGGTTGGCCAACGGGAACGAAACCCCCGAGTAAAATCATTGTGACCAGGCAGGTGCACAACGTAATCCTTGTACGACGATGAGTGCGCCAATCTTCGCGACCTGCTGGACTCAAAGCCGATACTACAAGCAAAACAGGAAGCACAACGAGCACGCCCCATGGCACCACCCAAAGAAGAAGAAAACCGCCAATCACCGCTTCAAGCCCATATGGACCCAAGAGGGGGCGAAGGTTGCGGGTGGCATCTTCCTTGTCAAGCCCCCTTCGCAACCACCAAACGGCAATGAGGGTACCAAAGAACACCAACAGAGAAGGAACAAGGTTCCACAGTTGGCTCATGAACGTTGGTGCGTTGTTGCCGGTCAAGAGGGTTGGGGTTCGTGGATGATTCGAACGGTATGTTGTCAAGTCATGACCTCATCGCCGTACCATGGAGGAAGGCGTGCTTGAACTCAAAAACGTCACCTTTCGTCATTTGATTCATGCTCCAACGCGCATCAAACCGTGGAGAAAACAGCCCGGGCCGGGGGTTTTGGGTGTTTCTTTGAGGCTGCAGCCAGGTGAAATTCTCGGCCTTGTCGGGCCAAACGGTGCTGGAAAAACCACCTTACTGCGTATGATAGCAGGGGTATTACCGATTGAAAAAGGAAAGATTCATTTGAACAAGAACGGTACTTTTGAGGCGCTTGATGGCTCTTCTCTGCGCACCGTCGTCGGGCACATGCCGGAGCAGGTTCGTTGGCAAGGACGGCAAACCGTTGAAGATGCTTTATTCGAACTTGCACAAATGCGAGGAAGTTCACTCAAGCGGGTGAATGATTTGCTCCGCTTGGTCGGTTTAGCAGAACGCACCAAAACACCTCTGTCCAGTTTAAGCCAAGGGATGAGGCAACGCCTCACATTAGCCGCAGCCTTGTTGGGCACGCCCAAGTACCTGCTTTTGGATGAACCCTTGAACGGCCTCGACCCCGTCGCTGCTGCGGCCTTCATCCGATTGTTGAAGCAATTAACCACGAAGGGGGTCTCGATTGTGATCTCATCCCATCAAGTCGAAGGCCTTCAAGCGATCACCGACCGAGTTGCATTGATGCATCGCGGTCAAGTGTTGGCATGCGGTACGCTGGAAGCCATTGCCCAGAACCTAGGATTAACAAGCACAATCGAAGCAAGAGGGATTGGAGATGCACCAGACTTCTCTTGGTGCAACCTCACTGAACAAACAGAGGAAAAGGGGCAATGGACTGCTGTTTTGCACGACACTCAACCAAACATGCTGGCTGAAGTTCTCAGCCGCGGGATTGACTTCACCGCCTGGATTCCGAAACCACCCGGCATTGTTGAGATGTTGTGTGCTGCAACTGGCATGGACGTCGAAGAAGTTGGATTGGATATCGCAACTGCGGCAATGCTCCCTCACCGACGCTTAGGAGGGGAGGAAGAATGAACGACGGAGTGCGTATATTGGCCCTTGCTCGACGCGTGTTTTTGGATCGTGTAAAGTCGACACGAATGATGATCATGCTCCCCATCTTGGTGCTCTTTTTGCCCGGAATGGCGTGGGGGTTTTCCGACCCTGATATTATTCTGCCCGGAGGCCACCAACCCGATGAACCGATGGAAGTTTTGTTTTACGCAAGCCTTGGCGTTGTGTTTGGCGCAACAATGTGTGCGGTCTTGCTGGCCTTTGATGGCGTGAGCAGGGACCGAGCAAGTGGAGTGTTCGAATTGAGGCTTGCGCAACCTATGCCACGCACACACCAAGCAATCGCTCTGGTTCTCGGCATGTGGCAGGCTATTTTCATTCCAGTGGCAATTTTAATTTTCATCTCGATTGCAATCATCCGTTGGCGTCTTGGCGAATGGGCAAGCGTTGGCGATGCATTGATGCATTTGTTGGCAACAAGTTTGATTCTGCTATGGTATGTCGTGTTCACCCTTCTCGCTTCTTCAAGGACCAAAGACCAAGGCACCGCCATCGCTTTTGGAGTGGGCATGTGGTTTTTATTCACCTTTTTGTGGGCCCTCGTGACAACCATGGTTGCTTACGCTTCAGGGGTCACCATTGGAGAGCAAAATGACATGCAATGGATCGCTCTTGAAGGAGCGCTTGACCTTCTCTCACCAAACGGAGTCTACCACCATCTCCTCGAAACGAGATTGATTGACATCGACCGAGGTGTAGCCGCATGGCAGACATGGAGCATGGCCCTCGTCTGGACCGCCCTCCCCACCTGGTGGTTTATTCGCAAAATGGACGAATTGCAACCTTGACTGTACCCCGGCTCGATTGTTCAAAGACCGGTGCTGTTTGGTTCAACAAGGGGAAGTCTCTTTGAGAGTAGACACGCCCGCATTAAGCATGGAGAAGCAACGTTTCGCCCAGACATCAATCGCATTCACGGTCATCATCCTGTTCTTGATGATGGCTGCGTCAAGTATGATCACAGGAAATTCAACCATGATCGAATCCTCTGAAGCACCGACGAGCGCCCGTCAGGGCAGCCTTGATGTCGATTGCAGTGGTTACAAATTCGAAGATTTATTCGATTACAACTACGCTGCCTTCGACATCAACATTGGCGAAGATTGGGCCACTGGACAAATGAGCGCTGTGGCTTTTGTCAACGGAAGCAATTCCGCAATTGTTCGAGAAAACCTCGATGAGCTGTTCGATGGCACCCCCGGCGGTAACAACTCTTGGATGAGCACGGATGAACGTGAGGCTGTGCGAGCCATTGGACCGGAATGCATTGCTGACATGGACACGCGAATCGGCATGAGGGAGGGCTTGCCCCACCGTGGTGGCGTCGATTGGAACGATTTGGAATTCGTCAAGGATGGCATTTCGCTCGATGAAGTGAACCTTGTTCCTTCCAACCACGACGAAGAACGCGATTGCCAAGACCTCCTCGCTTCATCCGATTGCAAGGAAGTGCCAGTCACCATTACCGATGATTTGCAAATACACATGTTCACGAAAGAAGACGAAACTCACAATGTTCGCTTTGATCAACTTCCCAACAGTGGGGCATCAAACTTCACCCTCGCTCTCAACGTGACCAACATGAGCAACGCTGGCTTGGTCCTCACGTTCCCGCAACTGCAAGGATTGCGCTTGGTCAATTCTTCAATTCAAGATGACAACGCAGAAAGCACCGCTATGCCGCTTCCAGAACCACAGTACCTCCCTGATGGACGGTTGAGGGTCATTCAAGAGGTCAGTTATGCCGCAAACGAATACCCGATTCTTCGCAACTTGTTCTTAGATTTCACAACCATGGCACCTGAAACGAATGAAATCCCAGAATGGACTGCTGATGCCCCTGTTGACGGAACAGTAATTCCCTTTAGCGCCGAAACACGGGATGTTGTGGAAGGCGAAATCACTGAACTTTGGGCAACCGACGACAGCGGATGGGCAATCGATTGCGTATTTGCGAACCAAGAATGGGTTGGACAGTGGACCACTGGATTGGATGAAGAGGGGAGCCTCTTCCTCGACGGCCCTGACGACGTGGCACCAGACGCTCAAATCCAAGTTGAATGCAGCGTTGTGGATCCATTCGGAGCGTCTTCTATTGAAACTCGAAACTGGACCTTTGCTCAACCCTTTACCTCTGAAGCAACCATTTCTGAATCTGGAGATGCTCTTGAATTTACGGTCACACCTACGGGTGTTGTGAGCGAAATCTCAATCAGCGCACATGCTCACCAAACAGCAACAATGGGTGAAATGAGGATGGCGACCGTTGCCGGTGAAGCATCGATGCTCGCCCTTCCTTTGGATGGATTGGCACCTGGGCCAGTTATGATCATGGGCCATGCTGAATCAAACGGCATGCTCGACTACGCATTCATGCTTGACTTCAACTTGGAAAAAGCCAGCGCACCTCCGGTGATTGAACTCGAAGTGAACCTCGACGGCACCAACGCCACATGGGATGCAAGTTACCTCAAGTTCACCCTTCAAGGCAAGGTCTTGGACCCTGACGGTGAAGGCGTTGAAATGGCCCTTTCGCTGTGTGGTTATTCCACCAACGACTTTGTCCGATCCGGTGTCGTGTGGGAAATTGATGTCAACATTGTTTCCTGTTCATCCCAAAACCCACCTGTCACAATCTACGACATAACCCTCATTGCAACAGACGATTCCGGTACCATTGCCACCATGCAAGTGCAGGTTCCAGACCCATATGCAAGCACTGAGGAACCGGTCAACGATGAGGACGAAGTCACTGTCGAAGAAGGCTTGCCTGCAGTTTCCCTGCTCGCCACATTGTCCGTGGCTCTGCTCGGTGCTGCCGTGGTAAACAATCGAAAAAAGCAGTGAATGCCGCTACCGGCACCCTCAAGAGGGAACGGTTGGCCCCCACAAACTGAGAGTGAGCATATGTTTGCAGGCACCGTCCAGTCGTTGAGCCACGAAGGTGGGCTCTTAGTGTCCTTTACCGGCTCCTCTCCAGCTTTAGAATCAATCATTGTCAACCTCGAAACTGGTGATTACATCGGTAAGGTTGACGCTGTGCTTGGCAGCACGAGTGCCCCTCTTGCACACGTTGCTCACTTGGACAGAAAACTCGACATCCCTGCCTTGGTCGGCATTGAAGTCAACATCCGAGCAAAAAAGGTTCGTGAAGAGCGAAAATTTGGCGAACGGGGCAACGATCGACAAGACAGAGGACGAAATGATCGTGGCGGCCGATTTGAACACAACGACCGCGGCGGACGCTTCGAGCGAAATGACCGCGGTGGTCGCCCAGACCGAAACGACCGTTCCAACGGTGGCGATTGGGACTGCCCCAAATGCCGAAACAACAACTTCGCTTTCCGACACGAATGCAACCGATGTGGCGAGCCACGCGGCAACGGTGGCGGAGGACGTTCCAACGACCGTGGATTCCAAGGTCGCGAACAACGGGCACCTCGATTTGAGCGAAACGATCGTCAAAACAACCGCATGGATGGCGATTGGGATTGCCCAAAATGCCACAATGATAACTTCGCTTGGCGAACCGAATGCAATAAGTGCGGCGCACCAAAGGCAGGCGGCGGTCAAGGACGGCCACCCCGCAGAGACGACCGAAGGTCGTTCAACGACCGTGACAATCGAGGTGGCGACCGACGAGGTGGCGACCGACGAGGTGGCGACCGACGAGGTGGAGAAACATTCAACGACAACGATTGGGATTGCCCTCAATGCAACAACTCCAATTTCGCATTCAGACAAGAATGCAACCGATGTGGAGTTCCACGAAGCGGTGGCCAAAGTCGGCCACCACGACGCGATGACCGACGAGGTGGCGATTCACGAGGTGGAAGCAGTTACGGTGGTGGCGGCCAACGAGGCGGCGACCGACGAGGTGGCGATTCACGAGGCGGAAGCAGTTACGGTGGCGGAGGCCAACGAGGCGGCGACCGACGAGGCGGCGATTCACGAGGCGGAAGCAGTTACGGTGGCGGAGGCCAGCGAGGTGGCGACCGCAGCGGTTCCGATGACCGCCGTGGTGGAGACCGACAAGTTCGCAGTAACTTCGGTGGCGACCGAGGCGGGAACGATGGACGTCGTCCACCAAGAGAGCCACGAGAACCACGAGAATTTCGCAAAGCCCGAGGCAAGAGTTCGGGCCATGCCCACAACCGCCCACCACGCGACTTGATGGGACGAGATCGAGAAGATTGATCGAGAAGTCAACGAAAGGTGTGTCGATATGGGCGCTGAAGAACACTACCTTGACGCTGTTGAAGCCTATGATGAAGGTGACTTGGAAGCAGCATACGCTTCGGCAAAACTTGCTGTCAAAGAAGACCCACAGCATGTAGATGCATTGCAATTATGCGCAGAGGCAGCACTCCCTCCGAAGGGAGAAAGTCCGACCCTCAAGCAAGCCGCACAGTCCCTTTCCGCTGTCAAGAAGATCATCGCAATCGAACCAGAAAGAACCGCAATGTGGTTTCTTGGCGGCCGATTGCTAAGCGATGAACTGGGCTTGCTGGATGATGCCCTCGACTGGTGGCAACAACTTCGCCACCACATGCCCGATGAAGTTACACCGCTGGTTGAGCAAGCAACCTTGCTTGCAGACATGGGGTTGTACACTGAAGCTCGCTACAGACTCGAAGCAATCACTGAAGAGAACATGGACGTCAGCGGCCAGCAATACGCTAAGATTCAACAATTACATTCGATGGTTATGTCCGCTTCAATGCAAGACCAAGCGGAATTTTTCAAACCATGGGAACGGCACCACAATGGATGGGGTGCCATCGAAATGAAGATGCGAAAACCTCCAGTCTCGGAGAGTTTCCTGTTCATGACAACGACCGTTCCTGTTCTTTTGCTTGAGGTCGTTTTTTCCAACAGGTTTGTCGAGCAAGGGTGGGGCGGTTTTTGCCTCACCACCTTGCTGATTTTCGGTACGGTACTGTTTGGTATGCGGTTCAGCCGTAAGATCTTCAGAAGGGTGAATCGACCTGCATTCAACCTCTTGCGCGCAATGAATTTCGAAGCCTCGTCTGGCTATGTTGTGGTTTCTGAAGAAATACGAACTTCGGTGCTCTATGTCTACATCATGCAGCGAAAACCCAAAGCATGGCAGGAACGTATGCTCAAGATCATCCAAGATAAAACCAAATTGCCTGGTGGATGGAAACAGACGCTTCCGGATTTCGACTCCCACATTGAGGAGATTGGCCATATTGAAGACGCCGATGATGAGCAATTCGAGCCCTTTGAAGAAGAGTGATTTCTTCTCCGTTGGACGGTAACACACCAACCTCAAGCCTCTGCAAGCGATGACGTCCAGACAAAGAGCACACCTGCCAGAACGATGAGCAAAATCACTGCAATGAACAATCCAATGGCCACCCTGGCGCAAATCTTAGCGGCTTTAGCAACCAGCGCCGGGATGATTTGGAACTTGATTGGTGAGGGTCAAGGCCGCTTCACCAAATTCCTTCCAAAACCGGTCTGCTTAGATGGTGACAAGAACCTTCCTGCGTAGCTTACGCTCAACCATTGATCGCCCAAAGGGCGCGCTTGGTCCCTTCCATCATTGCTGCGTTTGAGCGTATTGAGCGGCGTATTGTTGTGCATACGTCGCTGCGGTTGCTTCATCGTAGCCTTGGGCAACAAACTGCTGGTAATACTGCTGGTACACTGCATCGTCAGCCACAGGAGCGGCCGCCGCTGCTGCTGGAGCTGCTGCTCCAGCCGCTTGGGCAGCGTACTGCTGTGCGTAAGTTCGAGCCGTCTCTTCAGGGTAGCCTTGAGCGATGAGTTGCTGAACGTATTGTTCAGTCGCATCGAGTTGAGCGGATCCGTATCCTGCAGAACTTGCTGCAAAGTCCTTGATTGTGTCATCGCCACCGGCGCCGCCCTTTCGAAGGAAGACGAGGGTGAGAAGAATGATGATGATCAAGGCGCCTGCTGCAATACCGATTGTCATGGTATCAACGCCGCTTTGAGTGCCGTCTGAGTCACCAGATTGTGCAGGGGCTTTCCACTCACCGTTTTCGTAGGTCCAAGCCCCACTCCATTGGCATTCACCATCTGCGTCAAACACGAACTCTCCGCCTGCTGTAAGTGCGCCTGCGTCTGCTTCCAAGCCTTGACAGGCTGGAAGTTGAATTTCGATCCACTTGATTGTGACCCATCGTTCGTCATCGCCTTCGTAAATCTTGATGAAGATTCGTTGGCTTTGTGACTTGTTGGTGTACATGTCTTCTAGGGAAAGGGTGAGGTCAAAAGTTTCAGCATCACCTGTCTTGTTTGACCGGTCCCAGGCTCCAATGAGTCCGAGGTTGTACTTGTCCACTGCACTTGCATCGAAATCAGATTCGACGAAGGCTGCTTCGACGTAAACGTCGCCGTTTTCTGCACCCGAGAGGACTGTACCAGAGATGGTCACTGTGTCTGAGGCAACACGGGAAGCGTTGAGGGAAGCGTCCAATTGAACAACCGGTTCTTCATCGCCAAAGCCGTCAGGAACAACGACAAAGTACATTCGATACTTTTCCGAGAACTTGCCTGCTTTGTCATAAACAATTAATTCGATACGGATTTGATTCTCCGTTGTACCGCTTGGGTCCACTGTCACGTTGCGGAAGGTGTAAGCCCATGCGCCGTCGCTTGCTGCCGTTTGCTCGAAGGTGTGACCGTCGAGGCTGAACGAGTCGTCGCCGTACGGTGCATCGAAGAGAACCTTCCATTCATAGGTTTCAATTCCGCTGCCTTCCAGTGCGTCAAGGTCGGTTGAGTTGCTTGCATCAAAGTGCACTGTAACTTCACCATCTTCATCGAGAATAATTCGGTTGACAGACCATTCCGTGTTTGAGACGGTCTTCGTTCCAACGAATTCGACAAGATCGGTGTATTCTTCACGCATGTCAATCATTGCTTCAGCAGTTGGTCGATATTCGTCAGCGTAAACGTCGTTGGTTTCGACGGTCACCTCAATCACTCGAGCGTGCCCTGCAGCGTCGTGGAGCATCAGAGTGATGGTCCACTGCTCACCTTGAGCGCAGCCCGTAGCGGAAGAGAGGTCAGCCTTACAGAAGTTCATCACAGGCATAGCATCGGTGTTGACTGCGGTCATTCCAGTGGCCATGGTCGATCCGTCCCACGAGGTTGGGCCAGAAACAATCCAGTCGGTGCTGAGGGTTTCTGTTGTCGTGGTCGTGTAGGAGAACGTCAAATCAGCGTCGCTCTTCATGTAACGAAGTTCGTAGCCACCGGTGCTTGGGTTGATGCCAGGCACTTGGTCGTTGATTTTCAAATCAAGACCGTTTCCAAGCGTTCCGAAGCCTTCAGGGTACGGAGTCACTTGGTAGGCAAGCATGTTTCCGAGAAGCGGGAGTGTGGTGCTGTCAGCTCGCTCTGAGTGGGTTGAAACGTCCATGGTGGAAACTATGAGTCCACCGGAGTAGTAACTGCACACGCCGAGGATGGTGTCTTGATTGTCTGCTCCGTCGCGGATTAACCGCTGGAAGTAACCACCGTCTTCCATGTAACCGTTGCAGGTCACTGGAACGTTGTTGGCGCTGACCGATTTTGTGTTCAGCACCGCTTGAGCAACGGTTGAATCTGCATCAAAGCCTTGGAAGGCGTTGATGTCAACGTTGTCCATCAATGGGTGGTATGGGTCGGCAAAGTCAGTTCCTGCAAAGTCAATTTGAGACTCTGGTGTGTTGCGGCTTTGCACGTCCAATCCGAATGGCAAACGTCCAGCGAGGCCTTGGTCGACACCGTAAATCTGGCTTCCTTGAGGACCAAGGTGGGCCTGCACTGTACCACCGGAGGACATGAAGCCTTCCAAGGTGGTCTTGTGTGCGGTGGAGCCCAACTTCTGGTAGTAGCCACGGCCACCGTTTTCGATGTCCTTTGCTGCGATGTCATCTTGCCAAGGCAGGACGATCTTGTCGTAGTGTGTGAACCATCCAGCGTCGAGGTATGTGTCCCAGTTGTTGATGGTGTACTGGGTGTAACTCATGCCAAGGATGTTCAGATCTTCCTTGATGGCGTTGGTTCGAACCGAGGTGTCGGAAAGGATTGCAACATCCACGTGGTCAGCAAAGGTTGCGTGGAAGTATCGCACGTTACCTGAAGGGTTACCGTTTGCAAGTTCAGCATCGAAGCTGATGTTGTAGGTGTGGCCGTCCATCCAGCCGTTCCAGGGCGTGAAGGTAAGATCGATCTTTTGTTGGGAGTCAAGCGACTGTGATGGCCCTGCGGTTGTGGTGTGAGCCATGCTTTGGGTCGTTTCATCATAGATGTTCATGTTGAACACATAATCACCAGCAAGCACACCGTTGGTGGCTTGTAGGCCCCAGTCGTGGGTGTAAGAACTGTCAATTGGCATTACACATTCCAAAATCTGGTCGTTCAAGCAGGTAAGTGTGTTTGGCTTTCCAAGCGTGATGTCAACGGATTCAACATTGAAGATCACTCGCTCGATGTTGTTGGATGTGGATATTTCTTGGTCGTTAAACCAAGGCTTACCAGCAGTGGTGTTGTCGAAGATTGTTTCCACTTCAATCATGTACACTCCAGAGAAGAACTCGTGGCTTGCGACAATCTCAGTTGCGGATTGTTCTGCGTCAACGTTGGTTCGGGAGATGGTGTATGCGTTGTCTTCGATGAAGGTGAACTCTTGCAGCGAGATGTTGTTGAAAGCAACACCCTTGAATCCGTCATTGATACCGTTTCGTCCATCATCATCGGACTGGAATTCGAAGTTAATGTCCACGACGGAGCCGGAGAGTGACATGCACTCATAGCCCCAGTTGATTGAACTGGCGTCCGAAGTGTTGAGCACGTACAAGTGAGTCAAGTCAATCGATGTTGTAGCAACAAGATCGTTGGTGTTGAAGAAGACGTTGTAGTTTCCACCTGTTCCGTCAGTGCTGGAGTCATCACCAATGTAGGCGATTTCTGCGTTGTCAATCGGTTCGGAAGCGTTGACAATGTTGTCCCCGTTCTCATCAATTTGGCAGGTACCGTCTTCGTTGTAGTCGTTCCATTGACCGACCAAAACGCCAGAGTAGGTTGCGCCATCCCGAAGGATGTCGAGGGTCATTGCAGCGTAATCATTGACATCGACGATTGAAGTGCCATCTGAGTCGATTCCATAGAAGGTATCTGCATAGTACTCAAAGTTCAAGGAGACGAAGTCGCCGCTCATCGAGGTCAAGTCAATGTCTGGGATGGTCAGCGTTTCGTTGGCCCATGCGTCACCATAGCCGTTGGCGCCGGTATCACACGGATGGCCGAACCAGTAGGCGTTGTTGTTGAAAATTAGATCTTGGCAGGTTGCTTCGTTGTAGATTACACCCTTGGGATTTGCGCTTTCTTCGTATCGGTAACCATTGGCACCGCCTTCAAAGTCTTCAGCACACAATGCGGTTGGTGTACCACAATAGACATCGGATGGTGTAGCGGAGAACACGGTTGCCTTCACATCGAAGTCCACTTCGGTGTTTCCGTAGTTGTTGGTTGCCACTTCAATGTCAAAGACACCTTCAGCGTACAATCCACCGGGATTGAAGTATTCAATGCCCTCGACCATTGGGTCGTAGAGGTTGAAAGGTGTGATGTATCCAACGAGTTCATCGTTCTGGGCTTGCTCATCCCAACTGTTCGCAGAAAGGCTTGCAGAGATGCGATAAATTGTATCATTGAGCAAATCTGCGGTGATTGAAGCGGTGTATTCTTGACCTGGGCCAAGGTTGTTGAGGTTGATGTTGGTTTGTTGAACTTGCGGGTTGGCCAAGAAAGCAGTGTTCTGCTTGGTAATGGTCAAATTATCCACTGCGAATCCGTCTCGACCGGTCCAACGGCTTTCATTGTCATCGGAAATCGATCCGGTGAATCCTGTGCGGAATCTGAAACGAACATCGACGGTTTCCCCAGCCCATGGACTGAGATCGAACGAACCGACGCCTTCTTCGGTGAAGTTGTTCCAGCCGTAGTAGGTGCCAGCGGAGTAGATACCGTAGTAGTAGACGCCTTCAGCAACGCCACCAAGGGCTTGCTTGTATTGACGGTCAAGGTCGAATCCGCCCCAAATTGAGTCACCTGAAGCGCATGCTCCGGAGATGTAGGCTTCTTGTGGGCAGGAGAGAATGTCCCATCCAGATTCTTCGCTGCCGATTTCAATCATGGCCACGTCATCCCAGACATCGCCTGCGAGGTAGTTTCCAGTTTGGTCAAGGCTACCGAGCACACCGTGACCGAGGTGCTGGAACAGTTCGACGCTCATGAATGCGCGATCTGAGCCGGTCAGATCGACGTCTTCGAGGACCATAGCATCGTCCCAGTTCTTGTCGTATCCAGACCATAGGTCGCCGGAAGAGTTCGTCTTGTAGTGCCCAGCCCACATGAAGTCAGTTGGGTTCTGGTAGTTGGCAGAAACGTTTGGATCGTTGTTTCCATCGCTTGCCCCTTGGGAACTGTTGGTTTCTTCATGCCACTTGGTTGCTTGATCGATGTACTCTTCGAATGCCCAGTTGCAGCCTGTGCCACAGCCCGTCTTGACTTCTGGATTGTCCCAATCCATTTGGTACACGCTGCTGTTGGTTGAACTTGCTTCATCAACAACCTTCAATTCAAGATCGAGGGTGGCTGATTGTCCGTTGAGGACGTCCATACCAGTGTTGGTAACCGTGACGTTGATGTCACGAGTTCCTTCTCCAACGATGCCGAAGAATCTGTCAGTTGGACTGATTTCTAACGAGGTTACAGCGAGATCCTTGCTGTCCATTTCCACCACGGTGATGGTGTCGTATTGACCTTCCCAACCAAAGTTGTCGACCCAGCTTCCAAAGTCGTAACTGGTGTGGCCAACAACAATGTCGAGGGCGGAATTTGAAGGTCCTGCAAGTTGACCAACTTCGACCATGCTCGGTCGGCGCCCAGCCTCGTATGAGAGCGGCGTCAAGTGGGTGCCGCTTCCATCTGAGAGCGTTACTTGGACGGTCGTAGGGAAGTTGAGGAAGAAGTTCGATGTTGAACCGCCAGCAGAGTCACTGCTGTTTTGTTGGTAGGCAACGGTTGGGTTGACGAAATCAGGCTCACCATCGTTGTTGAGGTCAGCCACAGTAACGGAATACGAAATGTAAGGTCCGAAGTAGGCTAGAGTGGGTGATGTCCAGGTCCCAACAGCAGAAGAAGTCACGAAACTCACGTTTTCGACGTTGCCATCGTTCACAACCAAAGCATCGATTGCGCCGTTGTTGTCGATATCGGCGATGTCAAAATCATTGGTAAACGGTACGGCCATATTGATCAGGCTGGTACCGGTTTGCGGGTTTGCTTGGTTGTAGGTGAACGTTGCAGGATAGGTGTTGGTCAAGCAAGAGTATTCAATGATGGTGACGTTGTCGTCGTTGCCAGGGTTTGTGGTTTGACCTGTAGCATAGTCAACGCCCTCTGAGCGAAGAACCCAGATGTCGTCATCCGTGCACGTGCCGCTGAGGCCACCTGTTTCAGTTTCGCCCCAATCGCCAACTTCGAGGCTTCGGTAAGCGTTTTGGTTCGAAGGACCGAGTGATGTAATCATGCCTTGTGTGCTGGAGGTGATCGGCCCTCGGTAAGTCACGACGCGTTGATTTGAAACGTCATTGAGCAGGTCGAGGATGTAAATATCATCGTTCCCGTCTTGGTTTGCGTCGCCAACTGCGAGGTCCCAAGCCCAGAAGTGAGTGTAGCGCTGGCCGATGTTCCACGAGTTGTCATCGCAGCCTGCGTTTTCGATGATGGTGACGTTGCCCGGTTCACCTGCTGGTGCGCCGTTGTCATCGGTCTTGAAGGGGTTGTTTCGCTGGAAAATCACAATGTCGTCTGCCCCGTCACCGGTGAACTCACCGACTTCGATAAATTGGACATTGGAAAATTCATCCCAATCTGCGTTTCGGCTTTGGTTCTCCGAGACCCAAATGTCCTGACGCTCGCTGAAATCCCCGTTCCCATCGTTCCAAAGAACGCTGATGGTGTGGGTGCCTTCAGTTGCCACGGCCATGTCGTTGAAACCATCGCAGTTGAAATCGCCAATAGCGACGTCCAACGGGTCACGGTTTGTTGTGTAAGACCGGGCGATAGAGGCGCTTGCAGTGGTGGCAAGAGCGGCGGTGGTCGACAAAACCATCAGCATGACGAGAAACATACTGAGGGCGCGGCTGTTTTTGTGGTTGTTTTTGGAGAACATCAACATCACTGCTTCGGCCACTGCCCGTTGCACTTTAATTCCTTTGCTCCTAAGTTCAGTCCATCCCGCCTTAACCTTTCTCGCAGTACCCCGTTTAACAACAGATTTAAAATTTCAATACCCGACAGGGAGTCAGCGGAGTTTTTACGGTCAATCCGAGCCGTTTTATAGAGGCAAAAGGGTTCAAAATTTACCTTTTAGCCAAGCTGGGGAAGGGCCCCAACCAGTCGCATCTCCGCCGTGAACTTTCACTAATTTCCCAGCGCCAAACAATGACTCCAACCAGACTTCCAAGGCCGTACCTTCGCGCCCGCCGAGTTTCTTACTTGCAACCTCTTCGATGACTTCGGTTCGGAGGGCTGTAATGCCGTATTCACGCACCACAAGGTGCATCAATTCGCGCAACCATGCTTCCGCCATTGGATCGATGCTCATCGCCCCTTGGATTGGAAGCGGCTCTTCCATTTCATCGAGTGCCTCCATGAGTTCAATTGGGTCAGGCCGAGCGGGGAGTTGCAAACCAATGGTGTCCAATTCCAGCTGGAGGTCCAGTTGGCCAATAGGACGTCGGACAACAGGGATTCGACTCGGGTCTGGTGTAGGTCCCATGTCGAGTGGTTTCTCACCCATTGGCGAATCATCAAGAGCGTCTTTTGGCCCCCCTTTAGCCGGCACAACACCAGAGGAATTCGTAGCGATGACTTCGGACCCAATCGGCATCGACCAGCCGACGCCCTCTAGACCGAGTTCCTTCACACGGTCATCGACCCATGATGAATCGCCCTCAAGCAAGACATTGATATCGTGCTCATCGGAGCGGAAACGATAACGAACATTGCCTCTGAGTTTCGACATCACTGAGGCCTCATTTTAGTTAAACCAATTTGATTGATGAACTTTTTCATGACGGACGCCCTCATGAATCACTCCGCCAAAGCCAGTTGACGCAACACGGTATGGAGAATCCCGCCGTTTCGGTAGTATTCAACCTCAACAGGCGTGTCAAGACGGACCTGAGCGTTGAACTTCAAATTCGAGCCGTCGGCCCGAACGGCCGTAACTTCGAGCATTTGGAGCGGTTCAACATCGTCACCAACTGGGATGGTAAACGATTCTGTCCCATCCAAGCCAAGTGTTTCGTGAGATTCACCTTCGACGAAGGTCATCGGAAGAACGCCCATGCCAACAAGGTTCGATCGATGAATTCGTTCAAACGAGGTTGCAATCACTGCGCCAACACCGAGCAAATAGGTACCTTTAGCAGCCCAGTCTCGAGAGGAACCTGTACCGTATTGACTGCCAGCGAGCACGACCTTTGGCCCGTCGTAACTCTGTGCTGCATCGTACACTGAAACCACTTCGCCCGTGACAAAATCAAGCGCATAACCGCCCTCTGTACCGGGTGCCATTTGGTTGCGAATGCGAACGTTGGCAAAGGTGCCCCGCATCATCACTTCGTGATTTCCGCGGCGGCTTCCAAAGGAATTGAAATCAGTTTGGCTAATGCCTCGTTCGACAAGCCATTTACCAGCCGGCCCATCCTCTGGGAATGCACCAGCGGGAGAGATGTGATCGGTCGTAATCGAATCGCCCAACTTGAGCAGAACGCGAGCGTTTTCGATGCTCGAGATTGGCTGGGGTTCCGCTGAAAGGCCTGAAAAGAAGGTTGGCAAGCGAATGTAAGTTGATTCGGCTTCCCATGGATAAAGCGGGCTTGGTTCGGAAGGTATGCTGTCCCAGCGAGGCTCGTTCATGGCGTCAGCATAGCGCTGACGGAACATTTCGGGCGTGATGACAGAAAGAGCTTCTGCCAGTTCCTCATCGCTTGGCCACAGTTCGCTGAGCATGACTGGTGCACCTTCGGGCGTGTAGCCAACCGGTTGGGTTGACAAATCCACTTCGAGCGAACCTGCAAGAGCGTAAGCGACAACAAGCGGCGGGCTCGCAAGGTAGGACGCCTTGACTTTCCCATGCACTCGACCCTCGAAGTTTCGATTGCCTGAAATAACTGAACCAACAATAAGGCCAGCGTCATCGATGGCTGCTTCAATTTCCTCGGGAAGTGGGCCGGAGTTTCCGATGCAGGTGGTGCATCCATAGCCGACAACATTGAATCCGAGGGCGTTGAGATCTTCTTGTAGACCAGACGCTTCGTAGTACTCTGTAACAACCCTTGAACCAGGGGCGAGGGAGGTTTTCACCCACGGTTTGACTTCCAAGCCGTGCTTTCTTGCGTTTCGGGCAACAAGCCCTGCTGCGAGCATGACTCCAGGATTCGAGGTGTTGGTGCAACTCGTAATCGCTGCAATCACAACGTCGCCGTGATTCAAATCATAAGTTTCGCCGTTGCGCGTGACCAGAGCGCTCTTCGATAATTCTTCATGCGCCAAACCGTGCCCGTGATGGCCCAATTCATGAGTAAGGGATTCCAAGAAATGAGGCTTCATCTTCGTAAGATCAACTCGGTCTTGTGGCCGCTTTGGCCCTGCAAGAGCCGGTTGAACGGTCGAGAGGTCGAGTTCTAAGGTAGCCGTGTAGGTTTTTTCAGCAGCGCTTGCATCATACCACAAGCCTTGAGCGCGAGCATAGGCTTCAACGCCAGCGATGGCCGCATCTTCACGCCCGCTCAAGCGCATGTAATCGAGGGTTCGCTCGTCAACAGGGAAAAAGCCGCATGTGGCGCCGTATTCAGGAGCCATATTGGCGATGGTTGCACGGTCTGCAAGCGTCAAAGCCACCATGCCTTGCCCGAAGAATTCAACGAATTTCCCAACAACACCGTGGTTGCGGAGGATCTCAACAATTCGAAGGGTCATGTCAGTCGCAGTCACACCGGAGTTGAGTGCGCCTGTTAAGCGAACGCCGACGACATCGGGCGCAAGCATGTAGATGGGTTGGCCAAGCATGACTGCCTCTGCCTCAATTCCACCGACACCCCAACCAAGTACACCCAAGCCGTTGATCATCGTGGTGTGAGAGTCTGTACCGACGAGGGTGTCTGCGAGCCAAACGCCGTCTTCTTGACGCGCAACGCTTGCCAGGTATTCGAGGTTGACCTGATGCACGATGCCACGTGAGGGGGGGACCGCTTGGAAATTAGCAAGGGATTGCTGGCCCCACTTGAGGAAGGTATAGCGTTCCATGTTTCGGTGGTATTCAATGTCGAGGTTCATCTCTAAGGCTTGGCTGCTTGAGCCGTCGACGTCGACCTGAACTGAATGATCGATGACAAGATCAACAGGCACTTGTGGGTTGACCTTCTCAGGATCCCCGCCCATCTCCACCATGGCATCGCGCAGGGCCGCCAAGTCAACCACTGCGGGTACGCCAGTGAAATCCTGTAAGATCACACGGGAAGGTCGGAAGGGAATTTCTCCACGCTCACCGTTCGGTGTCCATGCTGCGATGTTTCGGATGTCTTTCTCGCTGACCAAGAACCCGTCATTGCCTCGCAATGCCCCTTCGAGGAGAATTCGAATGGAGTAGGGTAATGCACCAGTGGCGATGCCATTTTCATCAAGACCGTCCAGTGAATAATAGTCGCCGCCGACAGAAAGGGTTCTGCGTGCGTTGAAGGGGTCCAAGGTCGCCATGGGAAGAGCCAAAAGGCCCTAATCTATGAACAAAACCCTTGATAGGGTTGTTCTTTCAGCACCAAAAGATTCGCTTAACGAATCAGAAAGGCCACCAGCTGGATGATGATTCACCGCTGAACGAGGCATCGATGAGCGTCACCGGGTAAGCAGGATCGCTTCCAGATTGGCCGCCGGTCTCAATTGCGTCGATTTTGTCCACAACATCCTGGCCTTCAATGACCTTGCCAAAGACGGTATGAACACCGTCAAGGTGAGAAGGAGTCGAGCCTGGTGAAACGATGAAGAATTGGGAGCCACCTGTGTGGGCGTTGTTTGTCTTGGCCATCGAGAGCATGTATGGTTCGTGCTTCAAACCGTTGTCGGCTTCATCCCCAATGGTCCAAGCCGTTTTGGAGCAATCCGATTGACTGGCGCTTGGGCTGCCGTTGCAGTAACCGTCCCAAACAGCAGCGTGGCCACCTGTGCCGTCGCCGTTGGTAAAGTCGCCACCTTGGAGCATAAATCCTGCAATAATTCTGTGATAAATGGTTTCGTCATAAGACCCATCACGGACAAGTTCCTTGAAATTTTCAACGTGAGTTGGTGCTTCGTTGCCGTACAATTCAATGGTGATGGTCCCTTTCTCAAACGAACCATCGGCGTTTGTCCAAGACATCTCGAAGACCACGTTTTCTCCGTCAGCCTGTGGTTGGCTGAGCGCTGCTATGCCTGCAAGAACGAGCAAGAAGGCCGTTCCGAAGGCGAAAACGCCAGCGAGGGTTGGTGTACCATCTCGAACCATTCGAGGAAAGACCGTCTCGCTGATCCGTGCGTCCTGCATTTCATTGAGCAGGTTGTTGTACTGAGTGTTTGTGCGCTTATCGCTTGAATTGCCTTTCATTGAATCCCTGAATAGGCTCGCTGCCTTCCGGTAATCAGAACTTGACCGGGTGTCTTTGGCTTTGGCCCATGTCGCTTCGGCAGCGATTCGAAGGGTGGTTGGATGCTGCCCTTCACCGTCGATGGAGCGAAGTGTGTCCAGTGCACCCTCATACTTTCCCTTCAACAACGTTTTCTCTGCTTTGTCCCATGCGGCCTTTCGAACTTCTGCTTCGGTGAGTTCCGGCTTGCTCAAGGACTTCTTGACTGAAGATTTCTTTGCTGCGGTGCTGTCGGCCATATGCATCCGAGGCCGCTCCCCGTTTTGAGCATCACGCATCAATTATGAAGCGGCACAAAGCGTGAAAACAGGGCCAAATATGGGCGGTGCGCATCAACATGTTCAAAGGGTGCATGCGGAACCCCAACCCCATACAGCCCCTCATTTCGGTGAGTCTGGCCCTCAGGGGACACGAACAATGGAAACCATTGCCAACGATTACACAATCAACATCGCAACTGCAAACGGAACAGGCTCTCAATCTGCAAACCTGATCCTTCTCCAAGCCCTGTTCGAAATGGGCGTCCCCGTCAGCGGGAAAAACATGTTTCCGTCCAATATTTCCGGCCTACCAACGTGGTACATTGTTCGTCTTTCAGACAATGGCTATCAAGCGCCAGGCGACCGAACTCACATTCAAGTTCTCGTCAACCCGGCAACATGGCATGACGATCTGGCCGCCCTCGAACCCGGCAGCGTCGTCATCTGGAACGAGAACGCAAAAATGGAAATGACCCGCGACGACGTGGTATCTTACCCTGTACCAATGTCTGCACTCGCACGTAAAATCAATCCGAAAATTGCAAAACTTGTCACCAACATCATCTATGTCGGTATCATTGCTGAAATGTTAGGCATCGATCAAGAGGCACTCAACAGTGCGGTTGCAAAGCAATTCAAAGGCAAAACAAGCGCCATTGAACTCAACATCACCGCTCTTGGCCTTGGTCGAGATTACTTCAAGGACAACTTCACCAAAGAAGACCCCTATGTCGTGGAAGCGCGAACGGTCGACACGCCCAAGTTTTTCATCGATGGCAACGAAGCAGCAGCGCTTGGTTGCATCTTTGGCGGTGTCCAAATGCTTGCATGGTACCCAATCACACCGTCTTCTTCCCTTGCGGAAGGCATCATCAATTACATCCCTCAACTCAGGGTTGATGAAGAAGGCGACGCAACCTGCGCCGTCATTCAAGCAGAAGATGAACTCGCCGCAGCTGGCATGGTGCTTGGCGCCGGATGGGCTGGTGGCCGAGGCATGACTGCCACCTCAGGACCAGGTATTTCGCTGATGCAAGAATTCATCGGCCTTGCCTACTTTGCCGAAATTCCTTCTGTGTTCTGGGACGTGAACCGTGTTGGTCCATCCACCGGACTCCCAACAAGAACGCAGCAATCTGACATCACCATGCTGTACGAAGGCAGCCACGGTGACACGCAACACATCGTGCTGATTCCAGGAACCGTCGAAGAATGCTTTGAGTTCGGATGGCGCGCTTTCGACATCACAGAGCGGTTCCAAACACCGGTGTTTGGGCTTAGCGACCTTGATCTTGGCATGAACCGCTGGGCGTGTGAAGGCTTTACTTATCCTGATCAACCCATGGACAGAGGAAAGGTTGTTCGCGACAAAGATGTCTTCGAAGCGTTTGAAGAATTCGGACGTTACCTCGACGTAGACGGCGATGGCATCCCCTACCGAACCCTTCCCGGCTCAGGCATGGATCCGATATTGTACCGAGGCACTGGCCACAACCCAAAGGGCGTTTACTCCGAAAAGCCTGAAGATTACTTCAACCTCATGGAACGCCTCCGTTCAAAGATTGACGGAGCACGCGACAAGTTGCCTGCTCCAATTCTTCGAGAAGAAGAGGAATGTGAAGTCGGCATCATTTACCTTGGCAGCATGGAAAATACCATTCAAGAAATCGACGATATGCTCGAAAGCACAGGCCTCAAAGTCAGCCAGTGCAGGGTCCGTGCACTTCCGTTCCACAGCGGTGTTGAAGAATTCATTCGACGCCATGAGACCACAATTGTGCTCGAAATTAACCGCGACGGCCAACTCTATGGTATCTTGAGAAAGGAATTGCCAAACGATTTGATCACCAAGGTTCACTCCGTCGCCTACAGCGACGGTATGCCACCTCGCGCCCGCGTCTACTCCGACCGAATTCTTTCCACCCTTCTGGAGGTGAACCAATGAGCGACGCACCAGCACGACCAGCCAAAGCAGCCCGACCCGTTAAACTCAACGTCATCAACGAGCCGAAAGAAAGTTACACAGGTGGAAAATCTTCGCTGTGCCCTGGATGTGGCCACGACCAAATTTCAAGTGTCATCATCGCTGCTGCTTGGGAAAACGGCATCGAACCTCACCGAATCGCAAAGATGTCTGGCATCGGTTGTTCATCAAAGACCCCCGCTTATTACCTCGGGCAATCACACGGATTCAACACCGTTCACGGAAGAATGCCATCGGTGACCACTGGCGCCTATGCGGTCAACAAGGACCTCCTTTACCTCGGAGTTTCCGGCGATGGCGATTCGGCATCGATTGGTATTGGCCAACTGATTCACGCCATTCGAAGAAATATGGACATGGTCTACATCGTTGAAAACAACGGCGTATACGGCCTGACAAAGGGCCAATACTCTGCAACTGCAGATGTCGGTTCCAAGAAAAAGAAAGGCAAGGTCAACACAACACAACCCATTGATTTGTGCGCTCTTGCCATCAACCTTGGTTGCACCTTTGTCGCTCGCTCCTTCTCCGGTTCTAAGAAGCAGTTAACGGCGCTCATCAAGGCAGCAATGTCTCACAAAGGATTCGCATTTATCGACGTCATCAGCCCTTGTGTGACGTTCAATAACAACGACGAATCAATGCGGTCTTACGGATATGTCAAAGAGAACGAAATCACCCTGCACATGACCGATTACATCCCTCACTTCAACCCCGTTGAGGAAGTTGAAGTCCCGGAAGGCCATTTCAGAGACATCGAACTTCACGACGGTTCAACCATCAGGCTCGAAACCATTTCCGAACACCACGACCCGAGCAGTCCTATGGCCGCACTCACCGCACTTCACGAAGCCGAAACAACCCAGAAGCACGTCACCGGTTTGCTCTACTTCGACAACACAAAGCCTGCATTAGCCGAAGACCTTGGCATTGTTGACACACCACTGATCGACGTACCTGCAACTGAGTTGCGCCCCTCATCAGCTCTGCTCGATGAGTTGAATGCGGCATTGCTCGGATAAAGACGAAAAGAACAGAACCTGCAATAAGGAGCAGGGGGTAGAGGCTATCGATGACCGCCATGGCCACCGTCGCAGTTTTCATAGCCCTCGGTGCGGTCGTCACCGGAACGGTGGTGCGAATCATCAAACAACGACGGTTAGAGGCACTGCGTCTTGCGCGCAAGAACAAATACGCTCAACGGTTTGAGCGACCCCCTCAACAAGCCACTCAAAACCTCAGGGGTCGTCAAACAGAGGACTTGGACGAAGTTGAGGCAGTGGCTTATGAAAACAGAGAAGTTGCTCGAAATCAGAACATACAATTCTTGCGGTTGCTCGTCAACGACCTTTTCGAAGCGGACGAACTGGATCCAATCCAAGAAGAAGAGCAGCGAGAAACACTGCTTGAAGAACGCCAATCTTGGATTGAAGAGCATCGAGAAAGTTTAGATGAACACGCTGCGTTGGTTGAAGAAGAAGAGATTGGCAGCGGCGTAACCATCATTGAGACCATAGCCCCCGAAGAAGATGACATCGAAGAGCGATTGCAGCGAGAAGGTGGCAAAAGTGGAACCGTTCAAATCTCCCTTGCATGGGACGATTACAACGACCTCGACATGCACGTGTTCTGCCCGTCAGGCGAACGAATATACTTCAACAATAAAAACAGCGAATGCGGCGGCGAATTGGACGTGGACATGAACGTCAGACCCGTCAGTAATAATTCGGTTGAGAACGTCGTATGGACAGAGGATGCTCCGCCTGGCAAGTACAAGATCGGCGTTCATTTCTACAAACACCACAAAAAGCGCCGCAGTAAGCGAACAACCACCTTCAGATTGCGAGTCATGGTTCGTGGCAAAAGCAGGGATTATGGCGGCACCATCACCGCTGGGACCGCGATGCAAATGGTCTCCAGTTTTACGCTAAAACCGAACAACCCTCAAGAAGGCAAATAGATCCTGGTTTAATCAAAATGTTTGGCCACGCATCATCCTCATGAGTTTGGCTAAAACACTCACCTTCGGACGATCTTCAAGCCCCAGCAACCAATCCAATTCGTTCGCTCTGTCGTAGCGTAACGCATCATCAAATCCGCCAATCCATTTCTCCTCAATGAAAATTTGAGGGACAGACTTACTCCCCTTGGTGCGAATCAGAAACTCACGATCCATTCGGGCTGAAGTCCCCAGTTTCTTTTCCTCATAGGCAACCCCCTTTCTGTCAAAAAGACGCTTGGCGTTGACGCAGGCCGCACAGCCTTTGTTGGTGTAAAGTTCGACCTTGACCATGTTCGTGCGAGGGTGAAGTGCCCTTCAATTGCACTGAAAAGCGGTGGTAGTCCCTCTCGGATTTGAACCGAGGTCGGAGGAACCAGAATCCTCCATGATGGACCGCTACACTAAGGGACTGTTGTACGGGCGTGCCGCCTTTCCTTCTTCAATTCAACGGTATGCTACCACGCTGAATCCGAAACCCTCACTGTTGTCAACCCGACGATGCACAAGAGCACCGCAAGGTGCCCCTTGCTTTGGTTGCCAGTGCGCATGCTGCACTGAAACAGAAGGAGACCACAAAGAAGGGCGAAGACGATTCGCTTGTGCTTCGCAATCACACTGTAACGAAACGGAACAGCACCTTGGACACAGCGCTGAGCATGAGGATGATCATGAACGAACCCAAGGCCCATTTGGCCCAAGGACGTTCTGGTTTGTCGGCAGGCCACGGGTCAATCCCGAGCCGTTCAGCCTCGTTGACAATCTCTGCCAGTTCGGCAAGGTGTTCCTCAACGGATTGAGCGGCCATAAAACCCCCAACAGCCCGAGATACATGACCTTCACGCTTCAACCCACATACAAAGCCTTGAAGCCGGGGGGTTCGAGCCCACGCCATGAGTGAAGTTCCTCAAGGCGTGGCCATGCCTTCCATGGAACGGCGCGCTCCTCGGCCAACCGCCACAATGACGATGACACGCGATGGAGCGAACGGCGTGGAAGTGCTGCTCGGCTTGCGTTCACCAACAATGGCTGCCTTTCCATCGTACTGGGCCTTTCCAGGCGGTGGCGTATCCCGCGTCGATGCTGCTGCAGTCGAACAACTTGAAGGCCTTCAGGGACCTCAAGCCAAAACCATTGCATGCATCCTTCGGGAAATGAGTGAAGAGTTGGGGCTCGCTCCAACCCTGAATGGTCTCGTGGCTCTCAATCCAGAGGTGCGCGCTGAAATCATAGAAGACAAAACCCGATACCTCCCCCTTGCACTCGAAGGGCATGTCCCCCACGAACGTTCTGAAATCAAAATCCTCTGCCATAGAATCACTCCACCGTTTGGTCCTGTTCAGTTTGACAATGCCTTCCTTCACTACCACGCTGGGCTCGCAGATGCAATGCCCAAAATTGACTTGGAGCCGCAAACTGAATTCACAGATTTGATGTGGGATTTACCGGTCAACATCTTGGCCAGGTGGGCTCGCCATGAAATCAAAGTGGCGCCCCCCGTTGTCACCCTCTTGATGGAAATTGAGCGGACGCTCAGCCGAGTGAACCGAAGCATGAGCGATGCTGCAAGCGATATTGCAGACCGATTGCCCGGCCGAAGATCAATTCTGTTTGCGCATGGCGTCGAAGTCGTGCCCGTAAAAACGGCAACGTTGCCACCGGCAGACCACACCAACGCTTACCTCCTCGGCGACCCGGAAGGAGATTTCATTTTGATTGACCCTGCTGCTCACCTGCGTGAAGGGATGGAAGATTTAGCGACAGCCGTTGAACGCCACAAGGGCAACCTTGTCGCCCTCCTGTTCACGCACTCACACGGCGATCATTTGGGTGACATCGGCCTGTTGAGGGAAGCCTTTGATGTTCCAATTTGGGGCAGTGAATACACTGCCAAAACGGTTCATTGTGACCGGATTTTAACCGACGGCGAGACGCTCACGCTCGGCACCACCGCATGGGAAGTTCTCATCACGCCCGGCCATCACCCTGGCCACATATGCTTGCTTGGAGAAGCGGGCTTAATCGCTGGTGACATGGTTGCTGGCATTGGAACAATCCTGATTCCTCCGCACACTGGCGATATGGAAGTCTACATCGAACAACTGCAACGCCTCAAGCAATTGAAACCACATTTGCTGTTCCCAAGCCATGGTCCTGTAATCGCTCAACCAACCCGTGTGTTTGAACGCTACATCAAGCATCGCCAAGCAAGGCATCAACGGGTGCTTGATGCCGTAAGTGGGGCAACCTCGCTCACCCAAATTTCGCTGCAAGCTTATGCAGACACCCCCGACGCTCACCCTGGCCTAGCGGAAGATCAAACGCTGTCCCATCTTTTGGTCCACGAGCGCAATGGCTTTGTTGAACAAAGCGAAGATGGCTGGAAGCGCATGAATTGAATACGGCAAGATTGATTCAACCGTTGGAAGTGGAACGATCATGCCCCGACGTGTTGTGCTCACAAAAGCCGGCTCCCCATCCACGCTTGCTGTGCAAGAAATGGAAATGCCCACCCCAGGAGCAGGTGAAATCAGAATTAAAGTGGCGTTTGCAGGGATTAATTTTGCTGACCTTCTGATGCGACTTGGGCTCTATCAGCCTCGACCAGAGTATCCGTTCACACCTGGGTATGAAATGAGCGGTACCGTCGATGCAATCGGCGATGGTGTCGAGGGCTTCTCTGTTGGTCAACGGGTTGTTGCTGGTGTCCGGAACGGAGGCCAATCGAGTCATGTGCTCGTTTCAGCCAACAAAGCCCTTGTCCTACCAGAAAGCATCAGTTTGGAAGTTGCTGCTGCCATTCCAGTCACTTACCTTACCGCTCATCACATGCTTCACCACCTTGGCCACATCACTCCGGATGAATCTGTTCTGATTCATGGCGGAGCAGGTGGCGTTGGCACCGCTGCCTTACAGCTCTGCCAATGGGCAGGCGTCACACAAGTCTGGGCGACCGCTTCGGGAGGAAAGGCATCAACCATCGAAGGGTTCGGAGGCGTCGCCATCGATCGCCACAACGAGGATTTCGTTCAAGTGATCAAACAAGCTACCGACGGCAAAGGCGTGGACCACATTCTCGATCCGATTGGTGGAGATAACTTAGCGCGGTCCCTCTCGGTGCTCAAGGAAGGAGGACGGTTGTACACCTACGGAATGTCAGCTGCTGCTCCATCTGCGAAGCGGAGTTTACTGCGTTCCTTTTTGGCTTGGAGAAAAACTCCGAAATTTGACCCGCTGCGGTTGATGACGCGAAATCGAGGGGTGTTCGGTGTTCACATGGGGACATGGAGCAATGAAGTGGTCATGGTTGAACAACTCAATCGCATTCTTGAAGGCGTCAAAGAGGGCCATTTGGTCCCTGTTATTGATTCCATCTTCGATGTCGAAGACGTGGCTCAAGCCCACCATCATATCCATGATGGGAAAAACATCGGCAAAGTTCTGCTCCGGTTCAAGTGAGCATTCAAGAAGCGTCGGCCCACCGTTGAGACTGGGCGACAGCAATGAAGGCGGCAATGTCAGGGTTCGATCTTCGTGCGGTAGCACAAGAATTGAATGCCTTTTCAGGGGCCTATGTCAAGAAGGCCTACATGCCTCATTACGAGCAAATCGTTCTTCGTATCAATCCCAAAGATCGAGATCAATTTGATCTGGTATTGGTTCGGGGTGCTCGCATCTACACCTCACATCGTGACCGCCCAATGCCAATGACGCCACCTCCTTTTGCTATGGTGCTGCGCAAGCACCTCAAGAACGCCCGCATGACTGGCGTTCGCCAATTGGGATTTGACCGAGTTCTCGCTTTTGATTTCGATACCAAACACGGGTCGTACCATTTGTATGTGGAAGTGTTTCGAGACGGAAACATCATCCTCACCGACCAAGAAGGCGTCATCATACAGCCATTGACGCATGCATCCTATGCAGGTCGTACGCTGAAAAAGGGCGTTGAGTACCAACCACCGCCACCAGCAATGGACCCTCATGAATTGGACGTCAAAATCCTTACCGAATTGTTCGAGGGCTCAGACCGAGATTTGGTGTCGACGCTTGGTGGGAAAGCAAACCTCGGTGGAACCCATGCAAACGCTGTGTGCGACCTTGCCGGCATGGAACCAAACATGGCCACACAAGAGGCGGATGTCGAAAAGATTCATGCTGCTCTGCACACCCTTCTCGGCCACCTAGCAGAGGATCGACACGGCATCCTTTTGATGAAACCAAACGAAGAAATGGATCGACCATCGCTTGAAGCAAAGGCGGAAAATATGGAGGAAAATGGACTTCGCGACCGGTTTTACGAACAATATGCTGTTGAAGCGACGCCAACCTTGTTGCCTTCTCATGCTGCATTGGCTCAAGCCATGTTTCCAACCCTGTGTGAGGCTGTAGACGCATGGAAGGGCGCTCATGATGCGGGCGCACTTGCTCGACGTGAAGCAGAAAGGTTAGACATTGCAGCACCCGGCAGAGGCCACTCGACGGATGTTGAACGGCTTGAGCGGCGTAAGGTGCAACAGGAAAAAGCACTGCAAGGATTTTCCAAAAAAATCGAGAAGCAACAAATGCTCGGTCATGAAATCCAAAACAATTGGAGTCACGTTGAAAGCCTCCTCAAACAAATGGAAGAAGCCGTTGAATCTCACGGTTGGAAGGAAGTCAAATCGATGGCTAAGAGCATTCCATGGATTGTTTCTCTTGCTCCTGCTGACCGAACCTTCATGACGGTGCTTCCTGATGAAAACGGTGAACCAAAAGGGCCACAAGCGACCCTTTCGATTGACGAGTCGGTGCATCAAAATGCACAGCGTTACTTTGAATCTGCACGCAAGCAGAAAGACAAGACCAGAGGTGCTATCGAGGCGCTTGAAGAAACCATGCTCCACCTTCAACGAGCGCAGAAGAAGGAAGCCAAGCAAGAAGCCACTGGGAAACTCAACAAAATCAAGCGGAGCAAACGCTTGTGGTTTGAACATCATCGATGGTCAATGATTTCCGGAGGCCATCTCTTGGTTGGAGGCAAGGATGCGAAAGGCAACGATGCAGTGGTCAAAAAGCACCTTTCTGGACAAGACCGTTACCTCCACGCTGATCTGCACGGGGCACCAAGTTGCAGCCTTCGCGCTACGCAAGGTTTTGTGATTGATTTGCACAAACCAGCCCACATTCCTGCTGATGTGCCGGCCTACAAAATCGTGGATAAGCTCGGAGATGAGCGTATTACGGATGAAAAATTAATCGAAGCAGCGACAATGGCCTTGTGTTGGAGCCGCGCTTGGGCTGGTGGCGGTGCGCATGGAACGGTGTATTCCGTCAAACCCGCTCAAGTTTCGAAAACCGCTCAGACTGGAGAATTCGTTGGGAAAGGATCGTTCATTGTTCGAGGTCAGCGCCAATGGTTCAAAGACCTCGATGTCCAAATCGGCATTGGTATTGTCGCCATCAACGGTGTGCCACTGCTGATGGGTGGACGACCCGAAACCATCGCTCAAACATGCCAGAGGTATGCGATATTGAGACCCGGATTAACCAAAAAAGAGCAATTAGCCAATCGAATTTACAAGAACACTGGACTTGTTACCGACGATGTTTTGCCTGTGCTCCCAGGTGCCTCAGACATTGTAGAGGATCATGGTATCTTTTCTCCACCAACTGCAATCGCAGAAGAAGAGTGAGCCTGAAATCAGTTCGAGCGTCCGCCTTTGAAGCCGCCTTTTGATGGCTTGTTGCTGCGATTGGCTTGACTCTCGCCAAAGCCTTTGCGAGCGTTATTCGAAGGTTTGTAGGTTTGACCTCGAGCTTGGCCTCTGTAGCCTTTTGACTGACCGCTTGAACCGCCGCTGGAACGGGTGTCTTGGCTTCCGCCTCGATTCCCGTCTCTGAAGCCTGATCGACCGCCGCCTCCGCCGTCGTTGCCACCATCGCTGTTTCGGCCACCGCCACGGTAACCACCGCCACCGCCGCCACGACCACCGCCGCCACCGCCACGGTAACCTCCGCCACCGCCGCCGTTGCGACCGCCACCGTTGCGTTGACCACGATCGCGAGAACGTCGGTCTGCTGCAATGTAGACCACTTCAAATTCTGGAAGCACTGAAAATTCTGGGGGCATAAACTCGACGTGAACACCCACGTCGCGTTGGATTCGAACATACGATTTCTTTTGCGGGCGCTGAACGAGAGAAACAACAACGCCAGATTTACCACCGCGGGCGGTTCGACCGCTTCGATGCTTGTACGCCTTACCGTTTTCTGGAGGATCATAATGAATCACACAATTGACGCCTTCAACGTCAATTCCACGCGCAGCGACATCGGTTGCCACGAGTGCCATGCATTCTCCGTGTTGGAAGCGCTGCATTGCCATGTCACGCCCGCGTTGGCTTAATCCACCGTGGAGGGTTTCGATTGCAAGGCCCTCATGGGTCAGGTCATCGCCAACTCGGTCAACACCGGCTCGGGTTCGGCAAAACACAATGCTTCGGCCGCACTTGCGGATTAATTCTGCAGTGATATCGGGTTTCTTTGAGTTTGGCAACAGCCAGAAATGGTGAGTCATGCTCTCCATGCTGACTTCCTTAGGACCGACTTCAATGGTGACTGGGTCGGTTTGATAGTCACGGACGAGGTCTGCCACTTCATCATCAAGCGTAGCGCTGAAAAGAATGGTTTGCCGGTCTTTCTTGCATTGGTCGAGGATTTGGCAAACGGGTTCCATGAAACCCATGTCCGCCATTCGGTCTGCTTCGTCGAGCACGACCACTGCCACGTCATCCAGTGACACAGCCCCGCGGTCGAGAAGATCGTTAAGGCGGCCTGGGCAAGCAACAAGCACATCGACACCTCGGTCGAGCGCCCGGAATTGCTTCTGGTAAGAGACGCCGCCGTAGATGGCATGAACGTAGAGTTGGAGTTCGTAGGCAAGTGGATCGAGAACTTTGTAAATCTGTTCTGCAAGTTCACGGGTCGGTGTGAGGATGAGGGAGGTTGGTCGTCGTGGTTCCGCTTCTGCTGTTCTCGACAGCAAGGGGAGGCCAAAAGCGAGGGTCTTGCCTGATCCAGTTGGAGCTCGGCAACAAACGTCCTTGCCAAGCATACCATCTGGGATGGATTCTGTTTGAACTTCGAACGGTTCAACTATGCCTTGTGCCTTGAGCGCTTCGACCAACGCCGGCTCGATTCCAAGATCACTGAAGGAAACCATACATCCACCCCGTTCATGCCCGCCGTCCGACCCTATTTAGAACCCGCTGTAGAAAAAAATGTCCATTTGGACGGCTCCGGCAAACTTCAAGCGCCCCGAACAAGCATTGCTACGGCGTTTCCTCCGCCGAGGCAAAGGGTGACAATACCGCTTGATGCCTCAAGCCGACGCATCACGCCGAGCATGGTGATCAAGCAGCGTGTACCGCTGGACCCGAGTGGATGGCCAAGGCTTACTGCCCCTCCGTGAAGGTTGAAACGGTCGTCTGGAATGTTGAGTTCCTGAGCGACTGAACACGATGCCGAAGCAAAGGCTTCATTGTGTTCGAAAACGTCGATGTCCATCACGTTGAGGTCGTTGCGCTTGAGCAACATCTGAACTGCGGTGATTGGTGCGCTCATGACCCTTGCAGGTTCGACGCCGGTTGTGCAGTAATCTTCCACATAACCAAGCACTTCCCAACCCTGCTGTTGGGCGTAGGTTGCATCGGCGAGAAGAACTGCACTTGCCCCGTCGTTGAGGGTGCTTGCGTTGCCTGCAGTGACTTGACCGTCTTTCTTGAACACGGGCCGCAGTCCAGCAAGCGAGGCTTCAGTGGTGCCTGCACGAACACCTTCATCGTGGTTAAAGCGAACCGGATCGCCTCTGCGTTGAGCGATTTCAATGGCAAACATTTCCCAATCAAACCAGCCGTTCTCTTGGGCGGTCGCTGCGCGTTGCTGACTTCGAGCAGCGTAAGCATCCGATGCTTGTCGAGTAATGTTGCATTCATCTGCAATGGTTTCACCCGTGGTCCCCATGTGAACGTCGTTGTACCCGTCCCATAGACCGTCGTGGATCATTGAATCGACAAGCGTAGAATCACCCATTTTCGAACCTTTGCGGTGATTTTGGAGCAGATGTGGAGCGTTTGACATGCTTTCCATGCCACCAGCGATGATGGCTTTGTACTCACCAGCACGGATGCTGTTCGCTGCCATCATGGCCGCTTTGAGGGAACTTCCACAGACTTTGTTGATGGTGACGCATGGTGTGGAATAGGGCAATCCTGCACCGAGAGCGACTTGCCGCGCAGGGTTCTGACCAGCACCTGCTTGGAGCACCTGTCCGAAAATCACTTCATCGACCACGCCAGATTTAGCCTCAATGCCTGCGCGTTGGCACAGCTCCTTGACCGCTAAGACCCCAAGGTCGACCGCTGTAAAGCCTGAAAGGGAGCCCATGAACTTGCCAATTGGCGTCCGAGCGACCGCGCAAATGGCAACCTTAGGTTGAGTCATGGACCCCCCAATGAGAACCTATTCTTCAATGTGCGCGACCAAAAACCAGCCAAAATGATGGGAGAAGCATTGATGATGAGGAGGTGCTGGCCGGGGTATGGCCAAATTCAAGACCGGATTTAACACCGACCGAGCAGCGAACGAAATGCGAAGCGTCGAAGTTGAAATTGATTTCACTCCAAACGCACTTGCATCAATCCTCTACCGACAGGGCGACACCGTCATTTTGGCCTGCTGCACCAAAGAATCCCGCTTGCCAGGATGGTTCCCCCGTGATTCAACCAAGGGCTGGGTTCACGCTGAGTATTCCCTTCTTCCAGGATCAACCGACTCAAGGTTCCGCCGTGAACGCCGTGGCGCAAAAGGCCGCACGCAAGAAATCGAGCGCCTCGTCGCTCGTTCGTTGCGAGCCGCTGTTGATTTGGAAGCCCTTGGGCCCGTCGCACTCAATGTCGATTGTGATGTCCTTAACGCAGATGGAGGCACCCGGTGCGCTTCGATTACCGCTGCAAACATCGCTTTGCGCCTGGCAGTCCGCCGACTCATTGCTCGTGGCGATTGCCTGCCGCTCGACATGCGTCCAACTGAGGACGAACGACGCAATGGATGGACCGCTCCATCCCTTTCCAAGACCGAACAAACCAACCATGAAAACGCAGTTATTCCTCACGATTTGGCTGCTATCTCTGTCGGCTTGATCGACGGGAATGTGTGGCTTGACTTGGATTACATTCTCGACTCAAACGCAGATGTCGATATGAACGTGGTGAAAACCGCTGATGGAAAGTACGTGGAAATCCAAGGCACTGGTGAAGAATCAACCTTTTCGGCAGAGGAACTGGTCGCACTGCTTGCTCAGGCAGACGGTGGATTGGAAGCACTCTTCGACGCTCAAGTCGCCATTCTTGACGGCATCGAATGAGGCATGATGCTCAGGCGGAAGCCTTGATATGGCAGGGGTCATCGCAAAGTTGCACGGGTCAGTAGCTTAGTTGGGAGAGCGCGGCACTGAAGATGCCGAGGTCGCTGGTTCAAGTCCGGCCTGACCCACCTCGTCGCACCTTTACAGCGCAAGCCTTGTTGATTTATTCGGTCCAAAAAAGGCCGTTTGATTCGTATTGAGTTGAGTCGCCAATCGTTGGGTTCATTTGGTTGAACCTCTTGTGAGAAATATGGGCGGCAGAAGCGATGACACCGCCGCCCACGGTGACGGCTCTGAGCATGAAGCCCGCAAAGACAAAGTCATCAAAGAACTCGAAGTTATTCGCAACCGACGAAACGGTGGCTCAGGGCGTAGTTTGCTGGCAAATAAAGAAAACTTCGTCCTGGTTGCTGGTCTCCTTTACACGGTCCTTTACGCCTTGATGATCTTCTCGATGTCGGCTGGCATGCTCGGTGAATCAACAGCCCTTGACCATGCCGCATCCAAAACCTTCCTTGATATCGGGGGCGAGTGCGAAGAGATCACAGATGAACCTTGGATTCACATGTTCCCCAACGAAGAAGCGCATGCATTCTCTCTATGGGGCCACAACCTTCCCGAGGGGCATGCTTCGCTTTCTTACACCATCGAAACAATGGATGAGGACACACCCGCATGGTCCGAAACCAACGCCAGCGTAAAAACTGTGAAAATGAAAGGCACCTCTGAAACAGGCCGAGCCTACTGGGAAGCGTCGTACGCAGACTTGGATGAAGGCCACTATGATTTGACATTCAATATTGAAGTGTACAACCAATCAGATATCGCCAACGCAAGCGTTGTTGAAGGCGGCGAACTGATTTCAAAAACCATTGAATTTGAGATGGATGTGTCGAAGCAGACCTTGGCTTTCCTCCCCTTCGTCGATGACGAAACCAAGAAAGAAGTCCGGGTCACTGAAACTGGAGCGCGCTCGTGTTGGAGCGTCCAAGACCTTGGCGATTGGGGCTACATTTTGATCGGTGCTGAAATTGGTGGCGGGCGAGAAACAGCAATGCTTTCGGGTGGTTCTGCCGGAATCCCTGCATGGTGGATGGCGTTCACCTCTCTTTCCCTTTCCGGCATCACACTGTTCGTCCTTTACCCGCTGATGTACAAGATCTATCATCAAGACAGCGACGACATTCTTTCACGCTCCCACATCAACCGATTGGTCGAAGATATTCTTTCACGGACCGCAACGAGGCTAAACATTAACGTGGATTGGGAACTGTATAAGATTGAACCAAGAGAACTGTCAATTGACATCATGGTCCCCTACAAGAATACGGAATCAACCCTCATCGACAGCAAGGATGTCCGAGCCGAAGTGCTTCGTGAAATTCTTGATGAATTTGCTCTGTTCCGCGTCTTCAAGCCGGTTCAGCTCACCGTGCGTACGATCGGCGTCAATCAGGGCATTGACTTCGATTCGGGCGTTGGCATCGGGACATCAGCCGAAGAAGAAACAGAAGAAACTCAAAATTATTCTTCATTCTTTTCCGAACTCCACACCCTCTCGAGGGTCGAAGATGAGGTTCGAGAAAGCCTCGAACTGTTCTTTGCTCGACGCAACGACGTGTCGATGGAAGGCGCAGTGGTCACCAGCGATGACCGTGTTATCTTCGTTTCAGTCATTTACCGCCCGACCCAGCGCTTTGCCTTCTTCAGGTTCAAGAAAACCCGCGACGAAGTGCAAACTGAACTTCACCGCTTCATCTCCAAGCGAAACGCAGAACTCCTCGGTTCTCAAGACCTCATCGTCAAAGGTCGAAATCAAGTCTCGACGCTCGCCGATCGCTCTGGAGCAGGACGGGTCGAGCGGGCCGCAAACAGCGACGAGCGCATTGTTGCGGTGGCCAAGCAGGATGGCCTTGGTGGCAAAATGCTTCAGACGAAACTCCTTGGAAACACGCTCTCCACCGTTGAGTACATGGCCAATGAGAAGCGTGAAATGATCAACAAATGGGGCTTCTGGGGCCTCATTGTCTTTGTTTGGATCCCGTTCATGGCATCCGGAGTGTTGGTTGGTGCCATGCTTGGTCTTCTTTCCAGAATGAACTTCATGCGCGTGTTGTCTGCAACCTTCATTGGAGGCTCCATCGCATCCATCACGTGGGCCTACACCGCTGAAGGTATTGTGAAATTCATGCACCAGTACAAGCTCGAAGCCGTGATCCCGCTCATCATCATCGTGTTCGTTGCCGCCGCTTTCCTGCACATTCGTTCAACAAAGATGCGACGACAAACCGAACTGTTTGAAGACACGCTTTTGGACAATTTCCACGCCAACATCCAAGCCAAATACGGCGAACAGGGATGAGGGATCGTTCATGCAAACGACAACAAAAACCACAGCCAAGGATGGCCATGTGGGTGACAAAGCAAAAATCGGCATCGTGACGGTCAGTGACCGAGCGAGCCAAGGCGATTATGAAGACAAGGGCGGCCCTGCTATTCTCGCCTTCATCGAGCAAGCCATTGCCAGCCCGTGCACCGTGCACTACCGCTGCGTGGCGGATGACCACCAAACCATTGCTTCGACGCTGATTGAATTGATTGATGAGTTAGGCTGCGATGTTGTGGTGACTACAGGTGGCACTGGGCCTGCAGAAAGGGACGTTACCCCCGAAGCGACCGAAGAAGTACTCGATCGAATCCTCCCCGGCTTTGGTGAGCAAATGAGAGCCATTTCGCTCAAGTTTGTTCCGACGGCAATCCTCTCTCGCCAGATTGGGGGTACCCGAGGGCAATGCTTGGTGTTCAACCTACCAGGTCGACCAAAATCAATCAGAGAGACAATCGACGAGTTGTGGCGTGCGGTCCCGTACTGCGTGGATTTACTCGGCGGTCCTTACATCGACACGGTTGATGAAGTCTGCAATGCATTCCGCCCTGCCTCTGCACGACGGCGATAATGCCAATCGTTTGAGCGAAAGGGTTCATTGAGTAGGTTCTCCGACATCCGCCCATGGAAAATGAAAATCGCGGTAACCTCCTCATTGTGAACGCAACAATGGTGCTCCCTGAAGACACTGTTATCGGGGATTTGCGAGTGGAAAACGGTACGATCACAAGCATTCTCGCCGGCGGAGGCTTGGAAGCACTGGATGGCGAGCATGTCATCGATGGAACTGGCCTGCATCTCTTGCCAGGGGCCATCGATCCACAGGTTCACTTTAGAGAACCGGGACAACCAGAAAAAGAAGACTTGGGAAGCGGGTCTGCTGCTGCTGTGAGCGGTGGGGTAACCTCGTTTTTGGACATGCCAAACAACAACCCCGCAATCACTGACTTGAAGGGTATGCAGATGAAACTCGACAGCGCCAGTGCCACATGCGTCAATAATTATGGATTCTTCATTGGAGCAACCCCGACAAACCTTGCTGAACTTCAAGAGGCGGTCGGCACGCCCGATGCACCGGTGACCATACCAGGAATTTGTGGAACAAAGGTGTTCATGGGGTCTTCTACGGGAACTTTACTCGTCAATGAAAGGGAAGCGCTCAATACAATTTTCTCATCGATTGGCGGCCTCATCGCCGTTCACGCAGAAGATGAAGAGCGATTGAATGAACGCTACCCCACCTACAAAGATCGAACCGACATGGCAGCCCATGCTGAATGGAGGGACGATGAAACGGCCTTGCTGGCAACCAAATTAGCCGTGGAACTTGCTGAAACTCATAACCACAGGCTGCACATTCTCCACCTCACCTCTGGATTGGAAGCCGACTGGTTGGTTGGCCGAACCACAATGCCCAGCGAAGCAAAGGGTCAAACCATCATCACGACTGAAATTTTGCCTCAACACCTCACGTTCAACGAAGTGGACGTGGAAAACGAAGGGGTTCGATTGAAAATGAACCCTCCAATTCGCTATCAAGAAGATCTAGAAATTCTCTGGCGTCGACTTCATGATGGCACGGTGCAGTGCATCGCAACCGATCACGCCCCTCACACATTGGAAGCGAAGGCGAAGGGTTTTCCGGCCGCCCCAAGCGGTATGCCAGGCGTTGAAACGTCCCTACCGGTCATGCTCACCCATGCAAAGGAAGGCCGATGCACCATCGAAGATGTGGTTCGTTGGATGTCGACCAATGTAGCAGATTGTTACAACATGGTTGGCAAAGGCCAGTTGATTGCGGGCTACGATGGGGATTTGGTGCTCGTGGACATGCAACAAGAATCGGTGGTTGAAGACCAACACGCTTGGACTCGTGTTGGATGGAACCCATTCCGTGGCATGAGTTTGGTCGGCTGGCCAATGGTGACCGTTGTTGGCGGTGTTCCAGTGTTTGAGCGAACTGAAAACACTGGTGTGAAAGGCCAATTGTTGGTGCATCCTGGTGAAACTGGACGGCCCATTGAGATGGGACCTTGGAATTAATCATCAATTCTCGATTAAAATTGAGCATCGCGAGATAATATTAAGTATAAACCCACTCTATTCCCGTTTGAGGAACTACACATGGGTTGGATTGAAGAAAATATTGGAGAAGGGTATCAACAGGTGATCATCGGCGTACTGCTGTTCATTGCAGGTGCTGCTATGGGATGGCTGGAAGCCGCTGACGGGGCCATGACCGCTGCTGATGTTTACGTACCATCTTTGTTGATGTTGTCTGGTGGAATGGTGACGCTCCTCGGGATCTCCTTTGGATCCGACCATGAAGACGATCGAACCAATGATTTGATGGACGCCATCAATGAATTGACCGCACGGATGAATTCCATGCTCGGCGAAGAAGAGTGAACCACTCACAAGCCGTACAACTGGCCATACTTGGCCTCAACATAACGCAAAAACGGTTCCGGGCTAGGCGCTGAACCAGTCGCTTGCTCAATCAATTCGGACGGTGACCACTTGCTTCCTTGGGCGTGGATTCGTGGTCGAAGCCAATTCAGCAAAGGCGACCAATCCCCTGTTTCCACCAATTGATCAATGTCCCCAAATTCTTCAGCCATCGATTCAAGAAGTTGAGCAGCATAGAGGTTACCAAGGGTGTAGGTGGGGAAGTAGCCAAATGCACCCATGGACCAGTGAATGTCTTGGAGGCATCCAAGGCGATCGTTTGGAACTTCGACACCAAACCATTCTTGGAACATGGTGTTCCAAGCGTTTGGAAGGTCTTTGACTGCTAAATCGCCGTTGAACAATTGCTTCTCAATCTCATAGCGAAGCATGACGTGAAGGTTGTAAGTGACTTCGTCGGCCTCAACGCGAACAAATCCAGTGGAAACCTTGTTCGCCATGCGGTTGAGGGTCTCAGCGTCCCAAGACGGTGCATCGGGGAAGTGTTTGGTGTACCACGGAAGGGCGACCTTCCAAAAGGCAGGCGTTCGTCCGATTTGGTTTTCCCAGAACCGACTTTGAGATTCATGAACGCCCAAAGAAACAGCGGCGCCTCGAGGTGTGTAAGCGTGTTCTGAAGCCAGCCCTTGTTCGTAGAGAGCGTGTCCAGTTTCATGCATGACGCCGTACAGGCATGAAAACGGCTCACTTCGATCGTACCGTGTGGTAAATCGGGTATCACCCGGCCATAGGCCTGCGGAAAACGGGTGAGTTGACGCATCCATGCGCCCTGCTTTGAAATCAAATCCCATTGCTTCTGAAACTTCGGTGCAAAAAGCGGTTTGATCGGCAACTGCGAAAACCAGACCTTCCGGCCATGGTGGGTCGGGCGTCGTGGCTTTGGCCGCCATAATTTTGTCTAAAAGCGGTACAAGCCGTTGACGCAGACCTGCAAACAATGGATCGTAATCTTCCACCTTCATGCCGACTTCAAACTCATCGAGCAGTGCGTCATAGGGTGTGCCATCGACCTGAAGGTAGGCGATTTTTTCTTTTGTCATCGAAATGAGACGTTCCAAATGGGGTTCGAAAGCAGAAAAATCTGATGCTGCACGTGCATCCTGCCAAGCCATCATCGCTTCGGATTTGCTGCGCGCATAATCGGCTACAAATTGTTCTGGGAGTTTGATGGCTTTTTCATATGAGCGTCTCATTTCACGGACGTTAGCCTGCTGGTCGACATCCAGACCTGCTTCGGCTTCCAACGCATCAAGCATGGCGCCAAGTCTTGGATTGATGAGACGAGCATGCGCTTCCTTGGCAAGCCAGGAAAGCATGTCTGCCCTTGCAGCTGCTCCTTTTTCAGGCATGATGGTTTCTCTGTCCCACCCAAGGTGGCCTTGCAATGCTTGAAGTCGGTGGATGTCTTTGACGGCAGCAATGAACTCGTCGTAAGTGCTCATGGCCGGACCAACATCTCATTGCTCATGAACGCTCGTATGTCCAAAAATCCACCCTTGGCAACGATTGTTTCGTAAATCCTGCCACACCTTCAAGATGAGGGACGCATTGGTTTCGCCATGGCCAAGACATCCCCTGAGAACGGTGATGAAAATGCCATCAATGAAGACGAAGAAATCAATCAAGCCGTCGCCGAACTTGAAGGCATTCATCCAACCCCTGATGCCAATGCCATAGCGGCCCCAACAAAGGCCCTTGACCCGATTGATGAGCGCCCATTCGAGGAACTCACGACCGAGGAAGTGACTGAACAACTTCAGCGCAGCGGGCAAATGGTCATCGATACGTGCATGGACATTCGGCGCGGTGAAAACGTATTGATTGTGTGCGACCCTACAACCGGAGATATTGGTCAAGCCTTGCATGAAGCAGCAAACAGGCGCTCTGATCGAGTTCTCTTGATCGTCATGCCGAAAGCTCGCCACCACGGCGAAGAACCACCCGCACCGGTTGCGAACTTGATGAGGCAACAGCAAGTTGTGATCGCCCCCACCCGTTACTCACTGACTCACACCCGAGCCGTTCGCCAAGCGTTGAAAGATCGCGCCAGGGTTGCAACGATGCCTGGAATGACCAATGAAATGTTCAGCCGAGGCGGCATGTCGGCGGATTTCACTGATGTCAAGCGACGAATTGGAAACTTGCAGCCTCACTTAAGGCGACGACGCATTCTCAATGTCAAATCAGAACAAGGCACTGATGTCACGTTTGAAGTCAATTGGCGAGAATGGAAGCTTGATGATAATGGAATTTGTAACCGTCCGAAAATGCTGACGAATTTGCCCGCTGGGAAGGCGTTCATCATGCCCCGTGAAGGCACCATGAACGGCAAGGTTGTCATCGATGGATCGTGGGAATCAAATCTTGTGGACGAGCCGGTTACCCTCACCATCGAAAATGGATTGGTCGTTGACGTCACAGGCGGAACAATTGCCGCTGCTATCCGCCAAGAGTTTGGAGAAGCGGCAGGACGTCTTCGGGTAAAGGACAGAGAAAACGTCTGGACCGTCGCTGAATTTGGCATCGGTATGAACCCACAAGCTCGACTGTCTGGAAACGTATTGGAAGACGAAAAGAGGCTCGGCACATGCTACTTTGCTGTCGGCGATAACACTGCACTGGGTGGCACATCATCAGTCGGAATTCACATTCCTGGCGTACTCAAGCAACCAAGCCTCTGGTTTGACGACACCCAAGTGCTTGACAAGGGCGAATTATTGCTGTCACTGTGAACCTTGTGGAGCGTTCTGTGTCCCGCAAATCGGACAGAACCTCCAGTACGGATCAAGACCGATGCCACAGCCTCGGCACATGACACCAGACCGGATGGTTGGTTGCACTGAAGGCATGGTTGGATGCGGTTGATTCCACTGATGATTGGACTGTTGTTGCTGATTCCAGCCTTGCTGTTGTTGGGCGGGTTGTTGTTGATTCCACGCCTGTTGCTGTTGTTGATTCCATGCCTGTTGTTGTTGCGCAGCTTGTTGTTGAGCGGCTTGTTGTTGAGCGGCTTGTTGCTGCTGGTTCCAGTCCTGTTGCTGCTGTTGATCCGGTTGTGGCGTTGGTTCAGGAACGGGTTGTGCTTGCTGTGCAGTTTGATTCAGTGGCTTTCGAACCGGTGCAATGGGCCGCGGGAGGGCTGCTGCTTTGTTTGCTGAAGAGGAAGCCATGAATTCAGAAAGGGAAACGCTTCCGTCCCCGTCTGTGTCTGCTTCGGCGTGAAGCGCTGTAGCTTCTTCGATCGAAGTCCCTGTTGCAATCGCCAATTCTTCAATCGACAATTGCTCGCTGCCGTCGGTGTCAGCGGCGATGAAGTGTTCTGCGGCACTTGTAAACAATTCTTCTTCAGAAATCGGCATTTCAAGGGGGGTCAGTTCAGGTTGTGCCATAGGTGTTGGTTGTGGCTCTGGAACTGGTTCAATCGCAGGTTCGGGGATTGGTTCAGGGACTGGCTCTTCCTCAACCACCGGTTCAGCCATTGGTTCAGGAACTGGCTCTTCCTCAACCACCGGTTCAGCCACTGGTACCTCCACAGGAGCGGGTGCTTCTGCCTCTTCTCCCCCGATTCCAAGGTCAAAGGCTCCGGCAAAAGCGTCTTGCGTGGCTTTAGCCACTTGCTTTTGGTTGGTTGTGTCGACGGTTGCTTCGACTGGAGTTGGGGCTGAGACAGGAGGCAGTTCCACCTTCGGTTGAGCGGGTTCGGCTTGGGCTGGAAGCGGAACTGGTGCTTCGGAAGGGAGTGGAACGCTCGGGGCAGCCGTCGCTGGCTTTTCTGAAGACGGCGCAGATTGAGCCGCTGGCGCAGAAGGTTTTGGCGGCAGAGCGACGCT
>CAJIZC010000006.1 GCA_905181785.1 uncultured Candidatus Poseidoniales archaeon
TAATTGAATACAATATGTTATGAAATGAATAAGTGGTTTAGCCCCGTTCACGAGGGGTATTCTGACCACCCCTGTACACAAGCAGTCTGTTGACGAGGACTTCGAGTGGGTCATGTTGGACCCTAGCGATGAATAGGACCCACTGCAAACCCACCGATTCAGTCAGTTTGAACACAAGGGTTTGAGCAGAGACCTTTGAATATTCTGTAAAGCGATTATTCCACAATTTATAGAACAATTACCGCCCATAGTTTCAATGCTCACACAAGCGACGACCAATTATGTGGGGCACACTTGGCGTAATTTTTCTCATCCTACTGCTTTCCTTCGGAGTTTGGTATTCCATTACCAATTCACTTCCATTTTTAATCGAGAAAGATATGTTTGACGGTGAAACGAAAACATTCGTTTTCAAAAAGAATGGTAAAGAAAAAGCCCTCAAAATAAAAAAGGCTAACGATGCATTGAACTCTATCACCTCGACAAGAACTTCTTCTGGTAGTATTTCCTTTGATCCAAAGCGAGAAGATGGACTTCATCTTGTTTTTTCGATGTGGGAAAGCGGAGGGGTTCATCACATGACAATCATTGAGATGGATGGGGAAAAAGTCATTCAGGAAGATGAATATAATCTTGAAGAAAAAGGTCTCGTGCCTGCTGTTCACAGAATGATAGATCTGATAGAACGAATGAGTTCTACTTCCTCAGTTTGGGACGAGGTTTCTTCGGATTAGACATGGTGAATTATGCTTTAGTATTCACAAGGTGGACCCTCGTACATTCGGGCGACCACAACGGTAGCGTCTGTATCGAGCCACTGCAAGCCCTTGCTATGACTGAAAGACACATACAACGTTTATTCGGTGACTCACATTGACCAAATAACAGGTCCAGACCTTTGTTCTGGTGGGGCAGTAAAGAACTCTGCAAAGCCACCCATTATTTCTACAACCAAAGGTGCTGCTTTCATGAAACTCTCTTCGGAATCATAGACTGCCAAACCCACAGCTTCCCCCTCACTTGTTTGAACGAAGGTTACGGATTGGAGTCCAGGGAGTGCCTGCATTGCATCTCGTAGTTCATCCGCTCTTGCAACAAAAGCCTCTTTTTGTTCTGGATTGATCTGTGCTATGCTCACTCTGAAGTACATATTCCCACCTCCAACATCGGGGATATAATCTTTAGTCAAAGTTTCAATTGGTTTCAAGAGTGAGTTGTGAAGCAAAGGGTATCCAACCACACTGGTAAAAAATTGAGAGGCGATTTGGGAACGGAACGGCTGTAATCGGTATTGGGGCGGTCTAAACCCCTTTTTTGGTCGCCAAAACATTGATATTCTGTAACTTTTTAAATTAAATCATGAACATGCGTACATCCGCACCAAGCCTCTTGCTGACCGCTCTCCTTTTGGCCGCCCTTGTCCCTGCTGGGCCTGTGGCTGCAACACCAACTGAAGCCTCCGAATTTTACTATGGTGTGGAATACGATTGGACCAGCGTCGACTCGGATCTCACCAACTTCACCGGCCTCGACATCCCAGAAATGCTCGGAGAAGTGATGGGCGCTGCAGACGATGCAGGACTAAACTTGGTTGTCGGCCAACTCCTCACCGGTTCTTCGAATGTGTACGTGCACCACTCAGAAGACATCACACCTCAAACCATTCAAGACATGGATGGCGAAGACGTGACCGTTTGGAGTCGAACCGATGAAGTCACACTTCGTCACGGCGTCTTGTTCGACGGCGTCTTGATGACCGATTGGATGGAACCTGCATCCTTCGGATCCAGCGATGATACATCCTTCGACATCGACGCTTCGACAAGCGGCGAACAAGTGTTGACCGTGGACATTGGCTACACCGAATACCTCGATGAAGACTACAACCTTGTCGGAGCGGACATGGCGTTCTCGATGGAAGTCTCCGTTTCAAACGACATTGAACTCGATGCTCTTTTCGAAGGTGGCGGTGAACAACTACCAATCGATTTCGACACCGGAATTTCGATGTCCTATGCCATCACAGAGTCGGCCACACAATGGCGCCTTGGATCCCCAAGCCCAATCTATGTTGAAATGTCGTCCAATGATTTCACCAACTGGTACTGCATGGAAGAGTGGGAAATGGACATGGGTATGCAAGCTGAAGTCGACGACGATTCAGTGATCGACCATTGCGGCACGGTGTTCGGTACCTACACCGGAGCGCTCGACTACTCCTTTTCCCTCACCGGTATCCCAACCGAAGACATCGGCCTTGATGCAGGTGAACTTGACATTGAATTGTCAGACTCGATCACAGAATCTGGAACGTTTGATGACACCATCACTGGTGATGAAATGGAGTTCTCCATGGGCGAATCCCTTACTGTCGATCTCGGCGATGGAGCAGGCCTCACAACATCAGTTACTTCATGCACAAACTGCCCACCCGGCAACCCCCTCATGTTCTTCATGATGGGTCAAGTGATTGGCGGAGCCAGCGAATCATTCGCAGAATCAGTTGCAGAAGATGTGGCAGATGAACTCAGCGACAGCATCCTTGACATCTTTGAAAGCGATGAAGACGATGGCGAAAATTACGATGAACCTAGCGGCAATCAATGGCAATGCGACAGCGGCGACCAATGGATCTACGAATGGGAAGTCAATGACGGCCGCGATGATTGCTACGACGGCTCTGATGAACCGGACATGTCCGGTTCCTGGGGCGGTTGGAGCGACAACATTTACATGATCGTCGAGTTAGATGACGAAATGCTTTCCTTCGATGAAGACGGTAAGATGTTCATGTGTGACGACGGGATGGAAATCAGTTGGGATCAAGTGAACGACTGGTCCAATGATTGTGCAAACAGCGAAGACGAATACGAAGGCCGCGACGTTGATGACATGTTCACCTGCGACGACGGCACCGAAATCGAGTGGGATGCAGTCAACGATTACAATTCAGATTGTACTACGGCAGAAGACGAAGGCGCAACGGGCCACTACATGGTCGAAGCAATTCTCACTGACGCTGTGGGCACCCCCCTCTCTCAGCAGCAAGCCACCATGTGTGATGCAAATGGATGCGCCTTGAACACGGAAGGTAACTTTGGCAGTTGGTATGTCGAAACAGAAACCCTCACTCCAACTGCATACGGAGAACACATCTACTGTGTGAGCGGTATGGTCACTGATTCGAGTGACGGGACCGTCGTCATGGAATTCTCAAGCATGTGCAACGACGAGTTCGTCGGTCCAGAAATGAATGGTTGGGTCGGCACAGATGGTATGAACGTCGAATTCGAGGCGAGTGTCTATGATTGGGAAGAAAATGGCAATGCAACACTCACAGTTTCCATTATCGACCCAAGCGGCAGCGAGTTGTTCCTAGATACGATGCCTATTGATGGCACAGAGCAGGATTACAACTTTGCTGATGATGTCGATGTCTTGGAAGTTGGCGAATACTGCGTGGAAATGCACATGACCCAAACAGGGGCATCTGAACCTTACCAAAGCTACACAGAGTGCGAACTCGTCGAAGAAGGCCAAGAACCAAGCGACAGAGTCGTTGCCATCGTTGAAGCAATGGCAGAATCCGATCTGGAAGAGGTTCTCGAACAGTTTGGAATGAACCTTGAAGACCGACTTTCAGATGTTGCACCAACAGAATTCCCATACAATGACGGCATGTGGGCTCCAATGTGGAGTTCCGAGCACGCTGCAATGGTCGGCGTCGGCGTCTATGCAATGGATGACGATGGTGCCTACATCATGGCGGGCCCAGCAACACAAGGCTACTCTGACGACGCACCAGTCAAGATGAGCATCCGATACCTCACAGGCGTTCCAGCGAGCACCGCTGCTGATGAAGCAGAGGATGCAAACAGCATCGAAGACATCGTCAATGTTGAGGATCACGACCTTGGAGAAATTTCAGAAGCGCTCGAAGAAGCAGGTGTTGATACCAGCGAACTTGACTTCCCAGACTCGTTCACTGCCAATGAGACCGTCAACGAAGACACCCCGCCACAAACAGCCGAGGAACTTGCAGAAGACGCAGGTCTTGCCGGTGCTTTGCCGGCCTTGTCTCCAATTTCATTGATTGCAGTGATTTCCCTTGCGGGTATTGTGATTGGACGTCGAACCGAAGAGGCTTGAATCGAGCCCTCAAGTACGATGAACGGCAGGCATGGGCATGTCACTACGTCCGGCACCCTCTCATGTGGGTACCGCCGTACGTGGTGTTGCGACCATCTTGATTGTGATTCATATCTTGATGTCAGCATGGCTTGTTGTCCAATTTGATGGGCGATACACGGAAGGCAGACCTTCCCCGACCAACATTAAGGCAATCATCGCCGTCGATGACGACCAAACACTGATCGATATCAAGATGGAGAATTCCACTTCCTTTGTGCTTTACATGCTGGTTCGTGACTATGATGAACCAAAACAAAACGAGACAACACCATCAGAGCCATCGGAACAATCCTCTTCTTCAGACGAGGATGAACCGCCGAAAGACCGCCTTAATCAAGCGCGATTGTTCACCAAGGCATGCCTAAGTTTGCTTGTCATCTCAGAGCTCGTTATGCTGTTTGGTCTTCGCCTACGAGCCACACTGCGAGGGGTCGTTTGGTCCAGCGTTTTGTTGTGCTTCCTGGTCCTCCTTCCTGGGGCGTACTTGAGCGACTTGGCTGGAGGCGAGGAAGGGGACGAGGAAAGCAAATCGTCGTCGAACGACAGCCTTGCCAATGAAACATTTGTCGCGCAAACAGAAGACGGGGCGATGGTCCACGGCACAAGTTCTGTCGATTTCTCCCTTGCCCCACTGGGCGTGCACGTGGACATGATGTTCAACGGGTACGACCTTGGCTTGGTTGAAAAGTCCAATCAATCAACCGTCAGAGCAGAAGTCCCGGCCGAGGGGAGCAAAGACGCTTCATCTTGGGTTCAATTTGAATCAAGGCTAACGGCAAAAGCAGGAAAAAACATACAATCGCTGTTTATTCTTCCAGTGCTGTGGCTTGCCTTCCCAGCCGCAAGCCTGCGCCAAAAGACCGAACCCGAAGATCACCCTTCGGATGAAGAGGCGTGACCCTCTCATTGAGCCTCTCGAGCCTTTCGACACACTTCCACGAAGTTGTCGAACATCTCTTTTCCAAATTCAGAATCGTTGACTTCCGGATGGAATTGCAGTCCGAAGCGATCGCCTTTCTCATTCTCCATGCCTTGAACTTGGCAAGAATCGCTGCTTGCAGTGATGAAAAATCCATCAGGGACTTCGTGAACCTCGTCGTTATGAGATTCCCATACAGTTTGTGATTCTCCGGTTCCGGCAAAAATCATGCCTCCGCCATCATGAAGTTTGATTTGCATAGCACCGAATTCTGGTTCGGGAGATTCTCGAGCATCGCCGCCGTAGAACCTCGCCATGAATTGATGGCCAGCGCATATGCCGAGCACGGGCACATCGAGTTCGAGGTAAGCCCCACAGTTTCCAAGTTCGCCCGTGAGGCCGACGCGTGCTGCACCGCCCGATAGAATAATTCCATCAACCGCCCGAAGCTCTTCGACTGGCGTTGTGTTTTCGATGATTTTCGTGTCCACTTTGAGGTAACGCAACATGCGCCACTCGCGGTGCGTCCACTGTCCGCCATTGTCAACTACGTCGATGATGAGAGGTCGTTCGTCCATTGCACATCGCCTATGATTTCTGCTGTGTAAGTCGAACAACCATGAACATGCCGCACCGATTGAACCGTGAATGGGTTGATGATGGTATGCCAACTGGGCGTTGTATGGTCCGAGTCCTCGTTGTTGGTGGAGGGCTTGCAGGATTATCAGCGGCCCTCGAAGCCACCACTGCTGGCCACCATGTCGTGGCGCTGGAACGCAGCTCGAGAATTGGCGGTAGAGCAACAAGCCAGCCGCTCGATGGATTTGCCATCGGCTATGGCCCGCATCTTTTATTGAAAAACGGGCCACTTCACTCCATTGCAAAGCGGCTCAGTCGAGTGCGCCTTGCGGTGAGTCCACTGCGACCTCATCGGACCGAAGTTCTCGGCCACGGAATGATTCGGCCAACTGGGGATCTGCATCAAGCATCGCTCCACAAACGGGCGCTGAAGGCAAACGACACCGGTCATCCAATTGTGCAAGGAGCCAACCTCTTGGCCAACTGGGGCACCAACAACACCGCTCGTATGCAAGCGCTCAACAAGAGCCAATTGCTCGTGAGCAACGAAGGCTGGGCGGGTCTGGTCGGTCGCATGGCTGCAGCGCTGGATGAAGTGGGTGTGTTCATCGAATGCGGTTTAGAAGTCACTCGAATTGAACAGGGTACCGTCCACCTCTCAAACGGGCGAACCATCGAAACAGATGTGATCGTTCTTGCATGCGGCGCAAAAAAAGCGCGACGCCTCCTTTCGGATATCGATTCGACAGCGACAGAACAGCACTTCAGTCGCTTGAAACGCATAACAGCGTCAACCATCGAAGTTGCATTGGATGCGAAACCATTTGGTGACCGCCACGCCCTTGTCGACGTTGAACGGCAAATGAGCATCCTCGATTACATCGGAATCCAACCTAAACTTGGACCGAACGGCTCGCACCTTGCTGCCATTGCGGTTGGCGGTTTAGCCCATGACGCAGGGGCGACTCGCTTTGATTCAGCAGAACAACGCTTGGCGGCTCTCGAGGCCTTCTTGGACGAACGGGCGCTTGGCTGGCGAAATCACATTGTGCAAGATGGGCGCCAAGCCAACATCACGGTTCATGACGCAGGGGCCTTCAAAATCAACCCGCTTGCCTTCAAAGACCACGGGGTTGTGCTGGCTGGCGCATGGGTCGAAAACGAACATGAATTGGCAGACGGGGCCGTGTCTTCTGGCAGAAAAGCCGGTCGCCTGATTTCAAAAATCACGGGTTGAACACTTATTCACCGGCGGGCCAACCGCCATTCATGCGCTTCGTCTCATGGAACGTCAACGGGATCAGAGCCGCCATCAGAAAGGGCATCGACGGCTATTTTGATTCCATTGATGCGGATGTTTGGATGCTCCAAGAAGTCCGCTGTTTACCAGAACAATTGCCCAAAGGATGGACGTGGCCAGAAGGGTACGATGTTCACCTCCATTCCGCACAGAAGAAAGGTTACTCGGGTGTGACAACCCTCAGCCGACTTCCCATCACAAGCACCTCGACAGGGATGGGCGGTCGCATCGATGAAAACGACACTGAAGGCCGAATTATTGTCTCGAACCATGAAGGCTTCACCTGCATCAACACCTACCTGCCAAGCGGCTCCAATAAAGAAGAACGCCAAGCGTTCAAGGAGGGCTGGATGGACGAATGGCGCACCTTCCTGAAGCCGTACCTTGACCTTTCAACCCCGGTCATCGTGTGCGGTGATCTCAACATTGCCCACACTGAAGATGACATTTGGAACCCAAAGGGGAATGCAAAATCCAGTGGCTTTCTTCCACATGAGCGAGCGTGGTTCACCGACTTGTTGAGCGATGGCTGGCGCGATGTGTTCCGCGAACATGTTGGCGAAGGGGAGAAGATCTTCTCATGGTGGTCAAACCGAGGCCAAGCGAGAGCCAAAGACCGCGGATGGCGCATTGATTACTTCCTGCTCAACGAGGCAGCAGCGGCACGCTTTGAGTCAATTCGAATCGAGCGCCAAGGCGGGCTTGATGTTTCGGATCACGCACCGGTGATTTTGGATTTGAAGGATTGATTATTCGCCTTCGATGTCCGCAAGCGAGACCATCAACTCGTCGACAATGTCCCGCAGTGTCTGCAATGAAGTGTGGTGAACTTGGACCGTGAGATGGGCTTTCCCTTCCCGCTCTGAGAGTTTGGCTTTGCAGTGCGGGCGCGAGGCAGCGGCAAGATAGACGACGCCAAGCGCAGGGTCGCCTGACCATTCCACCGTGACGTGGTGCCCTTCGACCATGAGGTGAGGTTGAGGTGGACTCTTATGACAATGACTCAACGCCCAACCATGGCCAAGGATGACGCTGACCCGTTTATCTTGGCAGGAACAGGAGGCGTGACGCTTGGCGAAGCGCGAACCAACCACGAAGGAAGGAAAGCCATCCTTTTGTTGCGAGGCTCAGAAGACGCCTCCGAATTCATTGCTCTGGTTGGCACCATGGGCATTCAGATTGTCGAAACGCTGCACCAACCGGGCAATGAAGACCCTCGCGGCTACTTTGGAAAAGGTCGACTGCAAGACGTTTCTGACGAACTTGCCTCGAGGCCAAAGGGGCATCCGTGGGTTGGTGTGGATCTGGTTTTGCTTCATACCAACGCCACGCCCCGGCAACTGGTCGGCGTCAGCGACGGCGTCAAGATCGAAGTATGGGACCGCGTTCGCTTGCTTTTGTCGCTGTTCACTTCACATGCCGCTTCAATTGAGGCGCGTACGCAGGTTCGAATTGCTCGGCTGCAGTCGGATCGAACCGTGCTGCGGGAACTTGCCAACCGCTCCACAACCGGCGAGCGAGCGGGTTATGGTGGCGGCGGTATCACGGCTCTGGAAGCTTCAATCGCCAACATCAATCGAGAATTAACGCACCTGAGAAAGCGGCAACAAAAGCATGCAGGGGCCCAATCCGAGCGCCGCAGACAACGCTCCCGCAGTGGGGCAATGACGGTTGGTTTGGCGGGCTACACAAACGCCGGAAAATCGAGTCTGTTTCTCAACCTGTCAGGAAAAGAAGTCCTCGTCGAAGACAAGTTGTTTTCAACGCTTGAAACCACACTCGGCCGAATGGAAGCAAGCCCTCGGGTGCTGCTTGCCGACACGATTGGTTTCATCGATTCACTGCCTTCAGCGACGCTTGACGCCTTTCGAGCAACTCTTGCTGAGGCATTGGAAGCCGATCTTCTCTTGATTTTGGCTGATGCGAGCGATCCCCCGATGGAACTCGAACGCAAACTCTTCACTTCTCGCCAAGAAGTCTTTACTCGCTTTTACGGCGAAGAAATCGATGACGAATTCCCCTGGCAGCGGGACGCTGACTCGCTTAAGCACCACGTGCTGACCGTCCTCACCAAGGTTGATCAGGCAACTGAGCAACAAGTCGAGGAAGCCATAGCCACAGTGGGCGCGCTTGGCTTGCCGGAGCCATATGTCATATCCGCTCACAGCGGCAAGGGGATGCAGGAACTCAAAAATGCAATTCTCTTTCATCTGTTTGGCCCTCAAGTTGAATTGATTTTGTTGCCCCCATCAGAACACAGCAAGCGGGGCATTGAAGGCTATGTTTCAGACGTGTACGATGCGGGGCTCGTCACCGAAACGGACCGTCAAGCCGACGGACTGATCGAGATGACCGTTTGGATCCATGAACAAGCCCTCTCGAGGCTTCTGGCCCACTCTGACGGGCGCATTGAGGTCAAGTAGGACCGCTCCATCCCACAACCATGGGCGAAGAGGGAGAAGAGGCGCCCTTTGAACCGGTTGAAGAAAAAGACGACTACCTCGACGAACTGACAGGTTTACAAGAGCCTCAGTCAGCAATGATGTTCTCGTCATCAGAAGCGGTGTTGACCATTGAGGACCCAAACCTCCATCCGATGGGAAAAGCCATCGCCGTTTTTGTCATCTTCATTTGCTTGCTCGGGTTTCTCAACGGGCTTGATTACGCCTCAGCCGAGGACGGTCTTGTCCGGCCTGACGAATTTGTCTATCGGTTATCGTTGAACGCTCCCGATGAATCGGCCACATTCCGCGGTACGGTTTCCGACCACAACGGGGATGCCTTGGTCAACGCTACGGTGTATGTCTCTTGGGATGAAAATGGAATTTGGAATTATTCAGAAGTGTTCACTGATTCATCCGGTGCCTTTGAGTTTGAACATTTGGATCCGGGCTTGGCTCGCGTCGATATTATCGTCGAGCGGGATGGAAAGCGCGACGTGCTTGCCAACAGAGTGCTGCTTTCACCGCCTGCGATGATTGAACCAATTGGTTTTACACAAATCGATTTCACAGTGCCTTCAGAGGATGAATTCGCTCAAGCGCCGTGTTCAAACGGGGCTGAATCGTGTGAGATTCGAAACATCGATTTGACCCCGGGCCAAATGGAACATCCGCTGATGGACCCTGGAGCAGCAGGCATCTACATCACCGTTGGATTCGGTTTCATGGGTCTTGCTCTGATCGCTGGTGGGTTCACCATCTGGGCGCTGAAGAGCGGTTCATTGCTCGTGCTGAGAACGGCAGCAGCCCTGTCCTTTTTCGGCATGGGCCACTATTACTCAGCCTGCTTGTTCGGCCTTGTTGCCTTCGGTCTAACCTTTGCAGTTCCACGCCCAAGGATCATCCTCACCGACCCTCGGCACGATGCCTAACATCGCTTCTTCGACGCAAGTCGACCGTCCAAGTTAAGGCGACGCAGCATCACAGCCAACCATGGACCTCCTCGCCTCTACGTGGATGACCCGTTCGCTCGGTGAAGCGGTTGCGTCCGTCGCTTTAGAAGCGGATGGCTCCGTCATTGTCGGGGGCTGGGATGGGGCGCTCAAACGCTGGAACAACCAGGGTGATTTGCTCTGGGCGACCAAACTCAACGATCGCGTCAATGAAGTCCAACGTCACGAAGATTGCTTGGTGGCAACCGCTGGCCTCCATGTTGTCTGCCTTGACCACGAGACTGGAGAAACACGTTGGTCACACGCTCTTGAAGGAAGTGCAGACGCTGTACTCATTCAGGGTGGCATTGTCTATGCCGTATCTTCCGTCTATGACATCGAGCATAATGACTTCATTGAATCAGCCGTTTGGTGCTACGACCTTGACGGAGCAGAACGCTGGGTTCAACGCATGGACGAACGCCCTTGGACCATCATGTCATGCGAAGGCCAAGTGTGGCTTGGCCTTGGCCGGCCGAAGTGTGGTTTGGCCAAAGTAAATCCAGATGGAAGCATCCTTCACCTCCCGGGTCCCGTCGACTCCCCCGTGACCAGCGGTGCGTTCAACTCAACCAAACTCTTGTTTGGCCACGCCGACGGAACGGTTTCCGACCGCTCTTCCAACGTTGTTCATGCCCTTCCAAGCGGCGTCGATTCTCTTGTGTGCCTCGAAAACGGGGCCGTTGTCGCTGAAGAAACGGGCGATCTTCATGCCTTTGCCAAGGGTGGAAAATCCATGTGGACACAGAAAGGGGATGCTATTGAATCGCATTGCGATGGCTTCGAAGTCAACGGTAAACCCACCCACTGGATCGCCCGCTGGTCTGGCGTCAGTGGAACGCTTGTCGTCGCCGATCAGAGCAACGGAGCAACCCTTGCTGAAGCCCTCTCTTTGCATGTTAGATTTCTCAAATCCGCTGGTAATCGCGTGATAGCAGGGTGTGAAAACGGGGATGTTCACGTCTGGGAAATGGCTGTGCTTGAACGGCGAATGTCGGCCAAAAAGAGCGACGCTCATGCACCCGAAAACCCAAGGAAATCGGCATTACAAGATAAGCTTCGAAAGTTACGAGAACGCTGAGGGTGACCTTCAAATACCCTCAAATCATAAAGGGTTCATGGAAAAAGCAACCATACCAGCCACAGAAGAAAACTTACAATTGGAAATTGACGACCATCCCATGGCCACCCCGCGCCCAACTCAATTGTCCGAGCCGCACCCTGTCATCGTCGATGGCATCATTGGCACAGCAGCCGTCGGTTCAATGGGGGGCTACAGCACGAGGCTTTCGATTCAACTTGAAGCAGAGCATCCCGATTTTGGTGTTGATTTCGGCACCAAATACTTCCGGTTCTTGGAACCAGGCGTCGTTGAATGGGGCCATTATGGAAAACGCTTCACGGTTTTGAAAATAGTTGATTGAGCCTACAGAGGCCCGACGCTAAGGCCCAGCAGCAGCACGAGACTCGAGGCAACAACGATCAGCACGTTGTCATCGATTGGTCCGAATTCATACCGCTCGACAAACGAAGCAACTGCGCCCGCAAGAACGCCCCACAGCGGAAGAGCGGGGCTTAACGAGGCGCCGATGATGTAACCTGCCGGTAAGCAAACAACCGCCATGCCTAAATTCCCCCATGCGCTTTTTGTCCGTCGAGCAAACAGCTTGTTTCGAATAATGCCAGTCACGCCATCGCCAAAGGCCATGAAGAACGCAGGAAGCACAGCCAGCCATGGTTCATCCGAATACGTCCACAAAGCGTAGACAGAAAGCCCAAGCATCAGGGAAAAAGTTGCGTCGTTCATGTTTTGTTTGGTTTGCATCCACCAAAGCCGTCGATCAAGAAGGTGCGTGCTCGCCAAGATCGCAGCACCGATCAACCCTCCAAGGAGGGGCCACAACGGGTCTGTGAACACCAAGGGGGATGCAACAATTGGAACGCCTCCAGCAAGCATGTGAGCGATTTTTCTGTTGTAATACACGGCGACCATGTCTTCGCAACCCTTGTTCATGAAGTAAGCGTGAAGCGGCTTGATGGCCATCACGATGGCCGCCGACCAAACACCAAGCCCGATAAACCACCAAACGTCCGTCATGACGACCATGGTCCGTGCTTCAGCAGATTGCGTTTAGGTCTGCTGATTCTTATGCGGAAGAAGGCGTCGTTTGTTCACCGATGCCTTTCATCCATCCCAAACAGAAGTATAAATGCTCAACTGAGAACTTGAGCCTATGACAGCGTCCTATCTCATCGTTGGAGCAAGCAGCGATATCGCCCTCCTTCTCGGTCAACACCTCATTGACGACGGTCATTCAGTGACTCTTTTGGCACGAGATCATACCCGATGCGCAACCCTCGAACAACAAGGGGCGCATGTCATTCAGGGCGACGCTCTTGATTCAGAAGCCGTAGGTCTAGCCGTTCAAACTGCAAAAGACAACGGAGAAGGTTCCATTGCAGGCGTCGCTCATTTGGTTGGCTCTTTGCTGATTCGCCCACCACACGCCGTAAAACTGGATGCGTTCAACGAAGTAATCCACACAAACCTTTCCAGTGCCTTTCTCACGCTATCCACCGCTTGCAAGACAATGCTGCGAAGTGGCGGTGGTCGTTTGGTCTTCACATCAAGCGTTGCAGCGTCCCTCGGTCTCGTGAATCACGAAGCGATTGCTGCAGCAAAGGGCGGCATAGAGTCGATGGTTCGAACCGCAGCCGCCACCTACAGCCAACGCGGCATCCGCATCAACGCCGTCGCTCCCGGGCTGACAGAAACCAGGCTTGCAGAAACAATTCTCAAATCCGATGCCATGAAAGAAGCGGCGATTGGCATGATTCCAATCAAACGGATCAACCAGCCAGATGAAATCGCATCAACGATGTATTGGCTATTAACCGGCGCACCAGACAACCTGACAGGCCAAGTGTTCCACCTTGACGGTGGCATGGCAAACGTACGAGTATGAGGTGAAAGAAATGGTATGGAAGAACGCGATTAAAACCAAGAAACTCAAACCAGGTAAAACCAAGATGGTGACCATCGGGCTGAAAACCCTCATGGTTGGTAACATCGAAGACGAGTACATTGCCACGGAAGGGCTGTGCCGACACATGCGTTGGCCGCTTGCCTACGGTGGGAAAATCAAGGACGGTTGCATCCGATGCCCGCTTCATCAGACGACGCACAAACTCGACGATGGCGAATTGGTTGAATGGTCGCCGTTCCCTATTTTCCCAGCTTATGGAAAACTTCTCGGTAAGATGTCGAAGAAAAAAGACCTCCACATCTACCCAACCCGCATCGAGGGCGAATACCTACAAGTCGAAATCAAGGGCAAGTGAAGTCAATCAAATTTTCAGGTTTGCTTGGCGCGCCAAGAGAACGATGCGCATGCTGTGCTCAACCATAGCAGCGTTTGCCCATGCCTGATCCAAGTCGCGACCGACGGCGTATGCACCTCTTCCACGAACCACAACGCATCGCATGCCACCTTGTTGAAGTGCTTCTGCGATTTGTCGCAAGAAATCATCAGGGTTTGCGTCGTCAGGGTCAACGATGACAATTTTGCCAATGTTGCGCTTGCCAACATCGTCGATAGGTGCAACGACGACAAGGTCCTTCTCGCAACTTGCAGCGGTCGTGAAAGCGCCATGCGAATGAATCACTGCGGCGGGTCCACCTGTGGCTAAACTTGCGGAAGCAAGCACCACTTCGAGGGTTCGCCAATCATCGGGTGCGAACTGAGGCGCATCCCCGCCAAGCGGAGCAGCGCACAAACCACGTTCGTCCAATCGTGGCAACATGGTCATGTTGCGTGTCGAAATCATAACGCCTGGTTGATCGGGGTGCAGCATTGCAATGGTACCCATCGTTGCGCGAATCAGTTGTTCTCGGTCAAGTTGACGCGCAAGGCGAGCAAAATCTCCGACGATATGCGCTCCAATCACCATGTCCGGGAGGACAATAGGTGGCATTGGAGGCGTTTCCAATTCTTCGATTACTTCAGCAGCACCAGCCATGGATTGACGCAAGCGTGCCACCTCGGCAGACAGTCGCGCAACTTCAGCTTCTGCGGCGTCGGTGCGCGAAGAACCACCCTCGGGCGAACCGATTGGCATGTTCACGGTCTTTGTTTCTGGCATTTGCTGCATAATGTCGGGAACATCGTGTTCTTCCTCCGCTTCAGCAGGTGGCTCGGAAACAGCAGTGACGCTCGGCGGTGGGCCAGATGGCGAGGATGGTGGTGGGCCAGATGGCGATGATGGCGGTGGGCCAGATGGCGATGATGGCGGTGGGCCAGATGGCGAGGATGGCGGTGGGCCAGATGGCGATTCCGCAGGTGCCTCTTCGTCCTGCTCAGCCAGATCATCTGCCGGTTCTTCAGCTGGAGGGTTTGCAGGAGGGGCTGATGGAGGGCTGGAAGGGGATTCACTTGGCGGTGGGCCGCTCGGTGAAGAGGGGAGCGTACTTTCTGCTGCCTCTTCCACTGCGCTTTCTTCCTGGTCTGGTGCAGCATCGGCTGAAGGGCCGCTTGGCGGGCCTGATGGCGGACTGGAGGGGGCCTTAGATGGAGGACCGCTTGGTGGGCCGCTTGGCGGGCCTGATGGTGGACTTGAGGGTGCTTTGGATGGAGGACCGCTTGGTGGGCCGCTCGGCGGGCCTGATGGTGAACCAGAAGGCGCATCGGAGGCAAGATCGGGAATGACTTCCTCTTCAGGAGACTCCGCTTCCACTGGGGCCTCTACGGGTTCTGGCGTTGCTTGAGGGGCTTCCTCTGCTTCGGAAGCCTCAACGGGTTCATTTTCAACTTCCAAAGCCATTTCTTCTTCTGGTGCGACTTGAAGTCCACTCACATCACCAAAAGCAGCATCGAGCATGTTGCCGACCTTTGCTAACTTTTCGTCATCGCGTGTCTGTTCAACAGATGTTTTTTTTCCCGGCATGGAGAACTCCCCATTCGGGCCACACGGCGCGGCTTAAATAGCCGTTCCGTAACGGAGGGTTTGCATAAGCCCGCTTGGTGTAGAGGTTATCATGCAGGATTGTCATTCCTGCGACCCGGGTTCAATTCCCGGAGTGGGCGCCACACTTCCCCGATGGAGGCCCATCGGGTACGTTTTTATGCCATTTGGCCTAAACAGTTCTTGATATACTGACGCCCAGCCATTCATGCATGGTCAAGATGCCTAAACTCGGTGTTTCAGCGTGTTTACTGGGTCAAAAGGTTCGTTCCAATGGCGAGGCAGCAGAGTTCAGGAGCCTAACACGCTCTTGGTCTCACCACTTTGAGATGATTGGGGTATGCCCTGAAGTTGGCATTGGCATGGGGACTCCACGCCCGACCACTCGGCTCGTCAAAAAGGATGGAAAAATCAACCTCCTCAATTCCGAAACCGATGAAAACTTCACTCAGCAAATGGTGGAATACGCCCAATTGCAATCTGATGCGCTGATCCAATCCGGAATTAGCGGTTTTGTGTTCAAGAACGACTCACCGAGTTGTGGACTTGAACGTGTGGAAGTCCACAGGGATGGGCAACTCCAATCAAGAGACGAGGCCATGGGGGTGTTCGCCATGGTGTTCACCACCCTTAACCCGCACCTCCCTGTCATCGATGAAGCGCGGCTTAGCGACCCAGTCCAAGCTGAACACTTCCTCGCCAGGGTCGAATTCCTTTCGCTGTGGCTCGAAGAAGGCCGTAATGGATGGACTGCAGACAAGTTGATGCAGTTTCACAACACCAACAAATTGTTTTTATTGAGCCGTTCCCCCAGCGCTAAACGTTCGCTGGGGCGTCTTATTGCCAACGGCTTTGACCGTGGAGACCACCCCGAAAATGTCGCTCTCGAATACATGACTTCCGCCCAACAATCCCTCAACGTGCTCTCAAAGCCCGGCCCAATTGCTCACGCTATGGAGCGCGTTCTTGGCCGTGTGAGTTCGAAATTGTCAAGCAGAGAACGCCAAGAAACGCTTGATGTCATTCACGAATATCGCCGAGGTTCGCTGCCCCGCTCTGCCCCGCTCACCTTGCTTCGCCGTCTTGTGCGTCGCTGCGGGATGGAAAATGAAACACATTCACGGTTCATCTCACCCACCCCGCTCAGGCTTTCCCTCATGGCTAAAGTTTGAATCAACCTCTAATCGTGCCTAAACCGCCGGTTTGGAAGTTTTTTTTGGTTCTTTATATCCTGTGGGGATGTTAAGGTTCCACAGAGGATTACACATGAGTGAAATTACGTACCAAGTGAAGATAGCAGATGCGACAGGCCATACCGTCGCGCAAATGACCAAACCGGAGATCGTTGCCAAGGCAAACGCCTCCCAAGGAACATGGGTGTTCGTCAACGACCGCCTTGTTTCAGCAAGCGAACTCGCAGCCATGACGTTTGCAGATTCGGACCAGTTCAAGGTGATGCCAGGTCTCGTTGGCGGCGACGACAACGAAGACGAACCAACTTACGCCGTTGAAATCGCTGACAAGACCGGTCACAGCGTGGTTGAGATGACTCAAGGCGAGCTCGTCGAAAAGGCAACTGCAACCAACGCTGCATGGGTTTTTGTTGACAACACCATGGTCGCAGCAACCGATCTCGAAGCGATGGACCTCAGCAGCGCTGAGAAAATCCGAATGGTCCCACAACTGGTGGGCGGCGCCCAAGAAGCATCGTGTTAATCGCGATATTTGGGCTTGAATTTGAAGTTCTCGCGACGGACAGGTTCAAGAATGGAATGCAGGTCGGATGAATTGGAGTCGAACATTATGGTTGAACTCGTTGATTACAAATGTGCAGTTTGCGGCAGTCTCGAATCGTTCCACCGTGAGCGAAACGGAATCAGTTGTAAGGCATGCGGATCCCGCATTTTCATGAAACTCCGACGCAACGGGACCAAGCGTCTCGTCGCAGAGTGAAGTTTTCACCGCGCGCAGGGTTGAAAGACCGCTGACGACCAGTTGATTTTGATGTCGAGTTGGCTTGTCACAAAAGCGCCAGTTCGATTTGATGAACTGTTGTACCCTGAATCGGTTTGTTCCACCATTGAACGAACAGCGGTTCAGGCCAATCCCCCACACCTCCTCCTCTCCGGTCCTTCGGGCGTCGGTAAAACAGCGACGTGGCGACTTATTGCGCGCCAAGTGCTTGGGCCTTCATGGAGCGCTCGGACCCACGTATTGCAAGCCAGAGATCTCGCTCGAACATCGGGGGCCATGACCAAATTCGAAGAATTTTTGCGCCCAGAAGGCTCCTCGTCCAGCGATACGCTTGCCGGACGAACAAGCCTCGATGCCTATGACGCCTCCTTTTCCGGAATAACCTCGACCACACCCGCTCCTGCTGGCAAAGAATCAACGCCCGAACTCAACGAAGGGCGAGCTCCAGTCTCTCGATTGATTGTCATCGAAGACGCAGACCACCTCGGGACCATCCGCCAATCATACCTACGGCGAATGATGGAAAGTGCGAGCGGCAGCGCTCGGTTCATCTTTACGTCCCACACACCGTCGCGGGTCATTGAAGCACTGCGCAGCAGAACTCAACACATCCGCCTCCCCTCGCCACCCCGCAAGGACATCGAAGCCTGCATCGCAGCAATCGCCGAACAAGAAGGCCTCGAAACGGCCCGTGGTGTCTTGGGTGACATCGCCCATATCGCCAACGGCAACCTGCGCAAAGCGATTTTCGTGACTGAATTGCTCGGGCACAGAAACATGCTTGACGATCGCAAAAACCTCCAACATCTCATCGCTGCAACTTCTGTACGAGAAATGCAACATGTGCTCGAAGAGGCGCTTCGCAACAGGGTGCATGATTGGCGTTGGGAGAAGAAGGGCATGAAGAACTCAAGGGTTCTCAAGGGCGCAATGGGCTCGCTCGATCAGGTCATGGGCGAGAACAATTTGGAGCCTGAAGACGTCGTGGTCCACTTCCATCGTTTGTTAACCGCCGGTCGAATGCAACTTGAGGAACACATGCTGGCAGAACTCCTTGTCGAACTCGCTGATTGCGATGTTGCGTTGCATAAGACCACACAAGGGCGAATCGAACTCGAACGATTTTTGCTAAAAGTCGCTCAAATTAGCGAACGGCATGCTCAGGCGAAAGCATCTTGATTGAATGGCCAGCCCCACAGACTGGGCGTGTAGCATAGCTGGATAATGCGTTGGCCTCCTAAGCCGAAGATCCCGGGTTCAAATCCTGGCACGTCCGTCCCTTCTTTTCTCAAGCACGAAAACTCCTTTTTTGACCCCCTTCATAGGCAAGAGCCAAATCGAACGGCGCTGTGTCAATGGATGGAGGCGAAGATTTTGAGCGGTACAAAATCCTCCGGCATCGGAAAAAAACTCTCCCTTCCAGACCCTTATGGCCAAGGGTTTGAGCATGCCGAAGACCCGCTCGAGCACACCAAGCAGCAGTGGGAAAAACTCGAACAACGCCGCCTCATTATTGGGCGTTTGTCGAGAAAACCTTCGCTCATGTGGTGGCGTTCTTTGAACGGTTTTTTCCTGTCGCTTTTTGCCTTCATCAGTTTGCTTGAACCTTCTTTAATCGAATCAACCGGTGGCTGGATCTTTTTCTTACTCATTCCTGTCGTCGTTGCGGTCGCTCCAAGCGTGATTGCTGGTGAGGCGGCATGGCAAGCCATGCAAGCTCGCATTTCGCTTAGAGAACAAGGCGGTGTTGAAGCAGGAAAGCACCACGCGCTGCGAGCGCAGCCGGGCATGGATCGCATCCTCGAAAGCCTTCGAGATCAACGGCGAAACAACCTGATGGCCAGCGTTCTCTCCGGCGTGACGTTCGCTCTTTTGATCCTCGCTTCAGCATTTGAATCAGACTCATTGGCCTGGAATCTCGCTCTGCTTGTGGCAATGACGGGCGGTGTTGCTCAGACGTTCCACTCCGTCTTTTCATACGATTTCGTTCGTCAACAAGGCGACCCCTTTCCGTCGCTTGTGTTTCACGCCCCAACGCACCACCCAACTCAACTTGGCAGCGTGTTAGGTGACTTACTGGTTGCGCATTTGGACCCAGACTTATCGCTTGAATGGGATGCATGGCGCCTTCAATTCAAGAAATCCCTCATTCCCGGCCACATCTCGAAGCAGGCCCTTGAGCGATTGCTCTACATTCTTCACCTTCACATGGAGGAGGAAATAAGCGCTGATATGGCGCTCGAGGAACTTAGAGCGTTTTTGCTGCCAGATCGAATCGAGAAGTTGCTCTTGGGGGAAGAAAATCGCTTCAATTGGCGCAACCTCCAGCGTTTAATCGCGCATGCTCGCGGCTGGCAACCTGGCGCCTTCCTGTTGTTGGACCGCTTGCAATATGACCTGTTGTCCGGAGCACCTCCGCTGCTGCGAGCAGAGTGGCGAATGGACGTGGCTCTTGACGAAACATGCTATGCAGGTTCGGGAAACCTGTTCATCGCCCTCAACAATCAAACGTTCAAGGAACGCCACGTTCGGGTTGAAGTTTTAACGCCAAATGGAGAACCAGAGAGTCGAGATCACCGGTTTGAACTCAGCCCTTGTCCACCGCCTCGACAAGCGGTCAACCTCTCGCATCCATCGGAGGACGACGCACTCGACTGGATTCCAAGGTACCTTGAGCGCGGCGTCGTGCTCTGGATCAGTGTGGCATGGCCGAAGGAATTCACTGGCCCTGCGGACGTCCAAGTGATCCTTCGAAGCGATGACGGCATCGTATTGGAGTCACAAGTTGTCCGAACACAAATTATTCGCAGCGGCGGCAGTCAATCCAAGATTCGAACCCGCAACCTCGAGCAAGCTCGGCGGAAGGGCGAACTGCCTTTGCCCAAGTTTTCAGTGTGAGTTTGAGTCAATTTGAAGCGCCCTTTGGCGCTCTTCACAAGTTGGTTTGCACGCCTCACCTCCTTCTCTTGAGCAACCCATCGAAGCGCGCACCTTATGGACAAGTCATGCTTGGACCAATTTACCGGTTGTGGAGTTCATGGAAGCATGGGACATCATTGTAGTAGGCGACGGACCAGCAGCACTTCGTGCAGCAGCAGCAGCGGCCAAGCAAGGCGCATCCACATTGATGGTTGCAGTCAACGCATTAGGCAGCGTAAATAACGCTGGGCGAGAAGGCTTGGCAGCCTCCATTCAAGAATCAAACAACCGAGGTCACCGCGAAGACACCATTCGAAATGGCGCCTTCTTGAACGATCAAGACATTGTCGCCATGCGAACAGGAGAGGCGGTTCGAACCCTCGACCTCTTGGAACGCTGGGGCGTCAACTTCCGACGCGACGCGACAGGTCTGCCAGATGTCTCAAAAGCCATGAGTCACGGAAAACCACGTGTTGCAGATGCAGGCGACGCAACGGCGCGTGAAGTGCAGAAAACCCTCGAAGAACAATGCATGAGGCACGGCGTGGTTCGCCGAGGCGACCACCTTCCGCTCGGGCTCATTCATTCCAATCAAACCGTTCACGGTTTGACGGTCGCCGACATGATCAACGGTCGAATTCTTTCGATTCAAGCAAAGGCAGTCATCCTCGCAGATGAGGGCTTTGAAGGCGTCATCACCCACGGCTCAATCGGCGTCGGAATGGACCTTGCTCTTCGAGCAGGCATACCACTTCGCAACATGGAATTCCTCAACCGTTCACCTCTGGGCCTCGTTGACACAACCATGGTCTTACCAACGGGACTGTTGAGCGCCGGTGCAACCCTTCACGAAGCAAACGGAAGCGACCTTGACCTCGGCGATGAAACAGTTGCGTCCGTGTGTGAAGCGGTACAGTCTGCCAAGCAGGCGGTCCTCGATGCCCGCCACTTAGGCGATTCATCTTCGTGGTGGTCCGGCGTGTTCCGCTCGGTCGCCCAGCGCACTGGGATTGACATGTCCAAGCAAACGGTCGGCATCGAAGTTCGACCAACCCTCTCCATTGGCGGTATTCCTGTCGATGAACACGGGCGGGCGATCAACGGCGCTTGGTCGCGCTGGTTCACCGGAATGTACGCCGCAGGCGGCGCAGCATGCTCCGGCATCCACGGCACACAATCCATGCCAGGAAACCAACTGCTTGACGCTCTCTGTGGCGGTCACGCCGCAGGTGAACACGCAGGCGAATGGGTCCAAAACCGAAGCCTCGGTGGTTCGAGTTTGGCCGCCGAAGAAGAACAACGGGCGCAATCCGACTTCAGCGCCCTGTGTGGCCCCCATGATGGCGCAGTGGTCCGCATTGGGGCGGTCGCAACCAAACTTCAGGAAGCAGCAAAGGACGCCATGCTCGGCAGCCGGAACGCAGGGTCACTTGCCAACAGCATCGAAACCCTCGAATCTTTAGGGGTCATGGCTGAATCAATTCACTTGGATCAAGACTCCCTCATCGCAAACACGAATCTCGTTGAGATTTCACGCATCCAATCGGGCATTCGCCTCACCCTTGCAGCCGCACAATCAGCCCTCGTTCGTGAAGAAAGCCGTGGTTCGCATGTTCGCAGCGATTTCCCCGAACAGGACGAAGCCTTCCTTCACCACACCACCGTAGACCAGATGGGCAGCACTTCCACCCTTGGTCTGCGCAAAGGCAGCACAGGGAACTGGGTTTTACCGCCTCAATGAGCGCAGTTCCTCAAATCGCCGGTGTATCACTGAAAAGGAGTACGCCCTCCCATAACCATGAGCGAACCCACCCTGTTTGAATCAATTGTGTCGGGGGATGTTCCCTCTCACATGGTTTCAACAGGCGAAATGTGGTATGCTTTTCTTGACATTTACCCAAGAACTCCAGGCCACACCCTTGTTGTACCAAAGGTGGGTGTTCAACGGTTGGCAGATTTGACACAACAGCAACGCAGCGCCCTTTTTGAGGGGGTTGTTCAAGTGCAAGAACGGTTGTCTGTGCACTTCCAAACCAACGATTTCACCGTGTGCGTTCATGACGGTCCGCTTGCGGGCCAAGAGGTCCCTCACGTCCACGTGCATGTGCTTCCAAGGGTTCCCTCGGACGGCGGTAAAACACTGCAAGCCATGTGGCCAGATGCACCAGCCATGGGGGGCCCCATCGATCACGATGAACTCGGCCGGCTTGCAGGCGCACTGCGAGGGGAATAAAATGACATCTTCAGCCCAAGAACCGCCCTCCACGGACCACCGAGGTGATGCGCTTCCGGTGTTGTCAAAATCAGCAACGAAGATGAAAATGGACAGGTTGCTCTCCACCCCTCTTCCAGACTGCAAAGGGTCAACACCGGGCTCCTTTTTTTGGACCCATGCTGCGTGGTTTATTTCACGGCGTGTGCGCGCAGCACAGTTTCGAACCCGTGAGGTGACGGGCAAAAGCACCCTCCCCGCCGACCGGGGGAATCTATGCTGTGCTTGGCACACCAACGGCTTACAGGATCCGTTGGCCATCGCCCTCAACCATCCTCGCTTCTTTGTCCTTGGCGCTCGCCACGACCTCGTCACACGTCCGCTGCTCAGTTGGTGGACGCGAAGAATGGCGGTCCAACCCGTCGTGCGGAAAGCTGAATTGTTGGCGGGGGGTTGTTCAGAAGAAGAAGCAACTCAAATCAACGGGCGCACGCTGCTCATGTTAGCAACAGGGATTTCCGAAGGATTTGGCTGCGTTCTGTTCCCTGAAGGGACCAGCCACAGCGATTCTTCCATGTTGCGATTTCGCACTGGCCCGATGCGGACCGTGCTTGCAGCAGGAGCGATTGCTAAATCGAAAGGGCTCCCGTTGCCAGCCGTCATTCCGATTGGCCTTCACTTTAGGAATCGAGAATTGTTCCGCACGGATGAATGGGTGGAATACGGAACTCCGATTCAATTGACAGACGAAGACATCCCTGAAGATTTGGTGGAAGCCGTCAAAGACGGATTATGGAGCGAGCCCCCGGCGGAAAAAGTCACGGCTCTGCGGGATAAATTACGCTTGGATTTGGTGCCACTTACGCCAAACACATCCGACTGGTTGGAGTACGATGCGCTCCATTTGATCGGCCATGTCGAAGCGGCTCGTTCAAATCAACCCCTCAACTCTTGGCGAGAGGAGGTTCTTTCCGCTCGAGCGCTTCGAGATGCATTACAACCAGAGGAACTCGATTACATGGACACCACAGTGCCATCCATTGAACACCCGGCGCTGCCTCCTGCAACGGCTGCAGCTAACATGCTCAACGAACACGGGCTCGATGGAAGGGACCTCAATGCGAAAGGCACAGATGTCCGAACGTTCAACCCGATGAACGCTGTAATGCCGTTGCTTCGCCTGCCGGTTTCCTTGCTGATGTTGCCGGTTTGCCTGTATGCATTAGGGCTTCAAATCCTCATGGGGCGTGTGCTGGGCGACTTCACAGACGAAGGCTTAGACGCCCGCTCCTCCTATCATTTTCTTGCGGCAATGTTCGGCTCTCTCATGTTCTGGCCCTTCCTCACCGTGCTGCTGGTCTTGGGCATGCACCTCAATGCTGGGGCAATTACCGAAGCGATAGGGTTTGATTGGCAGGCTGTGTTCGGCACCGGCGTGGCAGCGCGAAGATTGACCTATCTTTTGCTTGGGATCACCACCTTCCCGTTGTACTGGTTCAGCGGTCGAGTCGTTTCCAAGTTCTGGGATGACTGGGCCGACTTTAAGCGCGCAGTGGTCCGAATGAAGATTCGTGGTGCCCAGCGGCAAAACCTGCGCGGAGCCCTACGGACGCTGCACGCCGAAATGGACAAAATGACCCTTTGAACGAGGGGTACGGTTCAAACGAGAGTACACCTTCCGCTAACCATGAACCCCACCGCCGTCATCCAACAGATTCAGGCTTGGATGAAAGAGGAGCGGTTGTCGGTTAAGGTTCAACAAGACCCTCGAGCAGAAGCTCACTTCCTCATCAAATACCCCGCTGGAAACCAAGGCCACATGTTTGCCGTCGTCGTGCCAAAGGGAAGGGACCTGGTTGCTATTTCAAGCATGACGCGAGTTGATGAGGGCCAACAAAAAGAAATGGCCAAGCACATGAAAGAGGATCATGATGAATGGCTTGAATGGGTTCATGAAGGCCGATTGCAACTCATTCGCTCCACGGTCGACTGGGGCATACACATGGGTCACACAGAGAAGGAAAAATCTGGCCCTCTTCAAGCGTTCAATGTCAGCCTTCCGATTTGGTTCGATGGCTTATCCAAGAACGAATTTATGCATTCGTTGCGCCGCCTTTGGCTCGCTAAACTCGGTGTTATTCACGAAATTAAGTACTCATACGGGCCTGGCGTTGGAAAACCCGGTCCCGTAGACGATTGGGCTAAAGCCAAAAACAACCCCTCCAACAAGAATTCCCCAGGTCCAGCTGCAAACGAATCAACAGCTGAACACGAAGTTGAGTTTGACGAGAAGATGTCGTTTGGCTCCGGCTTTGACCCAACCGAATGGGCTTGAATGGCTGTTTCAGCATGCGCCCTTGGGCGCTTGAAAAATGACATGTGGCAGGCGCGGTTAAGTACCATAAGGGGCAACAAAAATCTGTCTTACCACTGGAAGTGAACACATGGGTCAAAAAATAAAGTCTGTTAGCCTTGTCTCAATCATGATGCTTTCGGTGCTGTCAACGCTGTTGATGGCAACCGTTACCGTATCTGCAAACACCGTCGTTATCACCGAAGCGATTCAAGTCGTCGATGGTGGAACTGCAGCCGATCAACAAGCAGCAGTTTCCTCCGACAGCGAAGGCAACGTCCACGTAGTTTGGACGAGAAACAGCCTCCACCTGTACTATTCGATGATTTCACCCCGAGGCGAGACCCTGATCGACACCACTCAAATCACCAACCCAGGACTTCACAAGATTTGGCACCCGGACATGGTCATCGACGAAATGGATCGAGTCCACGTTGTTTGGACCGACAAATCCAGCCAACACAAAATCGTCTACACCGTCCTCAACCCGTGGGCAACTCCAATGGACGGATCCGCAAGCGATGACGGCACCATCAGCGCAATCGATGACCACATTGTTTCGATGCGTTCACAAAACCGCGACTGGCCAGCCATTGACTTGGACAGCCAAGGCAACGCTCACATTGTTTGGGAAGATTCCTACGATGAACTCTCGCGTTTCTTCAACCAACCTCAAATCTACTACACCATGCTTCAACCTGATGCATCCACTGGCTCGGTCGTCACCCTCTTCGATGACACCTTGCTGACTCCAATCATCGGCCACAAGGGCCACCCAGACGTTGTCGTTGACGCCAACGATTACGTCCAAATTGCTTGGGACGACACTCGCGGTGGCAAGGTCGAACTTGCCTTCATCGTCGACACCTCTGGGTCCATGTACTCAGAATGGGCAGACATCTGCACCGTTGTCTACGGAGGAAACTTCGCTTCTGGCGGCTACTTCCAAGGCATCAAGCCAATGCTCGAGACCGCAAACATGACTGTTTTCGAAACCATCTACGGCCTCGGTAACACCCTCCCTGGTGCTGCAAGTTCCGGAAACTGTGCTGGGTACAACCAGAACGCAGGTCCACGAAACACCGCATTGGGGCAGTTCGAAGGCGACGACTCTGGCGGAATCCGCAAGTTGCCCGGTACTGTGTACAACGGCAACACCTATTCCGGATACTCCGGTGAAGACTGGGGCCCTGGCTCCAACTGGGCTTGCCTTTCTTGGAAGGACGCATCAGGCTACGTTCCAGGAAACCCACCAACGCAAGACGACCACAAGTGGAACCCGAACGCAACAAAGATCGTCATCCCCGTTTCCGATGAAGGGCCAAAAGACGGCGATCCATCACAACAAGCGGATGACTTGACTTCAATCGAAGAAGCACACGACAACTGCCTGACTGCTGGCGTAATTCCAGTCGGTTTGTACGGTCAAGGCTACGGTGGCGCTGGAAACATCCAATCCCACTTCATGGACCTCGTGCAGTGCCCGAACGGCGTTGTTTCAACACAAACTCGAAACTGCCCAGGCAACACACTCCGTTCTTCTGACGCTGGTGGGCAAGCCTACGAGTTCCCATCCGGAACCGGCGGTGCAAACGCAATGGCGCTCCTCGTTGAAGCAATGGTCTACATCTCGACCAACAACTCTCGTGAAATTTACATGTCCGTCTTGGATCCATACGGCAAGATGAACAACGACCCAACATGGGTTCCAGGTGGCACAGGCCACTCCGTTGTCCAAGGCAGCTATGCAGAAGACACAGGACTCGGCTCTGAAGGCCACCTTGTTGTTGTCAACGACACTCGAGTCACCATTGACGACGCTTACTCGTTCCACCCATCAATTGGCGTGGACATGCAAGGCAACACCCACATCGCTTGGATGGACGGTCGAGACTATGGTTTCGAGAAGGCTGTCAATTACGAAGTCTATTACACCAAACTCCGCTTGCAAGGCGCAGGTGTGTGGGATGGTGCTGACCAAGGCCTCTCCACCTACGCCATCAAGAAGATTCAGGACACCCCAATCTCCAACGTTGAAGGCCAAGGCGGCATCTCTGGAAACGCACCGTTCAGCGGCAACTCAGTGTTCCCTGCTTTGCTCACCGACGATCAGAACAATGTTCACATCGCTTGGGTTGACTCAGGAAACACCAGCGCTGGAGAAGAAGTTCTCTACACTCGCCTCAATTCCACTGATTTGACAGGCGAGGGCGAAACGGCTCTGGATCCTTGGGAAATCGTTTCCATTACCACGTGGGCGAGCAACAAACTCGGCCCGAATGCAGGAAGCCAACCAAGCATCGGTATGCCTCCTGCTTTCGCCAACGACCTCGGAAGCGGCGCTCACGTCGCTTGGTCTGACACCAACAAGTGCAGTCAGGAAGCAAACAACAACCGCTTCACGATTTGCTACTCTCACGTCCTAACAGGTCAAGTTGATGTTGAATTCCAAGAGGGTGAGACGTTCTACCACGTGATTGAACCAGGTGAACAAACCATCTACAACATGTCGATGAACAACTCGACTCCAGGTCCAAAAGACCTCGTTGCCGATACCTTTGGTTTGAACCTCACCGGTGTGCCTCAAAACTGGACAGCAACCCTGTTCTTCGCTGACAACCACACTTCGATCATGCCAGACACACAAATCTTCCTCGAAGGTGGCGAAGACATCCGCTTCTATGTTCGAGTTCGAGCGCCATCGGTCTACCAGGCCAACGGCGACGAACTTGCTGACATCCGTGTGACAGCCAAGTCCTACAAGGACCCAGCCATTCAGTCAGACCTGACCACCCGTACCCTCATGGACGTGGTGCACGGCATCAACCTCGACACCTCTCACAGCATGGCTGACATTGAGCAAGGACAGACGGCAATCTTCTCGATCACCATCACCAACACTGGAAACGTCTTCGACCGCTTCCTCTTCTGGGACCCATACACCCTCGAAGGACAACAAGAATGGTTGCTTCCTTTCAACTGGGCCGTGAACTTCCCGACCAGCGTCGAACTCGATCCGGGTCAATCTGTGACGAAGAACCTCGAAGTTCTGGTTCCAACTTCTGAAGATCCAGGTGCGTTTGTCATCTATCTGAAGGGTTGGTCCGAAGGGGAACCGATCAAGTCAATTGAGAAAGGCACGTATGACATTCTCGAACTTGGCGTCTTTGTATCAATCCGTTCGACAGGAAACATTGTCATGGAAATCTTTGACACCAGCGAATACGTTGACCCAGGCGACTGTGTGACCTACCCAATCGACGTCACCAAGAACTTCGATTCCGGCAACCTCGTGTTCACCACACCCGGTGCACCAGACGTCAAGCCAGACACCATCTCAATGGATGCATGGCGCCAAGACAACTGGGTTGTCAACATCGACTTCTCCAACGCACCCGGTGGCAACAGTGTCCCTATGGACACCCCACGGGCTTGGAACATACCAAACGGTGACGACTACGTCACCTACGAAGTCGGCGTCGAGGTTTGTTCCCCAACGCTTGCTTCGGCAGGACTCGGACCAGCTGTTGTGTTGAAGGCCTACCTCGAAGGTTACCCAAGAATCTCGGCTTCGAAGATCCTCTCAACCAACGTGAATCACGTGTATTCTCTTGGTGCTGATGCTGATATCGATGAAGACGACATGATGACGGTCAACGGCCAAGAGGTTGTTGCGGTGAACCCTGGACAAGAATTGGTCTTGCCAACCACCGTAACCAACTACGGAAATGGCCCAGACCGCTTCGATTACCGCCTTGCTCGAGTCACCGACCCAGCAGGCGTTGACGTGATTTGGGACATCCAGATTCCTCGTGAAAGCCTCGATGAATTATCTCGAGATACAGAACAATTGTTCAATGTAGAAATCAACGTTCCAGATCAGGTGGAAGCCGGTACCTACACCGTTGTGTTCCAGACCTTCTCCGAAGAATCCTACCCAGACGCCAGCGGCCGCTTAACCCGTCTGCGTTACACACAGGAAATCCCAGTGTACGTTCAGGAGTTCTATGACATGCAAATCTCAATGGACGAAACCGTCGACAATGCAGTCAAGACTTCTGCACCTGGTCGAATTGTTCGCTTTGAAGTGAACATCACCAACAACGGAAACGTCCCTGATTGGGCTCGATTGGACAACCACACTTCGCAACGAGACGGTGAATCCCTCATCTGGTCTGAACTGCCAGGTATGGGTGCCCTAAGCGGCTGGAACGTCGAATGGCGCATGGTCAAGCAACTGGGAACCGACCTCACCACAGAGGAATCATGCCAGATCATCGAATCGGTACCAATTGAAACTGGAAACGAAGATGCTGCGCTCAACCCTGATGTTGTGTTTGCAGATGCGATTGGTAACCAGTGCATCTACGTCGAATCGCTTGACAGTTACTACATGCCAATGATGGCACCGTACACAACCCACCAAATGGTGGCTATTGTGACCGTTGCTCCATCGGCTAAACTTGACACCCGAAGCATCGGCCTCAAGGTGGTTTCCAAGATGGGCAACATGAACGAAGGTGGCGATCACGATGACTCGCCAGCATGGGACGGTGCCTCGTATGATACAAACGAATTCATCCTGACGCTGCGCCTGCGTGCTCCTAACTTGGACATCACCGAAGTGTCAGTCAAGAACAGTCAGGCTGCTGTGGGCGAGACCATCCCGATCAAGATCGTTCTTGAGAACAATGGAAACACCCACGCAACCGATATTGAAATCATTCTCTGCGAGTATCCAAATCAAGATGCTGAAACGGAAAACGAGATCAAGAAGAACGGCTGCGATGAAGATCGAATCGTCATGCGACAAGTGATTGGTGCTCTGCTTGCACCAGATGCGTCTGAAGAATCCAAGTCGATTGAATTGTACCTGCTCTACCCCGTGAGCGCTGGAAGCCACGGCGTCTATGTCGTGGTCGATCCACTCAATGAAATCGTGGAAACAAGCGAGCGCGACAACGTGCAAGCTGTCTCGTCCAACCTTGGTTCCGAGAATCCATTCCTCGATGTTGCAGGCGAAGTGGTCGGTAAGACCGCTCTACCGTTTGCTGTGATTGTGCTGACCTTTGCTCTGCTCGGTGTCGTTTACCTTGTTGGTAAGGGCCGCCGCGATGACGTGAACAAGCGACTTGCTGAGCAATCTTCGCTCATCTCGGTCCTCGGAAACGAAGACTGAGGCGTGCTTGGGGCTGGTAAGGAAGCGGAAGGGACTACAAATTCCCGAGCCAATACCGGAAATCCCTGTCGTTCGAAGAGGCCACGATGTGGCCCGCCCGCTCGCCAAGTTGACGCTCAAGCCGCTGTTTCACAACCTTCAGGAGCGAGTCCATCTCTGCTTTGCCGAGTTGGAACTCTTGTGCCATGGCGTTGAGGTCAAATCGCGTTCGTGGAGCATCCAAGAGGTTGTGAACAACGCTGCGCTGCTCGTAATGATCAAAGTCTGATTCCACTGCTGCCGATACACGGCTCCGGATGTGCTGGTGTAAGGAAATCAGAGCGTCTCGCTTTCTGTCGAGTTCTTCGAGCACTTCATTCACTTGCTGGATGTGAGTGAGCCCCTCGCCGACGGATATTTTCTTGCGCCCACTGATGGTGTTCACCACATTTTCAACGCCCTTCGGAAGGCGATTGGAAAGACGCATCGGACCTCCGGCAGGAAGGGTTCGTTGTTCACATGAGAACAGGTCTGGCCCGAGATCAATTCGCAGCGAGATGGATTGTTGAACGCTGTAAATGGTGCGAGGTGGCCCACCTTTCTCACTTGGAACCTTCATCTTCATGACAAAATTTCCACGTTCAAGTTCCTTGAGGTGCTTGACAATTGCCTGTTGGCTTACATCCAGAATTTCAGCCAGTTGCATTGCGTAATGCGGTTCACGAACCAGGCGCTCAAGGATCTGGCGCCTGAGTTTGTTTTGGAGCAAAGTAAGAACGGTATCCAGATCGGTCATGGTGCTCAACCTGAGGTTAACTAGACGCGGCCCCCATTTGAAGGCGTCGCTGCATTCAAGGTCGAAGGTTTCTATCTAAGGGCGATTAAAAAGGGCGAAAGCGGTGCTCACACCAGCTTTGCCCATCAAGGCCAAGCCACAGAGCAAACCGCCGACAACAACCAACCCCCACGAGGTGGATTGAGGAAGTGATGCTTCGAAGTTCCAAGTGACATCAAATTGCTGCAATGACTGCACATCATCACCTCCAGCAACGAAGCGATAGTCGCCGCTGCTGGCGTTCCATGTGAATTGCCCGTTCGAATTCTCACCACCAGCCACCAAATCAATAGCGCCTTTTTCACATTGATAATAGCCGTCTTTTTCGGTGCATTTCGAGGCTTCGGAAGCCTCGGCTATGCCGATCCAAACGCCGCTCTTTATCCAGCTGATGTCCACGAGAACCGTTGCTAAATCCACCTCTTTATCGAGTTCAAGGATTTCTGCAGACATTCCCCAATAGCACGTTACCTCGTCGTCTTGCACGAACGGAAGGCCCTCCTCTACGTCGCATGGGGGGAGCATGGCTTCCTGTGTTGCACCATCGGTAAAACCCTCAGATCCGATGAAGGAACCAACAATCAGGGCCACGCCAATCAATGCACAGGCGATACGAAGAACACGTTCCATCATGGAAGCACCTCAGATGTCATCCCAAGATTTCCAATCCGCATCGCTTTGTTGTTTTTCTTTGGCGGGCATCAGCGGCTGTACCTTTTGTCGGTCGCCTCGCGGTGGGGACGGTTTTGTGTCCGGGTTAACGCCCTCATCCCACGAAGTGATTGTCTTGGTGTTTGGATCTTTCACAGGCCCCTGGTTTTTCGGTGCATTTGGCTCACTAAATGCGGTCTTGAAGGGGTCTGGGACCTGCTGTGTTGCCTGTTCAACATCGCCTCGCATCAGCGCATAGACCTGTTCTGTTGTCAACAGGTTTCCACTCATCACGCTCTGCTTGCCATCGACGAAGGTTTCTTTCTCGGCTGGATTTTGCTCAGCAAGCCCAGTGTCGGCAAACGGTGCGTCAACTTTTGGCTGGAGTGGGTTTTCACCACGGGCAAAGGCTGCCATCATTTCTGGTGTGATCTCTTTGGCTTGCGACATGGTGCCATCAGGGTTCATCATCACCACAGAAGTGGCGTTTTTCCCCACACGAGAAAGCCACATCACAACGCCGGCAAGTGGCAACAGCAACAAGCCGCTGCAACACGAAGCGATGCCAAACAGGAAAGCAGGACTCTCGAAGACGGCGTACTGGTAGGTGTTGGTGTGGACCAAGTACACGCTGTCATTGGTGCAAGTTTTATCCGCTTGGCATGTGGTGTCAAGGGCGTAATCAGCGCCTTCTTCAACGCTCCATCCGCTGGTAATGATGAATGCAGTTCCGTCCGTCGCCATCGGGATCCAATCCGAGGCGCAAATTTTGTTTTCAAGAGGCGCATCGACTCGCGCCGAACCCTCAATTTTCGTCAAGTTCACTTCGACGTTGTTCGCACCCTCGATGGTCAGCGCATAATAGCAACCAACAGCGAGGGTTCCAACTTCACCGGAGGAACCTGTAGTTTCCATGATTGCAACTTCACGCGGGTCATACGCTTGATCGATCGCGTCGCCTTGAGAATTAACTAAAAACGCCCCAAGGAGCAGGAAAACAGCACCTGCTATGGCCAATCGAACAGGCCATGGATTGCGCGGGGCTGTTTCCATGGCTCAACCTTCCACTCTTCCCAAATGAATCCTCGCTTCAAGCCAAACCGAGTTCTGCGAGTTTTTCAGGCAGGTATGTTTCGGTGACGAAATCAAGACCGTACTTTGCCAGGGATTGCTGTTCGGCCTTTTTGCCGAGTTCGAGCATCATGTTGATTTGTTCTTGCCACCATCCATCAGCAAACCGAGGATCGGAAAGTTCAGCCTTCAGCGCTTCAATGTCCTTCTTTGAGAGGTCATCGTTCGGTAGGTCATAGGCTACGATATCATCAGCTGTGATGCCGAGGTAGGTTGCCGTTGGTGTGGCGAGGTACTCGGAAATGTGAGCGGTCTTGATGGCACCATAAGCGATTGAAGCAAAGATTCGGAACGACCACGGATCACCGTCCAAAAAGACGACAACAGGAAGATCCCATTCTTCGCTCATCCGCTTCATAATTCGGCGAGTGGAACGAGCGGGCTGCCCCTTCAGATGCAGGAGACCACAGCGGTATTCTTCATCGAAACCGTTTTCGATCAGTCGGTCAAACATACCACCGGTCTCGATGGCCATGATGAAATCAATATCGTGTTCTAGAAGTTCAATTTTCTCCGACTCAACGTTGTACGGCACGCCATAACCAGAATCGCCAACATCGTCACGAGCGTTGATTCGCATCCATTCACCGCGTCGGTTTCGTTCCCGGAGGGTAAGGTTTCCAATCATCCGAGCGCCGTCTTCTTCAGGGCGGAGTTTGAAATCTTCTCTCAAGCATTTTGTGACAATTTCCAAGTCTTCTGCAAGGTTGTTTGATTCATTCTGACTCCCGAATTTCCCAAGCCCCCAGGCTTCTGAGATGTAATACATCTCTCTCAGGGTTGAGGATTTCCCCGCAACGAGCATTTCCTCGATAAATTCGACCACGTGGAGGGCTCTGAGCAGTTGTTTTGCTGAACCAAGGCTTGTAGCGTCACGGATGGATTGCTTTTTGCCGTATTTGTAGACGCCCAGTTTTTTGTCAAACCCAATGTTGTTCTTCGTTCGCACGGGCAGCGTCATGGTTGGGGGTTCGCCCTTGACAATTCGGTCGTACATTTCACCGACGATCACGTGCATTGCTTCTTTCGTTTCTTCTGGTGTGTGTCGTCGTGTCATCAAGCCTCACCTCCAAACAATGTTGTTTGACCCGTTGGGGCGGCCACGGAAGGCTCCCCTATTGGCTCTTCAGCCTCGGGTTCGTCTCGTTCTTGTTCGGGTTCGTTCATTTCGCTCAACGCTCGCTCTTGCCTTCGGATTTCTTCGAGGAACTTTTCATCCATCTTGCTGGCACCGATCACGTCTTGTGAACCGCGGAAGAAGATATCAGTTTCAGTCCAATCGCCTTTCTCAAGCCCGCCAAGGCTGTAGGAGAGGACGGTTTTCTCACCCGGTTGCAATGAATCCAATTTCCAAGCCCACACGCCGGTGGCTTCCTTGCGCCCTCCTGTGTCGTTGTTGACCATCGCAGCTCCTGCCTTTTCCGGCCAGGTTGCGAGAATGGTGTAAGCACGCACCCGAGTGGTGTAGTTGAACAACGTGATGGAGACGTCAGTTTGCTTTGTTTCCTTGTTCCAAACGGTCTCGGTTTCTGAAATTACGGCCGACATAATCTTCGTAATTGATTGCGCCAAATCAGGAACGGGTTTGCCAAGAATGTCCGCGGATTTTTTAGCGATAGCGGGCAAGATGTCGTTGATGAGTTCGAACTTTTCTTTTGTCTTGGCCATTTTCTTTTTCTTTTCCAAGTGCTTTCGCAAACCTCTGCCCATTTCGAGCATTGCTTTGCGCGCTTCTTCGATGACTTCGCCGTTGTCAGCAAGCGCTTCTTTGGCTTCGGAGGTGAATTGCACGTTGGTGCTTGCCAGGTGAACCAAGATGGCGGCAGGTCCCTTTGGAACGCCCTTAGCACCGGGTTGGTCAAGGCCGTATTGGCGCCAATCCACACTTTCGATTGCTTTGGTCAACAAACAACCACCTTGCTGATACATTAGGGGCACTCTGTTGGCGAAGCGTAGAATTTCCACTGGCTTATCCGCAGGCATGTTGCCACCGAAAATAAGACCAACTTCGACCTGGTATGGATTGCCTTGAGTGACCTCAGGCGCTCGGGTGAGTGTGGCGATGAACCGGGAATCGATGGTTTTGGATAACCCTTTCTTGATGAGCAATTCTTCAATTGGGGACAAACAATTTGTTGGCGGATTGAGCAGTTTCACTGGCTTTCCGTTGATCAGTCGCTCACCTTGGAACGATTCCAAAAGGGCGCGGATTTGGTCTGGATTCATCTTGGTTGGTTTTGTTTTTTCATCAATTTCTGCGGCAACGCAGAGTTCCTTGCTCGCCCGTGCAGAGACGCCGGAGAAATTCATTCTCAAAAAGACGGTCATGCGAGAATCGGTTGATTCTGATGCCATCCGTTGCAGTTGCCCAAGTTCGATCCCGTGAGGGTGGGGCTTGATCGCTTCGACCTTGGTTGGTAAGCGCTCTGTGACCCTTGGCCAATGATGCATCTCGCCGTCAGGGTCGGTGAAGGTAATCTCTGCGTGAGGGTTGACGATGCTTGTCATGCGGAGGTACTGCCAAACGCTTTGGCGCCCCTTCTGGTACTTTGCTTTCATTTGCGCTGTGACTTCCGTCCCGTGATCTTTGGAACTCCCGTCAGGATTGTACCAAATTTCTCGACCTTGATTCGATTTCGTAGCCTTATTTTTCCTTGTGTCGAGGCCAATATCGACAACAGCAGCCGTTGGTTCGCTGGCAATCTTTGAGCGAACGTGCGTCGTTCGCCCAGTGGTCAATTGGCAGTACATCACGACACCAGTGATTCCAATACCTTGCTGCCCTCTTGACTGGCGAATGGCGTGAAACCTTGACCCGAACAGCAATTGTCCGAACACCTTCTCGATGCTTTTCTGAGGTATGCCTGGACCGTTATCCTCGACAATGAGTTTGATGATGTCCTTCTTTGCGTCGACTTTTTCGATGGCCACCTTGATGGTTGGTAGAATCCTTGCCTCTTCACACGCATCCAACGCGTTATCGACTGCTTCTTTCACTGCGGTGATGAGGGATCTAGCAAGGGAATCGAATCCCAAAAAGTGCTTATTTTTCTCGAAAAATTCGGAGATGGCAACTTGCTTTTGATTTGATGCGAGTTTCTCTGCGATTCCAGTCATGAGGCCAATCCTCCACCACGGTCCTCCTTCGTCCTGATGACGAAGGGCCAATGATATCCTCAGTGGTTCTCCGACGGTACTTAATTCCTAAGCCACAGCCCGATTGAACCCACGCCTTTCTAACCGCTTGACAAAATCCCCGAACGAGCGCCAAAGTTTTTCTAGCACATTGCTCTAAGAAAACTATGGAGCCACAACAAATGCAACCTGGAATGATGCAAATGCAACAAATGCAATCCGACAAGAACTGGGTGGTCGTGCTGTTGCTTGGCTTGCTCGGTTTGATTGGAATTGCAGGCATTGACCGATTTTACACCGGTTCAATTCTTTTGGGCATCCTCAAGCTCATCACGTTTGGCGGCTTGGGCTTGTGGACTATTATCGATGTGATTCTGATCGTTATAGGCAGTTACAAGGACGGAAACGGCCACGTTGTCGTTGTCGATTAATCGGTCGTAGTTTTGGCGTATCGCCGTTTACAACCCGACTTTTTGATCTTTGGGAACAAATGGAATTGCAATACATTGGCAGTGCGTACGGACTGCTCAAGCGAACAGCCCATCACGCCACGACGTAATCACGCCGGTGAACGCAGATGCAGCGACCGTGAGTGGACTCGCCAAGTACAGTTTGCCTGGCCCAGATCGCCCCTGAAAGTTTCGATTGATCGCTGAAACAGTGACTTGTTCAGGCGTAATTGAGACGCCCGGCCCAGCGCCAATGCATGCGCCACAGCCCGGATCAATCAGCTTGACACCAACTCGCCCAAACAGATCATGCCAGCCTTTTGTAACCGCTAATTGCTTGACGGGTCCCGAGCCGTATTGGATGAAGAATTCGACGCCATCTTTGACCACCAAACCCGCGTCTTCTGCAGCTTGGCACACTTGCGCATAATATGCGATGTCGTCCTCTTTGCCAGCGGTGCATGATCCACCGTAAGCGATGTCGATTGTGACTTGTCCAATGTCGGCAATGTCCGCGCCGTTGGTTGGGTCGCTTGGAATGCCTTCGTCAGGGTTGCCCGGATGGGCGACCATTGGCTTGATCTCATTGAGGTTGATGACGTGAACGCCCCCCTTGTATTCTGCACCCTCATCAGGCGCGACTGCGAGTGATTTCTGGGTGGCTCTGTCGAGGTGGGGTTGGGCTTTGAGCATCCAATCGAACAGCAGTTCATCCGCCTCACAAATACCAGTTCGGCCCGAGCATTCAGTGGCCATGTTGCACAATGTAGCGCGCTCATCGACCGACAGACTTGCAAGACCTGATCCGCCGAATTCCATGCTTCGGTTAAGGGTTAATTCTTCACGAGCGTGGTCCGCTAAAATGTACAAGATGACGTCTTTTGCGGTGCAGCCGTCTTCGAGGTTGCCGACAAGTTCGAACCGTATTGATTCAGGTACCTTGACAAACGTAAATCCAGCGCTGACAAGGTTGGCGTATTCTGTCGCACCAACACCCCATGTAAGGGCGTTTGAAGCACCACCCATGCAGGTGTGAGAGTCAGTGGCTTGGATGAAATCCCCAACTTCGATAAATTCCTCTCGTGCAACTTGGTGGCAGATGCCAGGCGAAACGCCATCTTTGGCGGAATAATCCCGCACACCCGTGTGCTTTTGGAATGCGACTTGCAAATCTCGCAAGGTCTGAACCTTGTCCATGAATGGGACAAATTTTGGATTGTGATGCGCATAGAGCAAGTGGTCTTCGAAGACGGCAAACTTGCTTGGGTTGGGCAGCGTGTAGGCTTCACCGTACTCTTCGCCAAGGAAAGTATGAACCTGTGCCGTTGTGAATTCGTGAGAATAACCACCTTGGACCTGAGCGATTACCGGGTCGTCGGGTTTGACGCATTGGCCTTCTGCTTGGCCGACCAAGTTTCGAGCAATGATTTTCTCAGCCATGGTCATTGGGCGTGGCGGAGTGTTCATCGGTGGCAGTTCAATCTCGCCGCTCTTGAGTGCTTTTGCAAACGGAAACAATCCGCCTTTTTCAAGGATAATTTGAGTGACGTCATCGTATTGAGTGGTGAATGAATCCAATGGAATCTCTTCCCCGTTTTGCAGCCTTTCAAGCATGGCGTGGTCGCCCATTAGCTGGCCTAAATTGATGTTGTTGCGTTCGTGAATTGGAGCGAATGAGGCGGCAATAACGATGTTGATGCCAGCCCAGCGTTCGCACTGCGCGGCAGTTTCTCTGGAAGATCCCGTGCCCTTTCGTTGGCCTGAAACGATGACTTCGAAATTTCCGTTCTTCAGTGCGTTTTCATTGAAAACCCTCAATCCATTGTGCATCAGTCCAGCGTATGCGTTTTTGGCAATTTCCGCAGGATCGTGATCGAAACATACCCACGCCGGAGTCATGACGTCGGTGTTGATGTCATCCAAAAGATCGTCAACGGTGAGATCTTCCATTCTTAGATCCAAACCATCGTAGAGTTGTTGCTTGATGAGGCTGAGGTCCTTGGTTAGGAATAAAACCCGCTTTTCTGGAGATAAAGCGACTTTTTGAGGGGGCCATTCTGTTCGCATCTTCCCCATCAAATCCCTTCATGAGCCAAGCGGATATAATCGGTTCGGGCGCATACAATGCGCTTTGAACTGCACAGCGGCCCTCTTTTTAGTAAAGAATCCGCCCTTTTATGATGTGAATGTGGAAGAATCAAAATGAATTAGAAAACATGATTCAGTCAAAGTTTAAATACAATCGTCAAGGCGACTATATCAAGGTTCCCTAAAGAGTTGGGCATTGGGCTCGGCAAGGGGACAAAATGAGGGATACATATGGATGAACAGCAAGTAGAAGATATTGTGAAGTGCGGCGACTGCGGAAGTCGCAGCTTAACCCGCGACGAAACCCGTGGCGAAGTGGTCTGCGACGACTGTGGATTGGTGTTGGAAGACAACGTCATTGACCAGGGCGCAGAATGGCGAGTGTTCTCGCCAGAACAAGGCGATCAACGGGCCCGAACCGGTGCGCCAATGACCGTCATGCTCCACGACAAAGGATTGTCCACTGACATCGATTGGCAAAACAAAGACTACTCTGGAAAAACCATCAATTCCCGTTACAGATCTCAATTCTACCGAATGAGGAAGTGGCAGAAGCGAAGCCGAGTGAGCAACGCAACCGAACGCAACCTCGCCATGGCTTTGGCAGAACTTGACCGAATGGCAAGCCGCCTCGAATTGCCAAAATCTGTTCGTGAAGCAGCCGCTGTGAATTACAAGAAAGCCGTCGACAAGCGCCTCATCCGAGGCCGTTCAATCGAAGGTGTCGCTGCAGCATCCCTGTACGCTGCTTGCCGCCAATGCGGTGTGCCTCGTACCCTTGACGAAATTGGTCAAGCATCGAGAACCGGCCGCAAGGAGATCGGCCGCACCTACCGATTCATGGTCCGAGAACTGAAGATGAAAATCATGCCAACCGGCCCTGAAGATTACATCTCCAGATTCTGCTCGGGTCTTGGATTGGATGCTGAAGTTGAAGCAAAGGCATACGAATTGATCAAGGCAGCTCAAGAAAAGGAACTCACGAGCGGGCGCGGTCCAACCGGAATCGCAGCCTCAATCATCTACATCGCTTCTGTGTTGTGCGGAAAGCGCCGCACTCAGCGAGAAGTTGCTGAAGTGGCTGGCGTGACTGAGGTTACCATCCGAAATCGATACAAGGAACTGATTCAGAACCTGAACATCGAACTCGATATTTGAGGCGAATGCACACCACCTTAACTTGGAGGCTGAGTCATGAGTAAACCGCGTAATCGCTTGTCAGAATCCGCCTATGAGGCTGTAGAAAAGGGGCTCGTTGCCGCGTTGGAACGCGGCACCCAATCGTGGCCCTTGCCCGCCCCTCCGATCTCCGATCCAGATTTCCCGGCGCGCCCACCAAGTTCTCCCCAAACAATCATCGAGCAGGGCGTGGGTCTTCTTCAAGTCGATCGAGGTATGTTTGAACGCAACCTCAACACCGTTGTTGACCTGATTGTCCCTCATCGGATGAACCTCAGCGACGACCCGTATGAAGTCCATGAACGCTGGCTCAACAAGCGCGTCCCTCAAGTCGCTGAGCGACTGTTGTTCGCTATTGCCACCGACTGGTTGGCCCAGGCATTTGATCAACAAGCACCGAACGTTGACCGTTGGTGGCTTGCGGTCGCTCTTGTTGACGGGCTTGCCGTTGAACCGCGCGGTCAATCGGTGCACCAAGGGTACCACTTGGTCGAATCAATTGCTTTGGCAGAACGCCCCGGCACTTGGCACACCCAACCCGATGCAGGGCCTCACCAGATGGAGTGGAACCCTCATGCTGTGTTGCCTCGCCAAGGGGGCGTTGTCACCCATGACGTTGGTGTGAATGCGGCAGTTTGGTTGCTCACCCGCCTTGAAAACGGCTCACTTGAGCGCCGTTTGCTGTTGATGGAATGGGCGCGTCTTTTGCTTGAACGCCCCAACCTCGTTGAGCCGTTGCACATCGATCAAATTCTCATGCGCCGGGCGCTTGATCCTGAACAAGAAGTTGCTTCACGCGTTTGCTTGTGCCTCGCCAAGGCCATTGAATACGACCGTGATGCGGGCCTTGCACTTGCTCAACGGCTCCACACCCGAACAGAACTGCTGATTCGCAGAGGCATGGCCGATGTGCTGACCCGGCTGTTCAGGCGATTGACATGGGACGCAGTACCGTTTCTCGAAGCCATGCTCAAAGACGAAGACGAGGGTGTTTTGGCAGCCGCCAGCTCAACGGTGGGCGATCTCCGCTTCCTCGATGCCGAACTTTGGGCAGACACCATGGCAGAATTGTCAAGCCATCCACTGCCGGTTGTGCGCCGCAACTTAGTGCCCTTCTTGCGCGACTACCTCGAGCAATTCCCTGACGACAAGCGCCGGCTTTTGCCCATGCTCTGGGTCGACGGCGACGAGGTTGTTCGAACAAGGATGCGCGAATTGCTGATGCGTATGGAAGAGGTTGCCCCCGATCATTTCGCCGCTCGACTGGCGGACTTTATTGAGCAGGGTTGCAATCTCGAGCCGCTATGGACGCCACTCGGTTTGCGCCGACCAGAACGCTTGGCTGCTTGGCAAGCCTACCTCGCAGGAGAAGCGGAGCAACCGACCATTCCTGAGCGCCCTCCGGTGGAGAATCTATTGGACGGCGACATCAACGGAGAAGGAGAAATCGATCAGGAACTTGGCTTCCTTGATTGAAGTCATTCCTCTTCTTCAATTCGAAACGGCCCTCGCACGACAAGGCCGACGTAGGTCCCATTGAGCACAGCCAAGCTCCCAACAAGCATCCCCAACAGGCCGGTCGGCTCTGGAAGGTAGGCATCAACTCCAAGCCATGCTGCGATGTTCACAGCGAGCATGCACCCAACGCCAAAACCAATCACCAGAGGCCAACTCTTGTCAGGTGCTTTCCAACGATTCATCGTTGGCGCCACGCCATTGATGTCAAACGTGTACCTGAACCAAGCCAAGTAAAGGCAAACCATGCCGCATAGGCCGATTACGCCTCGAGTAAACGAGGCTGAATCCCAAGGCCCAGGGGGGGCAACGTCGACAAAACCCTGTGCGACACCAAGGACGCCGAGTCCGGCTAGCCAGCGCCAGGGGTGAGTCCGCTCCATGACTCAGCGTAGGAGGGCCACGCTTGAAAGCCTGTGCCACCCACCCACCTGATATGGCGGCAATTCAAGATGCGCTCTTGGTAGCGGGTGGCCTCGGCACCAGAATGCTCCCAACCAGCGCCTCTGTCCCAAAAGAAGCGCTTCCACTCGTCGACGTGCCGGCCCTTGTCCACCTTGCCCGCGAAGCACAGGCAGCTGGTGTCAAAAGACTGCATATTGTGACTTCACCGCGCAAGGACCTCTCAAATCTTCTTGGCGACCACTCATGGCTCAAGGAAAAGCGCCCAGACCTTGACACCGCACTTCTGGCCCCTTTCGCTGACGTCGAAGTTTTGATCCATGTTCAACAAACTCCACTTGGGTTAGGCAACGCCATCCAGAGCGCTCTTCATGCAATCGACGGTCCTTTTCTCGTCTTGCTTGGTGATAATTTACTGATTGACACCCACGCTACACTTGACAACTTTGTCCCCTCAAATGCAAGCGCAACCCTTGTCGCCGCTTTCGAACAGCACGGCCGCCCGTGCGCAGCGTTGCTTCCTGTTGAGGCAGACGAGGTGTGCAATTACGGCGTGGTGCGACTTGAGGGTTCGAAGATCGTAGAAATTGTCGAGAAGCCACCAGTCGATGAGGCGCCCTCCAACCTGGTGTTGTGTGGGCGGTACGTGTTCACTTCCGACGCCTCAGCGTTGCTTGACACGTATGATGTCGAAACCCATGGAGAGTTACAATCCATCGCTCTCCAGCAACATTGGATGGACAACGGTGGTATGTACGGTGTGGAATTGAACGGGTACCAGTGGTATGATTCAGGCAAACCGCTCCCCTGGTTGAAAGCCCAAGTTGACCACGCCCTTCGGCGCCAAGACTTGAATTCCGATTTCAGGGCATGGTTGGAGCAACGGCTGGCTCAACGCTGACCAGGTTTCCAGAATGACAGCGGGGCCGGGGCTTCGTTCTGTGCCTTACGAAGGGCCAAGTGATCTGCGCGTTCGTTCCATCGGTGGCCCCGGTGGGCGCGCACATGTTCCCACGACAACGGACGCAAGCCACTCACGGTCGTCCATAATTCCTGAACATGAGCGACGAGCGCTCGGTTTGCTTTCGCTTTCCAAGCACCCGACGCGAGGTTGCCAGCGTATTGGGAATCGGCTCGTATGATTGCTTCATTGCCTCCGCCTTCGGTCAGCAGCCATCGCAGGGCTTCAGCAATGGCGGTCAATTCCGCAGTGTTGTTGGAACCAACTTCGGCTCCAATGAAATTTGCAACGCCGGACTGAGTGATCACATGCCCAGCGAACTCTTCGACCAGCGAACCATTGCCTCTGCCAAGCCCACTGTCGCCACTGACAACCACGACAGCCCAAGCGGCTGGAGTATCAGCGTCAACGTTTTGATTGCCTAAGCACGAACCATCGACGTAGATGGTCCACGGCCCAGTCATCAAGAGGGTCACTCGCCAATTTCAGCCTTGTAGTCTGCAGCGCTCATCATGGCGGTGATTGCCTCAGGAGCATCCAACTTCATTCGAACAATCCAGCCTTCACCGTATGGATCGGTGTTCATCAATTCGGGGGCGTCTTCCAGTGCTTCGTTGACTGCCACGACGGTGCCCGCAAGCGGAGCAAAAATAGGAGAGGCCGATTTGACCGACTCGACAATTGCAAATTCACCCATGTCCTCCATCACTTCGCCTTCTGCAGGGAGTTCAATGTAGACAATATCTGTCAAAGCCTCTTGTGCGTAATCTGTAATGCCGATGACGATTTCATCCCCTTCAACGCGCATCCATTCGTGTTCTTTTGTGTAATACAGTTCTTCAGGAATTTGACTCATGTCTTTCCACCCAATACAATCGACGGGCTTGCCTTAGATGAAGTCACCGCTCTTTGAGCGATACAAAAACCAATGACAAGAAGCGTTTATTCCTCTTGCGACAACTCTTGTTCAAGCACGTTCGCTTCAAGTACAGCCCAAGCAGATCCAACGCTTGCATCTTTGATCGAGGTGTTGATGTCGTTTCGGACGCGCACTGCAAGTTGTTCAGCGCTTTCATCTGGAAAGGCTTGTGAAAGGGGGCCTGAATTGCGATCAAGGGTTTTTCCAAGCCCGAGAGAAATCAGTCCGAGAAGAACAAAAAGCCAGCCAAGGCTGAGCCCATCTACGCTCATTCGTTGTTCAATCAAGCCAAAGCCAGCAATCAACAACAATCCAATCCCGGTGCCGAGCAACAACTTGGATGCAGCATCCCCTGGATTGGCCATGTGATGCCCTGCGGACGGATACGGATGAAACCAGCGGCTCGATGATAGGAGAAGCGGGCGAAACTTCAGTAGGTTTCTCGCATCAACTTGTGAATCTTGTAAGGCAACAACGCTCGGTTCACAGGCGTCACTTCGAGGATGCGACCATCGTCGCGTCGACGAATGTCTTGAAGCAGCGGGTGACGGCTCTTTTTGTGAAGGGTGAGCAAGGTTGGTTTGTCCACTTCAAGCGCACTTCGAACCACGTTAACAAAATTCTCGCTTTCGACAGCAAACTTTCCAATTTCATCGATGACGAGCACTTCGCATTCATCCCGGGCGTATTCAATAGCAGGAATTGCAACGCGCTCAAGCGCTTCAATATCAATGCCGTAACCAAGCACTCGCAACCTTGAATCGATGTTCTTGTGAGCCATAATAGCCTCTTCTTTAGTGACGATGTTGATCACTTTGTAGCCAAGCCGTTCACTTCCATCCATGATGGGAAGCGTTTGCATGCCGCCGATGATCGGTGCATCAGAGAGGCTTCCTCGGAGGAGGATCTCTCGCTTGCGCTCGTCGACGAGCATTTCGAGAACTTTTTCCATCACAGCGGATTTCCCGCTGCGCGGTAAGCCGGTGATACCTATCTTTGGATGAACGCCCACAATATCACCTAGGCTAAACCCTAATGGTCAATCCAGCGGCTTGTCATAAATAAACCATGTTCCTCATGTTCCGCGCATCGTGCGCTTAGATATCCGGAGAAATCCAGCCAGAAATTGTCGGATTATCGAATAAGGGGCACTAATTCCGGAATTTCACTGTTCACATCAAGCGGCAGCATTTCCAATTCATAGTTGTTGACGTTGTTGTTCGCAGACCAGGCTCGAGCCCATTCATCAAGGTCTTCATCGTTCAACAAATTGCACATCCACTGGAGAGCGGTTTCAAGCGATCCATGTAGGGTGATCAAACGGTCTTGGATTTCGGGGTGAAGCTCGATGTGGTTCACGCTGTTGCCCAGCACGCATCCTGCTGGGATGACGGCCCATCGCAAGCGGCGCTCTTGGTGAGCATTGACGATCGCTTGGCACGCCAGGCGAGGTCCAAATTTCGGTTCTGTAGCGCCGCACCACATGGCGAGTTGACGCTCATTGGCCCTTGAAGGAATGTCAGTTCGGAAGGCTGGATGGCGCACGAACACTCCACCATCGGCGTCTTCAGAAAAGTGAACGCCGCGAATAAACGGCCTTGATGTGCGCCCTTTCGTCCATGTTTCAATGCTCTTTGAATGTGCAGTTTGGTCGATTTCACCAACACGAACTCGCACGGTGTGACCGCTCGTTGCCAAAGCATGTTGCTCATCGCCAAGGCGAGGGAGCAGTGCGAGCCGGTCCAACACAGCAAGCGTTTGCTTGCGCTCGATGCGGTCTCGAGGGAGCCGAGGTATGGCCCAAGTGTCCTTGGCCCAAGCGACCCAACGCCCGGGGGCCATCTCAAACGAGGGCACCCTGTTGGAGAGTCCGTTTTGGTCACGGCGCAAATCCGCTCGACTGATTGGACCGTGCATCAACAACTGATCGACAGCCATTTTTGCAGTAATGCCCAACACGGCCACGCCTTGAGTCATGCCAGGGAAAAGGTGGTTTGCTTCTTCAATAGCCCAGATGTCAGACCATCCGTGTTCTTCAACGAGCAGTGTGCGCAATGGGTGTGAGGATTGCTCTCGAAGGATGCTATCAGGTGCGATCAATCGAAGCCGGCCGCCTTGTTCGAGGATTTGCAAACTGCGTTCGATGAACAAGCGGTAGAGGTTGACGTTCCCTCTCATGGTTGAGAAGCGCGGCTTACCGTTGTCAGTGAGGGCGCGAAGGTGTTCGCCAAGTTCCCTGCGTAATTTACTTCCATCTTCCATGCCTCGGAAACGGTCCTTGATTCGCAGCCATGGCGGGTTGGTGACCACAAGTTGAGGTTCCGCTGTCCATGGCCATTCGCCTTGGAGGGTATCGCCTTGTTGGACTGCCTTTTCAAGCAACATTTCTGCTTCCTTTCGACCCAAGCACCCCGGCTTGTCTGCCTTCAGACTCACAAGGCCGAAACGAATGCATTCAAGCAACAATCTACGGCGGGTTGAGGCGACGACAAGAGCATCGACATCGAGCAACTGGAATGCGGTGAGCAACAACCGTGTGTCCTTGATTCGACGTTCTTCGGTGCTGTCTTCATGGTGTTCAGAATGGCGACGAATAAGACGGGCGTGGAAGATGCCACCGCCACATGATGTGTCCGCAATCGGCAACGGTATGCCACTCAAGGTTCGCCGTCCTGCTTCAACACGCTTCAGTTCCACTTCATCATCGATTTCCGTTTCCTGGCTGTGCTGTGGGAGGTTCAGTTTCTCGATGTGCTGTCGGAAACCGGGGGGGAGGTTGCTTAGGTGCATGGTCGAAGATTTCACAGGCGTTTTTGGGCGAGTGAGGCTTTCGAGCAATTCAGAGGCAATCACAGCATCTGCCAAACGAGGCGGCGTGGGGTGGGCGCCTCGAGGCGAGCGTCCATCGGTTTCGGCGTCATGGCGGGCGAGAAGGTGATCGAGCACATGGCCCGGGTCTGTGAGAAGGTTTGCTGGCAGGGTCGGCCAGTCTTCGGGAAGAAGCGCCGCTATGGGTTGGTGAACTCGAAGGGATTGTTCCCATGCTTGGAGCCAGATTTCAATCTGTTCAGGTCGATTTTCAAGGCATCGATCCAATCGTGCATACCAGCCGCTAACTCCGCTTTGCATAACCCCACCCAACCTTGCCGGTTGGTCCGATTGGTTTGAATGTGACCCTTGTGAAGAGGGTCCTAAAAAGACAGGTTAAGCAGGTAAAATCAAACTAAACCGAGATGGTCGAAACTCTGGATATGCCACTCCCAGCCAGCTTTTACCCATTCAAACAAAGCGGAGAGTTGAGATTTCTTTACACCTGCTGCTTTTGCGATTTGCTTGATGATTTTAATCTCCTCCGAATCGTATTCCCCATCAACGGCAGCGACCAGAATTGCATCGCGCAATGCGACTTTGAGAACAATCGGTGTCAGCCGTTCGAGCACCAACTTCAATTGAGGGGGCTTTTCGAGCATGTTTCTCAAATCCACGCGCATTTCTGGATGCATCATGGCCCGCCCCATCATCGCCTCGATGATGGCGAGTTCTTCTTTGACAAGCGCTCCATCAGCGGATGCAACAATGATCATCAGTTGGGCGTAGCCTTTGACTTCATCGGGAGTAAAATCAACCGTAAGGTCGACGTACACTTGCCTTCACTCCGCTAAGGTGTTGAGCAGGTCATACCCTTCCTGCATCCACATGGTACCTTTGACGGTCCAGTTTAGGAGGCGTTCGACCGAATCATCAGCAAGTTCGAGGTGTTCTACAATTGTTTGCAACACATCGCGTTCGTCTTCATCGACTGTGCCATCTGCAGCCGCCATCAGCGTTGCGTCTCGAAGGGCCAATCGGCCTGCTTCGGGACCTAGGCCGCTCAAGCATTCTTCCAGTGTTGGCGGCGTCTTGAGGGCACTGCGAATCATTTGTCGTTGATTTGGAGACAAAAGAGCCGTACCAAGCCGTTGTTCAAACATTGCCATTTCATCGACGGTGAGTTCGTTGTCAACTCGCGCCATGAAGGCGAGCAAGCGAGCGTAAGCGTAGCGTTCTTCTCGTGGAAGTTTGTGAACTGTATCTGGGAGCATGAATCATCGGTGAGCGACCTCACCTTAGAACCCAACGCCGCCAAGAACCCGTCAGCCGGTTGTTTGGATGACCGTTTCGAAATCGGACAAGCCTTCTTGTGCATCGGCGTGGTGCAGGGACCATGTTCCCCAGCCTCAACGTGCTTGGCCAACCCCTCGACACCTGTTCGTGCGACCCTATGACAGGGTGGTACAGGGACGGAAAATGCAACACAGACGAAAACGATCGAGGCTCACACACAGTATGCTGCGTTGTCACCGAGAAGTTTCTTGAATTTGCCCGCAGCCAAGGCAACGACCTCATTACACCCGCTCCTCATCATGGATTTCCGGGTCTCAAGCCAGGGGATTCTTGGTGCGTTTGTGCCCGAACGTGGCTGGCTGCGCTCCACGCCGGTTCCGGCTGTCCACTCGATCTCGAAGCAACCCATGAAGCGGCGCTTGAAATTATACCTCTTACTCTGATGGAAACCCATGCAGTGTGATTATTCTTCTTCAGTTTTGGTGTAACCAAACACAAGCCAGCGCATGCTCGCCCACGTGAATAAGCCCCACGCTGCGATGTTGATGAAGAACAACAGTCGAATGGGGAGATGGTCGAACATCGTTAGCATCGTGTCGAAGGTGAGCGTTGATCCCATCATGCCAACTGCGTAGACAGAAACAGCGCCGAGCACAGTCGTTCGAAGGTTTCTGCGGCCATCAAAAGTAAACACACGGTGAACGAAATGGGCGATGATGCTCGACCCCAACCACGCAAGGGACCAAAGCAGCGTTTCATTGGAATCTCCGTACAGAGGCGTAAGCCTCAGCAGCTCCCAGAGCACCCAGAAAAGGAAGGTGTTGAAGCCACCTGCAATTCCAAATCGCTGAAGCGTACCCCGCGGTAACACTTCAGAAATTGTTGGCTTTGACATCCCAATTCCTTCAATCATCGTTGGTGACCACGTCGCTTGGTTTGCCTGTGAGGGTGCCGCGAAGCGCTGCGTTATCGGTTTGAATCGCATCAAAGAGGTTGTACTTCACGCCGTGCTCTTCTGCAAGAACGCCGAGTGCCAGCGAATCTTTTGGCAGGCATTTCCCACCAAAACCACGGTGCAGGCCGAAGATTGGGTCGAGGTGCGAAGGGCCGATGGGTTGTGCTTGTTCCGCCGTGATCATGTCGCGAATGGTGTACCAGTCTTGGCCCATGGCTTCGCAAATGTCGTACATTTGGTTGGCGAAAATCACCTTCATGGCGTAGAATGTGTTCTTTGTGTACTTGACCAACTCGGCTTGAGTTGGCGTAACATGATAGAGATTTTCGCGGCGAAGGACGCCTGCTTGACGGTGCTGTTCGAACACCCGTTCGGCCACATCAGCGTGATGCGTGCCACACACCAGTAGATCTTGGTTGGCAAAATCTTCGAGGCGTTGCCGTTCGACTAAAAACTCCGGAGAATAGGCGATTTTCAGATTTGGATACCGTTCGTGGTACAGTTCGGTCGTACCAGGTACAACAGTCGATTTGATGACGGCGGTGAATCCATCAGGCAGTGCATCAAGGATCCCTTCAACGATGCGAGTGTCGCAAGCGCCAGTCTCAGGGTGAGGTGGGGTTGGGACGGCGATGTAGGCGAAATCGACGTGGTCGGTGACATCGCTCAACTCAGTGCCCCGTGCAGGGTCGTGAACGAACAATTCGTGCGCATGGCCAAAGCATTCTTCGATGGCCCCGCCGACCATCCCTGCTCCAATGATTCCGACCTTCAT
>CAJIZC010000007.1 GCA_905181785.1 uncultured Candidatus Poseidoniales archaeon
GGTGACTTAGCGTTGATATTCATCGTTTCGAGGCGCAGAGGATGAACGCACCCCCTCATCCGATTCAGAAGGGTGTGGAAACCCCCTTTCCTCTTCTTCGGGGCGAAGGGTCTGCGCCCCAATTCGGTAAAGGATCAGCCCCACCATCACTGCGCCAAGAACGCCCCAGAACAGGGCTCTTGTTTGGGAACCTGCTCCCTGCGAATCGTCAGAAGATGGCGGCTCGATTTCCTCAAATGGGGCATCGTATTTTGCGCTGAATCGATTGCTTGTTTGTATTAAGATTCGATCGTTATTCCCTTCAGGGGAGGCGTTTGAGGATTGGACGTACACATCAATTCGAAGTTGACTTTCTGCAATGTTCCACAGAGGAAGGCTCGATGAGGCGTTCCATGTGCATTCAAACAACACCCCCAAGGTTGAGTTGAGTTCGCAAGCAGCAATGCTGTACTCGCTTGAATTGAGTTCGGAGCCGAGTACCATCACATGAGCGCCGGTAACAAAAGCATCACCGTCTTGGTCGATCGCCGACCAGCGGACCGTGAGTTCACCATCCCACTCAAAAGCATCCGGCGGGCCGACGACATCGCTGATTTCGGGGCTTGCATCAAGCGGGCGGCAGCCCACGCTATCGACGGGCCAAAGCACATCGATTTGGTCTGTTATACATGCGTCTAGATCATCGCCAACGCCATCGCCATCTGAATCATCAATGCACCCGTTTGAATCGTTGTCGTACTGTGATGCGTCGGTGTCCGGGCATTCATCGAGGTTGTTGGTCACACCATCCTGATCGTCATCATCCAAGCACCCATCCTTGTTCTCATCCCACCCTTCAGCGTTCTGATTTGGGCATTCATCCTCGATGTTTACAACGCCATCGCCATCTGCGTCAACCCAGTCTTGGGCATCTCGAATTACGCCTTTGAGGGCAAGAGAAAATCCAGTGCGAGTGCCGTCCAATCCGACGCCACCAACGACGTTGCCAGGGGTTACAAACCGCGCCCTGACCTCGATTTCAATCCATTCGACACCATCTAGAGATGCAGCGTCAATGCGCAACCCGTGCGTGGTTTCGTTGGTGGCAGCAAAAACCGTCGAGTTGTCAAGGTCAACGCTGTTGTAGAACAAGGTGGCACTTCCATCGCTGTTTGAAACACCACTTACAGCAATGCGCCCGTCGGAAAGCCGGGCAACGAGTTGCAAATCATTGACAGCCGTTGGTTCCGGTGAAGCGATGTGAGCCATCCGGGCATCAAAATCAACTCCAGATTCGATGGTGAATCGCTGAATCCATGTTTCCCCTGTCTGCAGAAACGGTCCAACGGCGCCGCTTCCGTTCCATGGCTCCGCCATCAAATTTTCAAGCGGCCCATCTGCGCCTTGTCGGGCGGCCAGCCATTCATCGGGCGTTCCATTCACCAATCGGTAAGCGTCATGAATCCAAATGTTGTCCGCCGGGGAGGCATGGCCTTGTGCCAGCTCATCAGCGAGTTCTGAAAAATCAATCAATTCAGAGAGGTTCAATTGGCCCCACCCATCGTGAGTGTTCTGCAGATCATAACCCCCATCGCCACCGTTGCGTTCTGCTTGAGAGAGGTGTGTGGTTGAGAGGGCCAACAACGATCGAAGCATTGGGCCAGAGGGGGTGAACCCCTGGCCAACGGAAACAGTTGAATTAGCATTGATCCCCTCTTCCCATTCAGGGATTTGGGACGCCATGGAAGCATTGAAACGAGGCTCTTGGCCGGAAATCCAACCCTCTTCCACCAGTTGCTGAATCAGCGCAGCAACGCCCGCTGCCCCCGGTGTCGCCATGCTTGTGCCTGTCGATGTTCTCAGCGCGCTGTTGTAGGACTGAGGTAAATTATCAGCCTTTGCCGATTGAATCGACGCGCCAACGGCCAAAGCAAAGATTCCGTTGGTTTCTGCCTCTGTTGGTCCGATTGAGGAAGCGGACCAGCGTTGCAAATCTTCAGATTTCATAGAAGCCCCAATCGCAGCGACGTTTCGCCCGTTCGCAGGCTCAAGCAAACTCGAGCCCGTGTTGCCCGGGGCTATGAAGGCTAACGACCAGGGCATGGCCAGCGCCCATGCATCAAAGTCAGAGGTTCTTGCAGTGTAAGCGGTTGTGTCGTCACCCCACGAATTCGAATGGATTACCGCACCACCCAAACCAGCCTCAACGAGGAGGTCATCGACATCTGGCGCCACCCAACCGTCTTCGGAAACAATGTCCTGGAACACGAGCATGGTGCCGTGAGCAAGCGCTGAACCGTTCGATGGCTTGAGCCCGCTGCGCTCATCGTCGACGTTGAAACATGATAGCGTACCTGCAACATGAGTCCCGTGCCGGTAATCGGCATGGCCTTGGGTGTCACCAGAATCAATTGTGGTGTTCAAAATCAAGACTTTCCGGTGATCCTGGCTCGGGCTTCCGACCAAATCCGTTCCGTTCTCGCCCCCGCTGCCAACGCTTGCGGTAACGGTCGCGTTGCGGAAGCAAGCATGGTCTGCATCCAGGCCCGAGTCAGCCACACCCACCACGACGCCAGCTCCATTGATGCCCAACTGCCAAGCGGGGTGTTGAATCAACGCACCATGTTGCATTAACGCGGCGGATTGTATGTTTCTTGCCCGAGTCTCAAGAACGGGCTCAATCCACAAAATACCATCCACGGCGAGCAAAAGGTCGAGGTTCAATTGTTCGGGCCAAACAACTTCTTCGACATGAGCGAGCGGTGATGGCGCATAGGAAGGACCAATCAAAACACCAAGCGCTGATAGGCGCGTTCGAACATCAAGGTAAGCATCCACCGGGAGCCGGGGTTCAATGAGGATCCTGACGCTTTCGCCACTCATTGGGGGTTCGCCGTCCAAAGCCACCCGCCAAGATGCATCCGGCGCGGGATGACTCGTGTATCCCTCACTCACATCGGAAGCAAGACCCCACGCTAGAAGTTGGGTTGGGGAAAGAACGCGAAGCGGCGCGATGCCGGCGGCACCCATCTCATCCCAGTGTTGGTGCGTCCAAACGCCATTGTCGATTTCGACAATCATCTCGCCTGGGCGCACATCTTGGTTCTGTTCATCGATATAACTCGGCGCAAACATGGCGTTCACTGCAGGCAAAAACAGCAGCATCACCATCACCAGAGCCCGCCGCATAATACCGGTTACAGCCTCAAACTTTGTCAATCTCGCGCTTGAATTGAGTGGATAAGCCGCGCCAGCGCGTTTAAGTTGGGTTTGCGAGTCGCCCATCTCGATGAAGGCTTACCGTGTAACAGGAATTGCTCCTTTCGGCAGCATGCGCCAAGAATTTTCAATCGACCTGCCAGCGGACAGCCCGGCTGACGCCGAGCACCGAACCTACTCCATCATGGGGTCCCGGCACAAGGCAAACCGCCGTTCAATCGCAATCAACTCCGTCAACGAGATTGATCCACGAACTTCCAAGGAACCTCGCGTCACCCACCACTTCCGTGAACAAATCGCTGCTGCCGGCGGTTCAATCGCCACAGTGGCAGAAGAAGAGTGAGCGTCTCCGGCTCCGCCGGATTCATCAATGACCCCGTTGTCCGAGGCGTGAGTGCAATGGTTGAACGGTCCGAATTACAACGAATGGCACGAACCATCGATGCCCATCGAAAACAACTCGATGATATTCACACCCAAATCGAACGCCTCACGAAGGTGATTGAGGAACACAACGTCACGACAGGCATTCTATCGCACCTGCAAAAAGGCGTAAAATCGGGCGCTACAAGCGCACGGCTCAGCATTGGTTCCGGCGTCACGCTGCGTTACACCCATCCAGAAACGGAACAAGGAACGGCCCTGATTGATCTTGGCAGCGGTGTCTTCGGCGAAAAGCCATGGGATGAGGCAGAAACCATCACGAGAGAGCGTTTGGACGGCATCGAAATGCTCCAAAAGGAATTGAAAGAACAATCCAGCACCCTCGAGGAAAAAATCACCGTTCTGGCTGAAGCGTTCAACGAAGCGGCAAGCAACCTCACTGAAGCAACCCAACAACCCCCAACCCAACCAGTTCCTGCGCCATCCGGAGAGCCGGAGCCTTCCGAAGAACCAGCAACCGATGAATCACAGCGCCGCCCAACTCGGCGCTCGTCGCGTCGCAGCAAAGAACTCACATTGGACGACTGAGGTGTAGAAATGGGTTTGTTCGATCGGTTCAAAAAGCGCGTCAACGAAGTTGCCGAGCAGACCGACGCAAACGCACTTTCTGCCGAAGCAGATTCGGACGAGGCACAAGCTGCAATTGCAGCCGCCGATCGCCATGCATCCAGCGTTCCAGCCCAAACCCCTTCTCCACCCCCTCCTGTTGAGGCCGCAGAAAGCCCAACCGAGGAATGGGAAGACCTCGAATCACTCGACCCCGTAGAATCGGTTCCAACAGACGAATGGGACGACCTCGACGACGATGACGACATAGAACTCCCACGTGAACTCTCCAGAAGGGAACGCAAACGCGTCGAGAAGATAAAAAAAACCGAGGGCAAGCGCGAACGCCAGCAGAAAAAGGAAATGAAAAAGCGTGGGGCTGTTGAAGTTGCTCGACCAAAAGGTTCCAAAGTTGACCTCTCAATGATGCGAACGACAACCGGGCGTCAACTCGTCAGTGTTGCGGATGCGCCCAAGGGATCGGCACTCAAAGCGGAAGTTGAAACCGAAGCCGGTGTTAAGGTTCAAGTCGAACTTGGCGGCGGTGTAGTCGAAGAGGGGGGCCGCATCATCAAAGCCGGTGGTGCGCTTGACACCCTCTTGGAAGAACTCGAATGGGTGCTTCTTGAATCAGACATCTCAAGCGATGCGGTGACTGCAATCACCAGCGCCTTGCGCAACAGCCTCGTCGGCTCTCGACTTCGCAAAGGAGCTGATCTGGCGAAGGTCCTCGAAGCAGCGCTCAAGCGCGCTCTTCGCTCCTTGCTGTCTGCCGGTTACTGGGACTTCGACGCCTCTGTCAACGGATTCATCGAAGCGGGCGACACCCCCGTTGTCATCATGCTGGTTGGCGTGAACGGCACGGGAAAAACCACCACTGCGGCTAAAATCGCCCACAGGTTGCTCCAAAATGGCCGCACCGTGATCGCTGCTGCGGGCGACACCTTCCGAGCAGGGGCTATTCAACAACTGGAATCGCATTGCGACACGCTCGGCATTCGTTGCGTCTCAAGCCAGCGAGGCGGCGACACGGCCGCCATCGCCAGAGATGCCATCGATTCAGCGCGCGCCAAGGGCGTGGATGTTGTTCTCGTTGACACCGCAGGGCGCATGCAAAACAAAGTCAACCTGATGAATGAATTGAACAAAGTGCGGCGAGTTGCAAACCCCCACCTCACGCTGTTTGTTGGCGATTCACTGGCCGGAAACGACGCGGTTGAACAGGCAAGAATGTTCCAAGAAATCATGAAGTTCGATGGAGCGGTGCTCACAAAGGTCGACACCGATGCAAAGGGCGGCGCTGGCCTCTCAATCGCCTTTGCTACGGGCCGACCAATCGTCTTCGCAGGCATTGGACAGGGCTATGACGATCTCAAGCAATTCGACCCCGATTGGCTGCTCGAGCAAATGTTCGAGTGATGGTTTTTCAGCGATGAAGCGATATGCTTCGCCCCCATCCATTGAACCATGTCGGATACCTTCAAGGACGAAGAAACAGAACAACTGTTCCAACTTGTTCACATGTTCCAACGATCCGCCCTCCTTCACATGGGCATGCTTCCGGACAACGAAGGCAACCTCCTGTACAACTTAGCAGAAGCCAAAGCGGGCATCGACATGCTGCAAGTGCTGCAAAACAAAACCAAGGGCAACATCACCGAACAAGAAGAGCGCATGTTCCGGGGCATTGTCAGCGAACTCCAACTCCAATTTTTGAAAGCCCCAAATCGAAGAAGGGTCATGGAAGACACCCTTGCTGAATCAGAAACGGTTCGTGAAACGTTCGCAAACCCTCAATCGGGGCCAGTGGAAGACCTCTCGACTGCAAAAGATGGCGAGGAATGAATGTTCGTGGGCGCATGATTGATGTGGAAGGGCGCGTTCAGGGGATTGATTCACATGGCGTATGTTACCGAGGCGGACCAAGATTCAGCCCCGACCGTGCTTATTGTCGACAACAACCCGATGTCCACCCGCCGGCTTTCTGAAGTGTTCAGAATCAAAGAGTTCCACATCGAAGTCTGTGAAGACGGCGATAAAGCAGTTGACGAATACATTCGCTTGGATCCAGAATTGGTCGTGATCGCCCTCGATATTCCTTCACTCGATGGCCATTTGGCGGCCCTCGAAATGCGAGAGCACGGTGGCGAAGGACGCATCGTGTTTGTCACGCCACGCCGCCTTGCAGCATTGGCGCGAGATGCGACTCACTCAGCAGGAGCAGTTGCTTGGCTTGAAAAACCAGTTTCTTCGGCTGCTTTGGAAGAAGTTTGGTCCGATGTGCTAGGGCCGATCCCCGAAGCGCCAGGCCTTGAGGACCTTGACGCACTTTACCCTGAAGACAGAATCAAACCACAGCCAGATGAGGGATTGATGCCACTTCCACCGCTTCCCGGCATGCCTGCATTGCCTGGTCTGCCGGCGGTTGGCGAGGGCGCACTTCCAGCGCTCACACCCGAACTTGTCGCCCCACTGGTTGTCGCCGAGGGCGGCTCAAAGAAAAAAGGCAAAATCAAGTGGGTGGTTCTGCTGCTTATACTGGCGGGTGCCGGATACTATCTTTCCGAATACGGCATGCCAGTTTGAGGGTAGACTGGCGCCACAGGCGCTGCTATGATTTCGGCGTTCTCAATGTATTGAGCCCCTTCAGGAACGGCCATCAATCGAGAAACATTCAATCCATCATCGGTGAGCAAGGTCGGATCGCAAGCAGCAATTCTTCGATTGAGTTCACTTGCTCGCTTCGCATAGGTCCAAATCATGTAAGCAGGAATCGCCGTTGCGCCGAACGCCAGAATCCATCCTATGAAGGCGATCACAACAGAAGGACACCCCTCTGCCACAAGAAGATGCCCATTCAACGGTCGCAAAGGGCTTGCCATGAAGCCTCGGCATACGCTTGAGCTTGCTCAGCAGGCTTCGCAGCCTTGTGAATGCCTGATCCAACAATAATGCAATCAGAGCCGGCTAAAACGGCCTCGCGCGGATCGCCATAACGCTGACCCATTTCACCGTCTCCGACGGCCAAATTCACACCTGGGGTCCAAATTAACTTTCCATCGCCAACCGCTGCACGCAGCAAGGCAAGTTCCTCTGGCCGAGAACCGTTTCCAATAAACCCGAAGACGCCAGCATGCGCCTTGCCCTTTGCAACAACTTGAGCGGTATAATCGGGTGCGAGCAGGTTGCCCCTGCTCGACATTTGGGCAAGCAAGAGAACGCCACCTTCGCGCCCGGCGTCGCTCCACCCTGCTTGCAAACCATCGACAATATCTGGTCCTGATATCAAATGAGCCGTAACGAGGTCAGACCATGAACGAATATCATAGACGCCTGCCATTTGCTTCCGGCTGATGCCACCAATGTCGGCAAACTTTCGGTCTTCAAAAATCAATAAATCGGCCGCTTGTGCCTTTGCACAGAACGCCCTCCAGGCCTCCGCTGTCCAATCATCCACCAAGTCGACGTGGGTTTTCAAGGCAGCAATATGCGGCCCAACCTGTTCAATCAACTCGTTGAGGCCCGCCATTGTGGACCGGTCTGCAGCAAGGCAGACCAGGCTTTGCTTTCTGCACGCCACTTCCATGTAGGTTCTTGCCATTGGTAGGTCGTTCGCTGTCCACCGTTGACCCCAAACTTCCGCTGCCTGCATGATTCAACCGAGGGCGACCCCCCCCTCATATCTTGCGGCCTTCATGTCAAGCGTTGGCCGGCAATTGATAGACGCGCCTGCGACCAAACACAAGCACCTTGATCATGTACCAAGAAAGGCTGTTCTCGTTGAAGCAATCGGGCACGCGCTCGGTGTATTCTTGATGCGCTTTAGGTAAATCACTCCAATGCGTGCGTCCATTTTCATGATGCGCTGTGTGGTAGCCAATGTTGAACCACACGAGGTTGACCCACCCAGTGAAATTCCGAGAAAAATCTAACGTTCCATCCGCTGCTGCATCAGGGCCAGTGCCCGGCGCCGCCCCAGCATGCTGGAGGTAATTGGCCCCCAGCAACCAGTGTAAGCCGTGCATTTGTGGCAAGGCCACCAATACAAACCAAGTCTGAAGGTCAATAGCGGCCAATGATATTCCAACAACAGCGATCAAAACCAATTCCAAAAGGGGCCAATAATCGCCCAAGGCTGCACGCTTTTTGACGTACTTTGACAGGGTCTTTGGAAGGACATAGAGGGCCTGAAACGGGTGAAGGAGGTAGCCGAAGATGTTGTTGTGGTGCCCACCAAAGCGATAGGTTCGAGTTTCATCTTCCGGACCGTGCTTGTAACGATGATGGTTGCCGATATGGGAGGGGAAAAACACGAAAGATGGCGTCGACTGAAGCACCGTCAACCATAGGTCTGTGGCCCGATTCAGCGGATTTGACGACCACATTCGCAAGTGAGTGTGGTTGTGCTGGACAACGGCTAAACCAACCGACATCAGCAACATGAGCAGGTAGAGAAACCATTCCACGCCGTAGATCCACTGCCACGCAATCAAGCCGGGATAAACCGCCATGTAGCCGAGCGACAGCAAATCTGCTTTGCGGAGCAACATGCTCAATTCTCCAAACCGACGGCCGCTCGCATCTGTTCCAAGTGCGCATGGACGTGTTCTACAAAGAATCCATGCATCAAGAATCGATAAGAAAGCCCTGTTGGGCCGACGAGAATCATTGGGAACCGGTTGTATGCAATATCGGCGAAGTGGGCCGCTCCGACGATGTCGTCAATCAGAAGTCCAACCGAATGGTCGAACTGGAACGAGTTGATGGCGGCTTCGTATTCTTTCGACGTCAGCCAAAAGCAAAATGAAGTTTTGAACAATTCATGGGCTGTTTCAAAGTCTAAGAATTGCGTCCACTTTTTCCGTTCCGAACTGTAATCGATGCGCACCGGGTTCCAGTTGGTCCATGTGAGTTCGTCCTGTTCAATTGGCCAGTTTGTACGGTCTGGTTGCTGCAAATCCCGCATGGTCATCAGGACGCCTTGGTCGTGGTGGACGAAGGTTTGAACCATTAAATCACGAATCATTTTTGGATAAATCAGAACGGGGGCGACGTCCTTCTTCCCTGAATTGTCAATCACAAAATTAAGCAAATTGCTTTCCGCCTGAAAGTGCCTAAGGATCAAAATATTGGCTTCTGGGCGAACAAAATACTTCATGAAAAAGCAGATTTGCCATTGTAAAAAGCCGTGCGCCTTCCACTGAATTGGCAAAAGTCGCTTGACGTAATAGGTGATGTGCAGCGTAATGGTCAGCAAGATACGCAGGGTTGGAAGCACGATAATGCGCAGTGGGTTTTTCAAATCCTTGACCCAGTAAGCTTTGGCCGCAGCATCGAGCGGCAAACTGTCATCACCGACGAGGGCGTCGCTCAGCGTTGCTGGCATTCGCCCATGGTTGGCCGCCATTGCCTTTGCTCGCTTGCGGTCAGTGCGTCGGGCCTTTCGAGTCGTTTGTTGTTCATTCGATGCCATGTTGTATTTCCTCCAGTTGTAATCGGTAGAGCCTTGCGACCACCTTCGACGTCTTGACAATGCAACCAGCCGCATCCTCATCGATGCACACTTCGTCGAGCATAGCGTAGAACCGCAGCATGTGGTCGCCGTCGTTGTGCCCGTGATAGGTCATGAACCTCGTCGAATCTTCGGTGAGCCCGGTGAGTTCCTGGATGCGCTCAGCCCACGAACGAGCCATTTTTTCGCCAAGCCCCTCAATGATCCACATTGCCCCTAACAAATCGATTGGGTTTGGGCGCGAAGAGCGGTGCATCAAGTACCCGTGAAGGGCCTCTGAGCCTATGTTTCGCTCCATACCCAATACGTCTTCCAGTCGCCCACCCGATGCGACATAATCCCGTTCTAACAGTTCGTAGTCCCGATGTTCATCAACGGCGTGAGCAATGATTGTCGAGCGAATTTCGGCGTGGTTGCGGTCAAAACTGCTGGCAGCACGCGTGATCCACCTCGAGCCTTCGATGACCTGTTGGCGAAGGTTCCTCAACAGGCACAGATGGTCCTCAACGGTGTAGGTGCCAAGGTCGATTCGACGCAAGAGTGGGACGGTTGACAAATCACGTTCAAAACCCAGCCAAACTCGAAGCAACTGCTGCAGGCAGCGTTGCGCGTGCGGGTTCAAGTCGATGCCAGGAGGTGTGGCTTCAGCAGGGGTGTTCTCTTGGCCGCCTTCAATTAAAATCTCTCCGTCGTTCATACATTCACCACTGTTAGTTGCATGTAGGTCGTATTGAACCGCCCACTTTCTGGAACAAAGCACAAGATCTTCTGGCCTTCCTTCACTTCGACTTCATCGGTTCGCAAAAATTCATCAATCATAATGAACAGCGAAGCAGCCCCGGTGTTTCCACGGGTGTAGAGGTTGGTCCACCAGCGTTCTTCTGGGATCCCAACGCCCGCAGCATCGAGCAAATCGAGGATTTTATCTCGGAAATGATGGCTTGAATAGTGGCATAAGAAATGGTCCACTTCCAGCGGCTTGGAAACCCCTTCTTGTACCAAACGAAGGTACCCGTCAACCCCCATCCGTAGGATGTTATCGAGCAGCCTCACATCTTGGCGAAGCAACAACGCCCCAGCCGTTTCCGCCTCAGCGTAGGTGGTGTAATCTTGCCATGTGCGATCATCACCGACCCTTCCGGCCGAGCCAACGCTCATGCAGGTCGGGAAGGCATGAGCGTGCGAAAATCCACGCACCCAATCGATGCGTAGGCTCACACCCTTTGGAGCAGGTTTGTTCTGAAGCAACAACGCCCCAGCACCATCCGAGAGCATCCAGCGAAGGAACTCTGTGTTGAAATCAATTCGCTTTTCAGCGAATGTGGATTGTGTCGCAGCCTCGTAGCGCTGTTTTTTCAGCAGACGGCTTGCGAGTTCACTCGATACGACAAGCGCAGCTTCGTGCTCCTCGAGCCGAAGGCTGTTCCAAGCGGCTTTGAGCGCCATCATCGATGAAGAACAAATCCCGTGAGCGGTCAGAATTTCAAGTTCAGCCAGTTTCAACTGCGCTTGGACCATGCTGGCCATGCCGGGGGCCGGATGATCGCCCTGGGTAGTGGCAACGGCAAGCATACCAATATGCTCCCTTGCCAAGAAGGCCCGATCGAGGCATTGAGTGGCTGCGTTTGCGGCCATCTCAGTGTTGCTGTGCGTCGTTTGTTGGTTGGTGTCAATCGCATAATGGCGGGTTTGAATCTTGTTTGCTTTCTGAATTTGCACGCGCAGCGATGAAGGTTTACCGTTGACAGCGCCAAGCACACCCTCGACTTCTTCGACGGTGATGGGTGGCCCTGGTAGGAAGGCCCCCGTGCTCGTGATGTAAACGTCCATCACTCAGCACCCGCCGCTTGCCTGCGCTCATACATGTAGCAGCGCCACCATTCTTGGAAGTACGGGCCAACGACAAGCAGCCCCATTGTACCCATGTACAGCGCAGCATAATTCCCGGTTGCTCCCAGCGGCTCTTGGCGCCACTCAAGGCTGAATCCACCGCTCCAGTCAAGGGTCACGGTGTCGACAAAGACAGCCCATTTCCGGACGATGATGAGCAGAAGAAGGAAGAACGGCAGTGTAGCAAGGTAGTTGTGAGCATGAACCTCCCAGATGCTGATTTCTCGCTTACCGGTGGTGAAATGGACATCATAATGGGCTACGAATTCATGAGCGATCAGCGCTGCAAAACACATCAACATGACCAACACGTTGACTTCAAAAATCAGCGTGAGCACAAGAGGCAGCCCTATTTGCGCACCCATGAGCAAGTGAACATTTGCCTCCCTTAGACCCGAGGTGCCTTCGATGTTGGTGTTTCGGTGGCACCACCAATCCAACATACTCGCCAGGCCCCAAAGCGGCAGCAAGACATAGAGCATGACATACAGCACCAATGTCGCTTCATCCATGGCCGTCACCAACTCAATTCACGCCCTCATATAATAAAAAGAAGGCACCGGCGCGGCACGAGAAAAGGGTGGAATCCCTCTACGACTGCAATGAATCGAACGCGTCAACAAAGGTCTCGTCAGTTGGCGTTTGCGTCAGCCCCAGATCGCTAAAACTTGTTCCAACATCATACCCAACATGCCGCCCAAGGCTTGGACGCACGGATTTGACGGTTAATTTTGGATGAAAGGCGGCCATAATGACGGTGAGCCATGTTGGCAATCGTCGCACTGGGAAGGACCGTCCGGGCTTCAACCGCCTCAATTCGTGCCCGATTTCATTCATCCACATGCCGCGGGCGTGGAGGATCATCCGACCACCATCAGGTCCAACGGTCATCGCTGCAATGTGGGCGTCTGCAACATCGCGCACATCAACAAAGTTGAGGTGGGTGTTGAGAACAAAAGGCAGCCGGCCGGCAAAGTGGTTGAGGTAGGCCATCGAGCCTTTGAGGTGCCTTCGGTGATGGATTGGGCCGAACACAATGGACGGATGGATGGTGACCAACCTTGGGCGTTGTTTTTCGTCAATGGCGTCGACAAACGCTCGCATTGTGCGCTCGCCTTCTGCCTTTGCAAATCCGTAGGGGTTGACGCTGGGCGACGCATCCTCACACCAGTCCTTTGCAGAATAGACATGTCCATTTTCATATCTTGAACTTCGGATGGCCGCCACTGAAGAGGTGTGAATGATCGTGTTCACCGTTCCACTTTTTGCGATGGCTTCGCACATGTTTGCCGTTCCGGCAACCGAGGGATCAATCAAATCGCGCTGCACCTCACTGATGCCAACCATCAGAACGGCGGCGGCGTGAATCACGGTGTTGCAACCGGCAACCGCAGCTTGAACAGCCTCTGGATTGAGCAGGTCCATTTCGACGATTTCGAGCGCTCCACCCTTCCCGATTGAAAAAGATTCGAGAAATGCGGCGGTTTCTGCTTTCCTTGCAGTGGCCCGAACGCGATGGCCTTGAGCCAACAAGCGCTCAACGATGTGTGAGCCAATGAAGCCAGCGGCACCGGTCACGAGGACATCCATGCCAGACCGAAGCAGACCTCCCTTTTGATGTTGCACCAACCAATCATCACCTTCATCATGGCCGACGGTGCCGAGAGAAACAATGCGCTCTGCTTGGATGCTGACCCTTCTTGTGTTGCTCGGCCCCCTTTCAGGGTGCTTGGGCGCCTCGTCGGATGCTGGCCAAGACCAAACGAAGGACGCAATGTATCCAGAAGTCTGGGATCGATATGAACTGGAATGGAACTGGACGGACAGCTATTCCTATGTTCTCGAGCCTGGCCCATATTCCGCCCTTGAAGTGCAAGAAGTCACCTTCGAGGTCGACACCTCAGGGGTTTGGGAAACGGGACCTGCAACATCAAACGTCCACCTCTCCTACTGGTTGCCCAGCAACACAGAAATGGGCGAACAAGTGCCTGTAATTGCGGTCGTTAGTCCGTATTTTTCGTATGGACAACCCGGCGATGAATCCGGCGCAACCTACGTCGTAGGGGGCGGGCGTGGTGAGTTTATTTACGACAATTACATTCCACACGGCTATGCGTTTGCACAGGTTTCAGTGTTTGGAACTGAGGAATCTTCAGGCTGCTTTGACTACCGTGGCGAAGGCGAGGGTTGGGGCATTCACCAAGCCATTGAATGGCTCGGTAAACAGAATTGGTCAAACGGAAAAGTCGGCATGTATGGAAAGTCCTACGAAGGCGCCACTCAATGGGAGGCCGCAGTTCATGGCAGCGAACACTTGGCCACGATTGTCCCCATCTCAGGCACAACTGGCTTGCACCCTCTGCTCTACAAAAACGGCAGCGCAGAAGCACGAAGTCAAGTGATGCACATGAATTACTTCAGCAGCACCGTTGATTACAATGAAGACGATTTCGACAACATTTGCCCCGATATTATCGAGGGCTTTTTCGCAGGTCCAGTGACCTACGGCGCAGGGGAATTAGACCCTTACATGGCCAACTATTACGATGAGCGCGAACACATATCGAAAGCGCTGACCAATTACAATGGAAGCGTCTACTGGGTTCAAGGGATGCAGGATTGGAACGTTGATCCTCACCAAGTGTTCCCGTGGTACCAACAATTCGTTGATGCGGGCTTTGACGTACGAGGCATGCTTGGCCAATGGGAACACAACTACCCCGATCAATGGAGCAAGCACAACGCCCAAGATTCGGGCTACGGCGGCGAAGCCATTCAGAACATGACGCGCTGGGATTGGGGCCAAGACTTGTTTGAATGGTTCGAATATTACCTCAAAGGCGTGGGCGAAAAACCAGCCCTTCACGCACAGATCCAACGCAACGATGGCGAATGGCGCATTGAGCCAACTTGGCCACCTGAAGACCGTCAATGGCACGATGTGGCCCTCGAAGGGTGCGTCCAAAACGGCAACAGCGTGCAAGGGATCTCCGGCGGCGGCGCAACCCTCGCTTCAGTCACCTTCGAGTGCGACGCTCTTGATTCCATGAACGACATCTTAATTTCTGGCCTCGCAAGGCTTCACTTGGATGTCCAAGCATCGATGGACGGCGGCCAAATCTTTGCAGAAATGCAAGACGCAGAAACCGGCCTCCGCCTCGGTCACGCAACCATGGACATCCGCTACCATCAAGGCGGCAGCGACCCAACAACCGTCCTTCCCGGCCAAAGCCTCACCATGCTGATGGAGTTCCAAGCGATTGACGCTTTGCTCCCCGCAGGCCACGGCATCCGCCTTGTCCTCACTGAAACAGGTGAAGACTACCTGGCTCCTGCCTGCGGCATCCTTTGCCCCGTAACGGTTGAAGGCGGCACGCTCTCATTGCCCCATGTTGTTCGGGATGGAGCAAACGTTCTGATCACGCCACAAGGCGCTGATGCGGCCAACAATCAGTGAAGTTCGCCTTCGGATTTGCTCAACGCCCGAACCATGTCAATGCGGCTCACCAGCCCACACAAAACACCGGCATCGGTGATCAACAGCACTTCCCGCTCAACAAGAAGGCGGCGACCTTCTGCGATTGAGACGCCCAAATTGACGACTTCGAAATTCATTTGCATCACGGACTGAACGGGCGCTTCTCGCATCACATTCGCGCCGAGCAAACTCGATTCAGATACCAAGCCAATGATGGCGCCGCTCGCTGAGATTACAGGCAGTTGGCTGATGCCTTCTCGAACCATCCGCTCAATAGCGGATTGAACGGTGTCTTCGGGTGCTAAAACGGCGACTTCCTCCACCATGATGTCGCCAACCGTATGCGCCTGGTCCGGCGATTCGGAGCGCAACAGCGCCGCCACCATCTTGCGAAGGGTAGAGGCGCGAGGATCGACGCTTTCTCGCTCCACCTTGGCGATCACTGATTGCGTCAAGCCGCTTTCTTCCGCAAGTTGAGATTGCGTCAAACCAAGCGTTTTGCGCCACTGGCGCAGAAAGCCCCCGCTTGGTATCTCCATGCTGCGCCCAATCCGCACGAGGGCATGATTCCACCGGTCGGCGATGGTTTTCTCAACCGAATTAGCAATCAATCCAGAAGTTGGTCAAATGAACAAAACCGCGCTCATCGATGAACCATTTGAACAATCGGCGACGCCCCATGCTGCCTGTAAATAGTTCATATGAGCACGATTTACTGTAAAAAATACTCATTAGTGGCCATAAATTACCATTTTACTGAGCGTATGTTTGATATACCGTCTCGCTAAGGAAGCAACCGATACCAATGATCGATAAAGCGAAACTGGAATACATCTGGCTAGACGGCTATGAACCAACTCAAAACATGCGAAGCAAGACGATGGTCCGAGATAATTTTTCAGGCGATCTTGAAGATTGCCCCCAATGGATGTTCGACGGTTCCTCAACCCGCCAAGCAGAAGGCGGCGCCTCTGACTGCCTGCTCGAACCAGTTGCTATTTTCCCAGACCCACAGCGAATCAACGGCTACCTTGTGATGTGTGAAGTGCTCAATGCAGACGGAACACCCCATTCGAGCAACGCACGCTCGACCATTGACGATGATGACGCTGATTTCTGGTTCGGATACGAGCAAGAATACTTCATCATGGATGCAGACACACAACTTCCAGTTGGTTTTCCCGTTGGCGGTTACCCTGGCCCGCAAGGCCTCTACTATTGCTCGGTTGGTGGAAAGAACACCCACGGCCGTGCGTTTGTCGAAGAGCATGCAGATCTTTGCCTCGAAGCTGGCATCAACTTTGAAGGCATCAACCAAGAAGTCGCATGCGGGCAGTGGGAATTCCAAGTCTTCGCCAAAGGTGCAAAGCGCGCCGGCGACGAACTGTGGGTTGCTCGCTACCTTCTCGATCGATTGACTGAGAACTACGGCTACTACATTGATTACCATCCAAAACCGGTTCAAGGCGATTGGAACGGCTCAGGCATGCACGCCAACTTCTCGGACACAGCAATGAGGGAAAGCGGAAAGGAAGAAACGTTCATCAAGATTTGCGAAGCCTTTGGTCAAAACATCGAGAAGCACATGGCGGTTTACGGTGCACACAATGAACTTCGGCTCACAGGTTTGCATGAAACTCAATCCATCGACCAGTTCTCCTACGGTGTCTCCGACCGCGGAGCCTCAATCCGAATCCCAAGCACGGTTCGAGAAGACGGCTGGATCGGACGGCTCGAGGACCGTCGCCCAGCCTCAAACGGCGACCCGTACAAGATTGGCGCCGTCATCATCGAAACGACAAAATCAGCGTACTGAAGAACATTGATTTGCCAAGCAAATTCAAACTTCGAGTTCACCCTTCAGAAGGCCCAAGAGGTTCGTAAATCCTCCTTTGACGTCGAAATGTTGAGTTCGAACGAGCACCAAAAGAGCCCCACACGGGATGAGGACAGGGATGAGCCATTCCCAATTCATCTGAAACCCTGGGCGTAAATCCACGTCAGTTGGATCGGCTGGATTGTAGGCGATAGCGTGTGTCTCTTCGCCATCCAAATGATCAATCATGTACATCACCGGCGCATGTTCGAAAAACCCAGAGTGGTAGTCGTGTTCGAACATGGTTGTGTTTGCTGTTGCGTTGCCACCGCACACCCATGAGTCGACCATTCTGTCTTCAATGCAATGCAACTCAAATTTCGCTTCAGCATATTGTGTATCGCTGCACCCGTCGTCCCCACATGAAGTCTCAACCCATTCCTCAAAATAGACAATCTGCGCTTCACCCGTCGGCCAATCTTCGCCACTCTTTTGGTCAAGTAGACTCACTGCGAGGATGCTTCCTGAAATAACAACAAAGGCCAACATCAAGGTAAATACAAACGCCGCACCAATGTTGGCCCACATCATTGATTTTGCTTCATACTGCTTCATCCATTGAGGCCTTTGGCCTGAGACCCAATCTTGCAGCTCCCCGTTTTCATCAATGTTGACCTTGCCGTTGAGGATACCCAATGCGAGCGCAAGGAATGCTCTTGCATCAGCTTTTGAATTGAAACTGTAAATATCCGTTGCTTCTTTGAAGAACTTGAGACCTAAGGGTGTGGCTTCTCCTTGCTTCGACCGTTCGCCGTTGAACCAGTCGATTATTTCTTGAGCGTCGTTTTCACTGTCCCACGTAGCCACTTCAAAATCAGAAAGTTGGGCTGTGTACACTCGTCTTGAATCCACGGACTCAGGCCACGAATGCGCGCCATCAAACGCTGGCGCCGAGGGAGTGAACGCATCTGCTGGATCACTTGGGGCTTGGACTGGTGCCGCCGGTTCCTCTTCCGGCGCATCTGCGACGGTGTCCCAAAAATTATCTTCCATGGCCCTTTTTTGAGGCCCTCACTCTTGACCCTTTACCCGATGCATCAAGCGATGCTTTCACTTCGGCGTGCTCGCCAAGCACCCAATATGATGGCGCCGATCACTGTGAGCGTCATGATGTTGGCAACGATCATGGCAATCGAGTCCACCAAAACACCGTAGATAAGCCACAGAAACAAGGCAACGGAAACGACGGAGAAAGAGGTGAGCGACAGACCTTCGTGGCGCTTGTGGATCCAAACTTCCACAATTTGCGGGATCCAGGCGAAGATGCCGATGACGCCGGCGAGCAAACCAATTGCCTCAATCCACATGCTTGCCATAACACGAAGCGAATGCTGCACCCTCATGAGGGTTATTCTTCTTCTGCGATTCTGTGGTTGGCCCATTTCGCTGGTGGTTTGGAAACAAAAATGCGCTCTACGTTCGCCCAGTCAACGCTTCGCCCGTGCTTTTCACCAACCACGTGCATGTTCAACGATAGCCCGAACGGAATATTTGCTTCAACATGTTTTGACCCCCGGCTCAAGTGAACACGGGTTGGGTTGTTGGAAAACAACGAGAAGATGGATCGTTGCTGAGTGAGGCTCGCTTCAACATCTTCATTGCGCGCTGCGAACCATGCATCCATTTCTTTGCCGAGCCCAAGCCGATGAACGTCGCCTTTGAGCAGCAGTCCCCCGTTGAGATGGACTTCATCCCATGTGTTGAAACCCTCAAGAGTTTCAATCAACTCTGGGTTAATCGTTCCTGGTTTGGTTGTTTCAAGCAACTTAATGAATCCCGCTTCGTTGACCATTTCGGCTTTCAAATCCTTAGGAATCTGAGGCCATTCCAGCCGCTGATGGGTCATCGCCACGATGACGCGATACGACAGTTTGTCTTTGCCTTCGAGGCCAAGGCGCTTGTTGTGCAGCGCCGACAAGAGGTCCGCTTTCCGTGCGATTCGGTCCGCAACCCCGTCGTGATTGTGCTGCGAGCCATTGTTCCTGTTTTGGACAAAGTGGTGTTCCTTTGTGATTTCAAACGACCCGGCCCAGTGCTTCTGTTCAACCACAAGCATCGTGTTGCCGGCGATGAGAACCATGTCAATTTCTCTGCGGCCTCCTTCGGGGTCGGGAATGCGCACCGACTCATAGATGTGCCAACCGTTGGCCTTGCCCGCGGCCCGGGAAAGTTTGGCAAGGCGCGTTTCCGCCAAATCGCCAGCGCGATGAATTTCGTCGTGAGGGAACGAACGACGTCGCGCTCGCCACCACTTCCACCGGATGCCAAACGCCATGTTCCACATCACCGTAATAACTCGTCTACGCTCTCAACAATCAACGTCGGTTGCTGTTCAGCCCCTTCACGAAGCGCCGCTACATCTTGGCGCGTCGCTTCGCCAGAGAGCACCAGCACGCCGACGCACTGAGCCCTTGTGGCCATGGCAATGTCGGTGTAGAGTCGGTCGCCAACCATGGCGCATTTGGCGGGGTCAAGCCCCAACGCTTCGATCTTATGCAGAATCATGCCGGCGTTTGGCTTGCCCGTGATGTGAACAGGGTCCACACCCGTGGTCACCTTGAGCATGGCCAGGTACGCACCGACATCAGGCAAGCCACCGTCAGGCGACGGGCAGACCATATCGGGGTGGCTTGCGACAAGCGGAACGCCTGCATGCAAGTGTATGCTCCCCGTCGCAATTTTTTCGTAGTCGATTTCAGTATCATAGCCAAGAACGACGTACTGCGGCGAGTCTGAACGCGTCGAAATGCCAGCCTCTTCCATCATTTCCTTCATGCCAGCCGTGCCGATCATCCATGTTTCAGTGACGCCTTCTTGGGCGAGCCATGCCAGCAAATCATGCGTAGAAAGCAACACGTCTTCTGCGGCTGCTGGAATACCAAACGCTTGCAATTTTTTCAAGTATTGTGTGACGGATCGGCTCGAGTTGTTGGATAAAAAGTATCGAGCAACACCCTGTTCTTCGCATCGGTCGAGGAACTCCAAAGCGCCAGGAATCAACGACCCGCCGAGGTAAATTGTGCCATCTAAATCAAGGAACACCGCTTCGATTCCTTCGAGGCCTGCATCCATTGAATCACCTCAGAAGAACAATGTTTTCATCATGAACCAAGGGGAGTGGAGGTCCTCTTGTGCTTCCTTGCTGGCGATCATTTCTGTCATTATTTCCTGCAACGCCGGCTTTCGCTCTGCCTTGCCCATGAACCAGTTCAGCAACCATGAGCGGCGACTGAGCTTTTGCATTCTGTAGGAATTGATCAATTCTGGGCCGAGCACCGACCACACCTCATCTTGGTAGTCAAGCGGTGTCTTCTGCTCCACAATGTGCCGCGCTGCAATTTCACCGGTGACAAGTGCGTTGCCGACGCCCTCGCCTGAGAACGGGTCAACAAGCGACGCCGCATCGCCAACAAGGCGCACGCCATTCATGCTTGAGCGACGAGGCTGCTTGGAGGATTTTTTGCGCGGAGAACCGAAGGGCAGTTGCCAGCCTTTCGCCGAACCAGGAATCATTTCTGCGTCAACAAATCGATCCTTGAACTTAGGATGATTCGCGATTACATCGGCTTGAAGCGCCTTGAGTTTCTTCTTCTGCTTGTCCATCAGGCTCATCACCATACCAATGCCGACGTTGACAACGTCTTCAGAAACGGGGAACAGCCAGAAGTAGCCAGGAATTACAGAATCAACAAAGTGAATTTCAATATCGCCTGTGTTTGTGCCACAATCTTTCACATTGCGCCAGTATTCACGGTACCCGCCACAGTAGTGGTCGCGGTCAACCATTGGTTCATTGTAACTGGACTCGACCACCGATTTTGCCACGGGGCATCGGTAGCCAGCAGCGCCAACGAGTTCCTTGGTGTAGAAGGTGAATTCCTCGCCTTTCCGGCCACCAATTCGAACGACAACACCTGATGCGTGGCGAGCATCACCGCTGCCTTCGCCGGGGTCTTCGCCGCCGTTTCCGTCATCGAACAGAATGGAGCGAACATCGCCGCCTTGTAAAATGGAGCCGCCAGCTTCTCGCACCATGCCTTGGCAACGATCAAACAGCAACGCGTCAAATTGAGCGCGCGGGAGTGCATAACCTGCTTCGAGGCGCTCGACCGCTTCTTCTGGGAGCGGCACGCGGACCCTGTTGCCCTTAGGTGAGGAGAACACAATACCGGTTACACGGAAGTGGGGGCTTGCTTCTAGGTCGGCCTTGACGCCCAACGCAGCAACATGGCCGAGTGACTTTCCGCCAACCGCGTCCCCGCACACCTTGTCGCGTGGCCAGACGTCTTTTTCGATCAACAAAACCTTCTTTCCAGCCATGGCCAAATAACCCGCTGCAGATGACCCACCGGGGCCTCCACCGACGACAATGGCGTCGAAGGTAGCGCCGTTTTCTGGAGCTTCTCCAGTTTCGATGGGAAGTTCCCAGAGGCGAGCAGCAGAACCATCGGCACCTGTCATGGCCGTGACACGACCGATTCACCCCTTGAGTGTTCGCGTTGATGCCGCTGAAATCATCTGTTCTTCACCGTCAGCCTCATGCGGCGAAGGGCCGAGGCCGGCCCATGGGGGAAACGCAACAGGTTGCCGCTGACGCGTTCCTTGCCGACCCGCTAAAACCAGGCCAACGCAAGGTTGCCATCGCCGCCCTGCTCGTCGTCACTTCTGTTTGGGGGGCGACGTTCATTTGGATGAAGCAAGCCCTGAATGAACTTCAACCTGAAATTGAAACCTATGGGAGCAATCGGGTTGTGGCCGTCCTCGTCGCCGCAAGGTTCGCAATTGCAGCCATTGTCATGCTTGTGTTCTTCCCAAAAGCGCGAGCTGCACTGAGCGAGCCTGAACAATGGAAAGGCGGCGCTGTGCTTGGCGGGCTGATGCTGATTGGCTTCGTCACCCAGATGATCGGGCTCGATGAAATCAACCCCGCAGTGTCTGCTTTCCTCACCTCCCTCTATGTGGTGTTCACCGCCATCATCACCATCATCATGACCAAATCCAGGCCATCCCGGGCGCTGATCTTTGGTGTCGTACTGGCGACGTTCGGCGCAGGGTTCATCCAAGGCCCCCCTCACTTGACATGGGGCTTTGGCGAAGCGCTGACCGTTGTCTGCGCTGTGTTCTTTGCGCTTCACATCATCTACACGCAAAAAATCACACAGGTCATGGAACCAGTCGGCGTGACCCAGACTTCATTCGCTGTTGTTACAATCGGAGCCATCGCCCTCACCTTCCTGTTGGGCGGCGGACGCACGATGGATGAATGGAGTTTTATTTTCGACGACGGTGTGTTCATTCCTGTGCTTTGTTTGGGCATTGGCGGCTCGTTGTTCTGTCTTCTTTTGCTCAACATGTTTCAGCGCTACCTTCACCCAATTCAAGCAGCGATCATCTACGCGTTCGAACCCGTCTGGGCCACAATGTACGGGTTGGGCCTTGATCTGGTCGAATGGAGCCCGTGGATTCTTGTTGGTGGCGGGGCGTTATTTTTGGGCAACATTGTGGTCGAAGTCTTCACACATGGTGATTCGGAAGAGTAAATGATGAGCGCCGGCTCGTTAACAAATGAGGGATTCGATGGCTGACGAAAAATCAAACGACTTCAAGGGCTTTGGAAGCAAAGCAGTGCACAGTGGGACCAACCATGTTGGGGACGCTGTCAACACCCCAATTTTCCAATCTTCAACCTACAAGTTGACCGATGAACGCTACGCAGGCTGGGCCGCTGGCGCACAACACACCTTGCTCTACGCTCGTCTTTCTTCGGTCAATTCCGATGCGGTGGCTCAGAAATTAACCGCTATGGAAAACGGTGAAGACGCTGAAACGTTTGCTTCTGGAATGGCTGCAATTTCCACCACCCTCATGGCGTTGTTGAACACCGGCGATCACGTCGTCGCTTCTACAGATGTCTATGGTGGCACCTACGGTTTGTTGACCGAAGAACTGCCACGGTTTGGCATTGAAACCACCATGGCTGACATGCGAGACCCCGCTTCATACGAGGCGGCAATCCAGCCCAACACCAAGATCCTCTACATCGAGACGCTGACCAATCCAGTGCTCAAGGTGTGCGACATCCCCGCAATGGTCGAGGTTGCAAAGCGACACAACTTGCTGTGCATCATCGACAACACCTTCGCCTCTCCATGGGCCTGTCAGCCGTTGGACATGGGCGTTGATTTGGTCATTCATTCGACAACAAAATACCTCGGTGGACATTCTGACATCATCGGTGGAGCGGTTGTTGGTTCAAAGGAACTCATCGCCAAAATCTTCCCTCGTAAGGTCCACTTCGGCGGCAGCCCAGATCCGCACAACTGCTATCTTTTGGAGCGCGGTATGCGCACCCTCCATGTTCGAATGCCCACCCTTTGCAACAACGCAGCAACGCTTGCTAAGCGACTGGAAAGCCACCCAATGATCGAACGAGTCAACCACCCATCGCTGCCATCCCATGACGATTATGAAGTGGCCCAGCGCGTCATGCCCAAAGGCACGGGCATGATTGGTTTCGTCGTCAAGGGCGGCGACGAAGCAGCCCTCAAGTTCATGCGCGGCCTCACCATGATCTACGAAGCAACCAGCCTCGGCGGCGTTGAATCGCTCGTCGAATGCCCGTTCAATTCGAGCCACATGATGATTCCAGAAGACGTTCGCCACGCTGCTGGACTTGTGCCAGGCTTCGTTCGAATGAGCATTGGGATTGAAGACGTTGAAGACCTCTGGGACGACCTTGAACGCGGCTTCGCAAACGTTTGATTCCT
>CAJIZC010000008.1 GCA_905181785.1 uncultured Candidatus Poseidoniales archaeon
GGGCCTGTTTTACGCATTGCCATGGCCGAAGCCCACGGGACCCCAACCGGGGACCTTTCTTCGTACGGAATCACCCCTGCGGGTGATGTGTACTGGAACCACGATGCCCACACGTTGATTGAACTTGCAGTGGCCCGCGGCGAAGGTGTTTACAGCGCCGATAAAGCCCTCGTTACAGAAACTGGAGAACGCACAGGCCGTTCACCAAATGACAAATTCATCGTCGATGAACCTTCGACCACAAATGACGTCAACTGGGGCGATGTCAACGTTTCAACCGATGCTGAAACATTCTTCAGAATGCGAGCAAAGGTCGTTGACTATCTTTCCTTACAAGGGACACTTTTCGTGCAGGACCTCTACTGTGGGGCGGACTTCAGCGAAGCGCTTCCAATCCGAGTGATCAACCAGAACGCATGGCACAACGCCTTCGCTCGAAACATGTTCATTCGCCCGAGCACCGATCAACTTGAGCACCACACGCCAGAATTCACAGTGTTGCACGCACCTCATTTCGAAGCAAGCCCTGAAGACGGCCTCAATTCTCAATGCTTTGTTATCGTCAATTATGCGGAAAAGGAAGTCATCATCGGTGGCACTCGCTACGCTGGTGAAATCAAGAAGTCAATTTTCTCGGTGATGAACCTCATCTTGCCAAAGAAGGGCATTCTCCCAATGCACTGCTCTGCCAACACCACGGGCGACAACACCGCCATCTTCTTCGGTCTTTCTGGCACTGGAAAAACCACACTTTCCGCCGACCCTAAGCGCGCATTGATCGGCGACGATGAGCACGGTTGGGGCTCAAACGGCGTGTTTAATTTTGAAGGCGGCTGCTACGCTAAACTGATTGATTTGTCAGAAGAAGACGAGCCCGCCATCTTCGGAACAACCCGCAAGTTCGGTACTGTTCTGGAAAACATCGTCATGGATGACGCCGGTGTGCCAGACTTCCATGACACCAGCAAAACGCAAAACACCCGCGGTTCTTACCCGATTGAATTCATTGACAACCGCACCATGGATTCGAAAGGCGGCCACCCACAAAACGTAATTTTCCTCACCTGCGATGCCTTTGGCGTTCTGCCCCCGATCTCGAAACTCACCCCGGACCAAGCAGCATACCACTTCATCTCGGGATACACTGCGAAAGTTGCGGGCACAGAAATCGGTGTCAAGGAGCCACAAGCGACCTTCTCCGCCTGCTTCGGTGAACCGTTCATGCCCATGCACCCCGGCGTTTACGCTGACTTGCTTTCCTCAAAGATGGCCGAACACGGCGCTACGGCCTGGCTCATCAACACTGGATGGTCTGGCGGCGCATACGGTGTTGGCAGCCGGATGAAGATTCGTCACACCCGTGCCATGCTCAACGCTGCATTGGACGGCGATTTGGACAATGTTGATTTCGTCAAGGACCATCGCTTTGGCTTTGAAGTTCCTGTCGAATGCCCCGATGTTCCTTCTGAAGTGCTTCAACCCCGCAGCACTTGGGCGAGCAAAGACGAATTCGATGCAACCGCCGACAAGCTCGCAGCCATGTTCAACCAGAACTTTGCTCGCTACGCACAAGGCGTGTCCGAAGCCGTCAACAGTTCAGCACCTTCGCCGTTGGCGTGATCACAAAAAGTCAGTTAGCGAGAGTTGCTTTGCACGATCGTTGTTGAACAGTGAATCGACGCTGTCAGCCAACCACTCGACGTTCTGCTTGGTGTAATTGTCTACGCCGTAGGTTGCCATTACGTGCTTTGTCACCTTGATGTACTTGCGAACAGCGCCTTCCGAGACGGTAAGGGCGAGGTTACCACCGCACAATCCCCCTTCGGATTTTGCCACACCAACGCTCGCAAGCCCCTGACCAGAGGATTTCTTCGGCTGAATGCAGGCACCAGCAATTGGCATTCTTCGGTAGGAGTGGGCGCACTTGAGGCAACGAACCTTTTGTCGGGCATAGGCGTTCATGTTGCCTCGCAAATCAGGCAAAAAGTGCGAACGCACCACGCTTGAAGCGACCGTTCGCACATCCACGGCGCGCAAGCGATGACCAAGGTCGAGTTGGCCGTTCATTTTGTCGATCATCGTATCGAGGGTTTTGTAGGCTGAAAGCGCAGGACCTGCGTCGATTGCGTCGCAATCGTGGGTGTAACCGTAGCCGCGAACCGCAGCGACGCTGCCAAGCCGGCGTTCGACGAAATCCATCCGCTCGGCAATCGTTTTCGGGTGCGGTTGGCTGAGGGTCGTTTCATAGAAATCCCGTTCATAGAACCACCCGGAGTCAACGTTCAGTGCTTCTTTGTCCACCTCGGTTGGGTTCAAGCGGGTGGTCAACACCAGCGGGGCGTCCATCAGTCCACCTCGGTTGGCGGGCAAGATTTCCCTGCTAAAGTTGAGCAAACCATCCATTAAGAGCAAGATTGCATCTTCGTCACCGTCGCAATTCCGTCGCTTTGCAGCGTGGAAGAGCGGGTGGGCGTAACCTCCGGAACAATCAGCCCAGCCGATGATGCGGCTGAGCACGCCGCCAGAGGTGTGAGGTGCAAGTGCGCAGATCAGGTGGCCGACCAAGTCGTCGGGTGTGTTGACGTTGTAGTAAGGCTCCATGCCATAGAATCGAACCAAGAGGTCATCGATGAACTTCGCAGTCCTGACAAAGAATTCGCCGGCGTTTTTGGCGACAATGAAGTCTTGAGGGAACAGTTCCAACATTTGTTCATCGTTTTTCAGTGGCGCCCCTTCGACGTCGTGGGTATAGCCAAGCGATTCGATGGTTTGCCATTGAACGCCGATTTCCCGCGGCGTGAAATGCGTCACCGGTACATCGCTCATGTCGAAACGAACCGTGCCGTCGCGGAACACTGGCAGTTCAAATTTGGCCCTCAACAGCCCCTTTTCGATCGCTTCAGGCGTTTGGTCCCTCGATGCAATCTTCTTCATGCACTTGACCGTTCGTGGAATACGATCGAGTCCAAGTCGGATTCTGGCGTCCTCGAGGATGGTGTCCAATCGAACGGACTGAATCTCACCCCGGCGCCGTCGCTTGCTGTTTTCAGACTCGCGCATTGCGGTTCTGCCACGGCAATTTACACCGACTCGTTCCTCACCTTGTTCGTCCAACAATCGGTGATGGCAGATCACGAAAGGCGATTCTTTGCCACACTTTGAACAAATTCGCCGGCCCATTTGCACGCGGATGGTTTGCTTTGAGGCAGCGATGGACATCAACCTTTGATTGCCCCCGGTCAAGTCGATGGGGAACAAAGCGTGGGTCATCGGATTCATAATACGCGGCGCCGCTTTCTCTGGACGGCCCATGCGACAGCCAACTCGAACAGGGGCGGAATGCTCCCATCGGAGATCGGACATTTTGCGGACTTGAATCATAATGCCATCCACTGCGTGATCGTCCTCATCGATTTGAGCAGCAAGGTAGCGCGGGGGGTCATCTGGACCCGGGTCGGGGACTTCATCGGCGGCATCGCGGCCAACTTGGTCGGTTTCAGCGATGCCAAGCCCGCGTTGCCTTGCATCGGTTTCTGCAGCGATCCTCACGGTTGCTTTCGCCGCCTTGAGTTCAGCCAACCGCTTGCGTTCTTCGGTGAGGGTGATGTGCGCTTGACGCAATTGTTCGATGCGGTCCTCGAATCTGCTTCGAGCATCCACGATTCGCAACGGGGCATCACCGTCGAAGCTGAAGCCGAGGCCTTCCAACACAGCGGGCCAACCAGAGGTGATGATCAGGTCTTCACCATCGTGGTGATGGGCAAGGCCGAGGATCATGGCTGCACCTTTGGCGATGCCGTGCTGCACAAGCGTCCACGCTTCCGGGGTTTCCCCCCCAAATAGAGGGGCAATCGGGCGCATTTTCGGACCTGGGATTGTGTGAGATTCGACGTCTTCAATGCCCTCAGGGCGGAGCACATCCATGGCCTCCGGGTGCCAGCCCTTCACGCCACCAGCGATTCGCATTTGGCGCGCTTCAGGGCGGGGGTAAGCGTTCAGTCCACGTTCGGATGCGGCCGATTCGGTCTTTGTTGTACCATGTGGCTCAAGAGTCGAATCTTCCAGCAGCGTCAATACGCTTGGCATCCATTCCAGCGGAAGGTCGAGGAACCAGGGATTGTGTGGGGGTGGGAGTGAAGTTTTGAAGCGCTGAGCGATGGCCTTTGCTTGCGCCCATGTTGGCCGAAGTTGACGCAAATAATTGTGCCACCTTCGCCGGTTGTGAAATTGTTCATCAGGGTTTTCGGCGTCTTCTGGGTGGACGCCAGGGACGCCATTCGGAGCATCCTTTCGCTCGATGTTCATCGTATTCAGAATTTCCAGAACGGTTGCCTCATCGCACAATTCTTCGAGCAAATCACTGGCCCACCAATCGTCACAATACCCGGCTGGAACGAGGTTTTTGTTGTTCTCCATGAACTCCCCGTAGCCAAGCACCAACTCGCCGTTGTCCCAAACAGTGCCGACTTGCGAGCGGATGAGGGCGAAACTCGGAGCGTCGTCAAGTCGCAAAAACCGACCGTCTCGCAGCACAACCCAAGGACCTTCAGTGTCATCCGAGGGCGTGATTGCACAGGCTTTCCCGGGCCGTTCAATCTTCATTTGAGTGCCGATGGTGATGAAATCATCCATGGCTAACATCGAGGCGGTGTTGGTGGATGCTGCTGCAAGTCCCGAGGGGCGGGCCCGACCGTAGCGCAATCGGAAGCCACCCGCTTCGAGTGGTGCTCCAAACACGGGACGTCCAGCGATGATGTCCTTCATGAATTTGGTAATGGTTGGAACCTTTCGTGATTTGAACACCGGCCCACTTCCACTTGGCTCCTTTTCCTTGCCTCGGGCTGCAAATTTGGAGATGAAATCCCAGCCGGGAACGCTTAATCGCTCGGTGTGCTTTTGAATTTTAGGCGCCTTCAAACACATGCCTTCTCCGATGACAAGCAGAACACCACCGCGAATTCGGGGCTCGTCAATGTTGCGAACCCTTCCATAACCTGCGCATTCAATTTTCTCGGTTGATTCACCGTTGATCATGATTGGGCACGCCCGAACGATTTCATCAATTTCGGCCGGTGACGGCCGGTATTGCAGGTTGCCGCGGTACAATCCAAACTCTTCCTTGACCCGCTCAACTTCTGGGTCGGTGGGTTGGTAATGCCCGATGTTCAGTTCCCTGCGAATCATGTCAGCGATGAGAACGGCGAGGGCTTGGGCGGTACCGCCAGCAGCTCGAATCGGGCCGGCAAAGTGGACAGACACAAATTGAGAACCGTCGATGTTGTTGAGCAAACGAACTTCGCTGATCCCTTCGAGGGGGGCGACAAGCACCGCTTCAGTGAGCACCGCTAGGCCGACGCGGAGACCAACGTCGATGGCGGTGACGAGGTCGTAGCCTTTCTCGCGGAAACCCCGGGCCACTGATTGAGCCATCATAATCGAGGTTGTTTCACGGTCATGCTCGGCCAAAAGCGTCCGAATATCATCGGCCACTTCATAGCCGTCAAGGTATGTAATTAGCAATTTTTCAGTGCGCCCTGCAAGGTCAGCAGCGCGTGGAATTTCAACGAATTCTTTGTGATCATACCCTTTCTTTCTGGCTTCCTCGGCAATGATATACGCTTCATCAGCGCGCTCGTCAAGCCACTGGTGGTAGGCTAACATTTCCGCCTCTAAACGAGCCTCATCCACGCCAATCAGAGGGTTGTGGCCCCTGATTTGCCCTGGTGCTCGTTCCGTTGACATGGTACTCCTGTGATGCTTGGCGGCGACCGTTTATGAGAGGCGCGCCCACAATGCGATGGGCCAAACGATGAGCATCAAGGGAAGGAAAGTTCATTTCCATTGGTCGCGACCCCTCATCGATGACGGTACACCCTTCACTTCGTGCGCACGCCCGTTGGCCCCGACTGGTGGACCTTGTCCGCGACCTTGCTTTCATCGATGGTGGCAACGACGACGCCTTCACGTTGGCGAGTGGCCGCACTTCCCGGTGGTTTTTTGACACGAAACCGGTGATGATGCACCCCGAATCCACCCACTTGCTCGGCGAACTGTTCAACATGCGCATGGATGCACTTGGGGCAGATTTCGTTGGAGGTCTTGAGCTTGGAGCGGTCCCTTTGACGGCGATTGCAGTGACGGCATCCCCAGCAGATCATCCTCGTCTGGGCTTCATGGTTCGCAAGGAAGCCAAAGGCCGAGGCGGGCGAAAAACAAACAATCCCCCGGGCATCGAAGGCTCTCCCTTGAGCGGAGGGGGCAGCATTGTGATCGTGGAAGACGTCACAACAACGGGCGGTTCTGCAATTAAAGCGGTCGAACGAATCCACAACGACACGACCTGCAAAGTCATCGGCGTCATCAGTATTGTTGACCGAGAAGAAGGGGCGGCTGAAGCGTTTGCAGCAGCAGGCATCCATTTTGAGAGCATCATGACCCGTTCCGACGTGGTCGGTCAGTGAGGGCGTTGTATGCCTGAAGTGCTCAACCCGGCCAACACCTCGAACGAAGGGCTGACAGAATCATCTCCAGACTCGACGGCCCCAGCAGGGCTTGTTTTCTATCACGCCAGTGAAGGGAAGCCACTCGCTACGCCTTGGCAGGTTGCCTTGATACGTTCCCAACTGCTTTCATACGCATCACTCCCGGAGGGGATCATCCTCGACTGCGCCTGTGGAAGCGGCATTCAACTTGCAGCCCATGCCTCGGTGTTGCAACGCCCTGCGCTGGGCGTCGAACTCAATCCAAACCGAGCGCAAGCCAGCGCCTACAACCTCAAGACAATTGCCGAACAACGAAACGAATTGACATCAGAACGCATGGCAACAACCCGCATCTTGGTCGGCGATGGGCGCGACGGTGCGGGTATTTTGTCATCGTTTCAGGACGATGTTGGGTTGGCCCAACCGCCAAAAATCGCCCTGCTTCATCTCGACCCTGCGCGACCTCGAAACAGCAGAACGCACGGGCTTGAAGAAATGGCTCCGCGGCTTGATGAAGTCTTCGAGGGCTGGCTTCCTTTCCTAGAAGAAGGTCGAAACGGCCCTTCACTCTTGCTCGACCTATCGCCTCGTTTGACTCATGATCAACGCCTTGCTGTCGAAGCACTCGTCGACCTCACCTGGCCGGGCCTGCTCCGAACGTGGGTGTGGACTTCGCGGGGCCGTGGGCGGGTCGACCGTCTGGCGTTGTGGCTTGGGAGCGCTGCCGAAGAAGCTGTGGCGCGGCGTTTTGTCCGCGTCCCTCCAACGCTCGGTGCAGAACCAACAATTGTGTCTGGTGGTCGCCGGCTCATGCACGGCTCAGGCCACCCCATCGAGGTAAACCGGCCACCGCGCCGCGGCGAACGAATCAGCATCCTCGATGCTGCGCTTGTCGAGAGTGGACTTGCCGAAGATTGGTTGAAGCGAGTTTCCAAGGAGGAAAACATCGCTTGGGGCGTGGTCGAAGGGCGCCGACCCCAGATTCATCATGACCATCCATTGCGCCTTGAGGACCCAGCAGATCGACTGCTTGTTCAGGCGACAGGCCGCGTCGTGGCGCTGGCCAGAATGCCTCTGGCTGTCGCTCATGTCGACCGATTGGTCGAGGTGCTTCTGGAGCACGACATTGGTCGTTTGACCGTTCGCGCAACCCTCCCACCTGAAGTTCAACCGAAAGTCCAGGGCGCCATCGACCGCCAATTAGGACGGCGGCATGGTCGCAGGGATGCCTTTTTGGTCCAGCAACCCGGCGATGAAATGCTTTTGATTTGCGTCGTTGAATGAACCAACCCAATTTGAGTCGTTTCCCCGGCGTCGAAATTTATGTCAGTATCGCATTCAGCATCGCGATGAGCGCGTCGCGGTCTTGATATAGGGGAGGTTTGTCCGAAACCTGCTTGACACTATGTGTTGAGCAAAAAGGTGAACCGACATGGCAAGACCCAAAGATGAGGATTTAGGAGAAGATTTCTCGTATATTCTGCGAATGGCAGATACCGATATGGACGGGCTAAAGACGCTCGCAACCGCATTGACTTCGGTCAAAGGCGTCGGTGCACGCACAGCAGTTCAGATTTGCAAGAACACCGGATTTTCACCTTTCTCACTTGCCGGCCACCTTTCAATCGAAGAACAAGAAACCCTCCGCATCGCTATTGAAGGCTATGCGGAAACCGTCCCACTCTGGATGCTCAACCGTCAACGGGATATCGAAACCGGCGACGAACTCCACCTCACCGGTCAACAAGTCTCGTTGACGCTCAAAGACGACATCGACCGTCTTCGAACCATGAAGTGCTACCGTGGTGTTCGCCACGCAAGCGGCAACAAGGTCCGTGGCCAACGTGGCCGCTCGAACGGTCGTGGTGGCCTCACACTCGGTGTGAAGCGAACCAAGTGATATGGAGGGATGATAAATGGGAGAACCAAAGTTTGCACGTCCAAAGTTCGACACACCTTCCCACCCGTGGAAGGCAGAGCGCATTGAAGAAGAACACGCGATTCAGAAGAATCACGGTCTCAAGAACATGCGAGAAATCTGGAAGGCCAAGTCCCAACTCCGCCGGCATCGACGCCAAGCTATGCGCTTGATCGGTATGGCTGACGACAGCATTTCTCACTCAAAGCGAGAGATGAGCGACTTGACTCATTCGTTGCACAACAAGGGGCTCATCGCCTCCGATGCATCGCTCGACGACATCCTTTCGCTCGGCACCGAGGATATCCTCAACCGCCGTTTGCAAGCGCAAGTCTACTACAAGGGACTCGCTGCTACCATGAAGCAAGCACGACAACTCGTGACCCACGGTCACATCTGTGTTGGCGACCAAAAAGTCACTATTCCTTCATACCCCGTGAGCCGTGACGAAGAAGAATTGATCAAGTACCACATTTCTTCTGACTTGAACGACTCAGAACACCACATTCGAAAGGCCATTGACGGACGCGCTTCCTCTGCAGAATACGCAGTTGAAGAAGAAGAAGTGGACCCAGAAGCAACCGCAGAATTCGCTGAAGAAGTGAAGGAAGCAGCAGCAGCGGCACCTTCCGCAGCAGACGCTGGAGGTGACGAGTGATGACACGACGTGCAATTATCAACATCTTCAGTTCTTACAACAACATCCTCATGACGGCAACCGATTTGACCGGTGCCGAAACCATCACGACCTGCTCCGGCGGTCAAGTGGTCAAGTCCTCTAAGGACAGCGGCGGACAATTCGCAGCAACCCGTGCTGCCGAAAAGATGGCCGACACCCTCAAGGAAAAGGAATTCACTCAATTGATCATCAAGTACCGTGCACCTGGCGGCAACTTGTCAAACAACACCGGTCCAGGCGCTCAAGCAGCCATCCGTGCACTCACCCGTGCTGGAATGACCATCACCCGCATCGAAGACGTGACGCCAATCGCTCACGACGGTACCAAGAAGAAGGGTGGCCGCCGTGGCCGCCGTGTCTGAAGTTTGAGGTGGATATTATGGATGCAAAGATTGTTGACGGCTGGCCCCAAGGAAACGCGATTCGAATTCTTCTGACCAACACAGACGCTGCTCAGGTGAATGCAATTCGCCGCGCCCTTATTGCGGATGTTCCAAAGCTCGCAATCAACCGCGTAGATTTCTCTCAAGGTGTCAACCAAGACAACAAGGGCGAAGTGCTCGAATCGGTCAACGTTCTGCCTGACGAAATCATTGCTCACCGCTTGGCTATGATCCCAATCCCAACCTTCCCAGAAGAAGGCATTCACTTCTCGGATGCATGCCCTAACTGCATTGAACTTGCAGAAGAATCGAAAGGCTGCCCATCTTGCCAAGTGTTGTACTCCCTCTCTGCCCGTGGCCCAACCGCCGATGCTGAGGAAGATTACAAGACCGTTTACGCAGGCGACTTGACAACCATCTCCGACCAAATGTTCGATATCCGCGACGAACACAAGCGCATCCCATTGACCATCCTCTCAAAGGGGCAGTTCCTCGAATTCTACGCCTTTGCTACACTTGGCCGAGGCCGAGACCACGCCAAGTGGGCTTCCGCTGCAGCAATCGGTTTCCGACCGCAACGCATCGCTAAACTCAACAAGCCAAAGAAGGCAGCAATTCTTTTCGATCTTGGACTAAAAACCACCGACGGCAAGGACATCAACGCCAAACTCTTTGGAAAAGATAAGACAATCACCGACATCAACCACATCATCGATCTTGAAGCAGCGCTTCACCAAGTCGGCCCGGGAACCAACCGCGACGCTGAGTTCGCTGATGCAATCACACTCGAAGAAGTTGAGCATTCCTACGTGTTCTCGTTCGAGACCGATGGCAGCCTTACGCCACAGCAAGCCTTCAACGGCGCAATGGATGAACTCAAAGCTCGCTTTGACAACCTCACCGGCGACATTGAGCGGGCCTTTGCTTGACTGCTTTTCGCTTTCAGACGCTTCTGGTCAACTCAACCCCTCTACGCGAGGATTGATAACGGAGCATAGCAACGGTTTTCCATGCAGAACGCCCGCCGTATGGCCATTTGCCTCACGCTTTTGTTCCTCGTCGCTCCGATGATGCCATTCGTAAACGCCCAGTCAAGCGAAATCGAAGATGCAGTTCAATCGAAGACGTTGACTGAATCTACAATTGATCCTGCGCTTCTTTTACCACTTTCTTTCGGCCAAAAGTCGCTCGAATCTCTAACGCCAAGGGTGGTCACATCAAGCGGACGAGCCGCATGCCCAAGCCCATCGAGCTTGCAGTCCGATGGCGGATCAAGCGGTGATGCCGGCGCTGACGCTAACACTTCGCGCAGCCTAGGCACAGATCCAAGTTCTGGGAACACGGGCGTCCAGGGATGCGTTGACGCCACTGACACCGATGACTGGTACACCGTAACAACCACTGCAGGTAAAGACGTGGATGTTGAACTCGTTGTGCCAACTGGAGCAGATTTCGATCTTTATTTGGTGGACTCAACGGGCTATGAATACGACTATTCTTGGTCCGAATACAACGATCCGTTGGAAAAGGTATCCACTGGTGGAACCAGTTTCTCTGGTGTTGCGAGTACCTTTTACATCAACGTTCGAGCCTACTCAGGGGACGGCCAATACACGCTTCGCACATGGACAAACAGCACCCCCCCACGTCCAGATTTGATTATCAGTTCGATCACCGAACCATCGACCGGCCAAGCAGGCGCAAGTGTAAGCGTCGAATACGTGGTGGAGAACATCTACAACGGAACCTCCGGTTCATTCGAAGTGCAATTTATCCTATCAAGCGACCAAAACTTTGATCAATTTGACACCTTAATCGATCTCTCGGAATCCGAAGGGACCCTCACAGAAAACACAAGTCGCACCACGACAACATCGGTTACTCTGCCCAATAGCTTGGCAAATGGAACCTACTACTGGATCATCTGGGCCGACGGATATGGCAACGTGACCGAACAAAATGATACCAACAACAACCTCGCATCCGATGGCGTCATGCTTGTTGGTGAATCCTGTGATGACTTGCATCCAAACGGACAAGACGATGCAGGCCTTGGCACAGACGCTCCCAAAAACGAATCTGGAGCGTCAATTTCGATGGGCAACAACGTCACAGACAGCTACACAGGTTGCATCGATGGAGCGGATGCCAACGATGTCTTTGCCTTCGATGTACCTGCGAATCACACGATAGAAGCCCAAGTCACCTTCGACTCCTCCAGTTTCTTCACCGTTGAACTCGCCTATGGGGCAGCCAACAGCGTCGACTATGTTGGAACTTCTGGATTTGTAAGCACCCTCGCAACTGATTACGACGGCATTGGCGGAACTTATTTCCTCAATATTTCGTACTCCGGCACCGGTGTCAATTGGACGCTTGATGTCTGGACCAACTACTCAACTCCGGAACCAAATTTGATCATCAACAGCATCGATGCCCCGGTAACAGCAAACGCTGGGACCTCGTTCACTTTTGAGGTCGATGTCAACAACACGGGCACCCTCGCTGCCCCAACAAGCACACTCACAGCTTGGATCTCAGTTGATGGAGCCCTCTCTGACTTGGACATGGAACTTGGTAATGCTTCAGTGCCTGCTTTGGACGTCAATGCCTCACAAATGGTTCAACTGACAGGCACCATCCCAGCAAACGCGCAAGGTGGTAATTACACCCTGATTGTTATGGTTGACTCTGACGAAGTGATTGATGAGAAGAGTGAATTTGACAACGAGGGTTATGCCGAAGAAGAAGTGCTGGTTGACGTCAAGGCAACGGCCTGCCCAACCCAAGACGATGCAGGATCGGGCTCAGATGCAGGCTCGGATGAGAATGGCGCGTACTTTGTCGGTCAAGATGTTTCGATGACCATCACAGGTTGCATTCACAAGGATGTTGACGATACAGACTGGTTCGAACTCTCGGTATCCCCCGGGCTCAACCTCACCGTGACCCTAATCAACGCACCTGACCAAGACGCAGACCTGTTCCTGCGCGACAACGCTGGCGAATGGTTTGATCGAGGTTTCCTTTCTGGTTCGAACGATGAAAGTGCAACAACAATCGATTCTACCAACTACGCTGGCACAGGTGGCACATTCTACATCAGCGTTGAATCATGGCTCTCCCTTGGCGTGTACACCCTGGTGATTGAAACTGAAGGTGTGGACGCAAATTCGTTTAATTGTGGCCAACAAAATGACCTTGGCCTCGGCCAAGACGCACCTGCAGGTAATGGCATCAACATCGGTCAAAACCCATCCATAGGCGGCGAAGGATGCTTCTCAGGCTCCGATGAATCGGACATTTATTCGTTTAGCATCATGGACAACGAGAACTTTGATCTCCTGTTTGATGCTGATCCAAGCCTGCCATTCACGGCGACCCTTCAGGACGCATCTGGAAACCTTATTGCATCCGTAGACAACACCAGCTACGGCATGGTGTTCCAGTCGTTGGACACCGATTACGAAGGCCTAGACAAAGATTACGTCCTCATCATCGATGCGGCCAGCGGTGTTGGTCGCTACAACCTCTCAATCAACCCAACCGGCCCGGCGCCTGCAGATGTTGGTGTCGATTCGCTTGTCTGCCCGACCGACCACACCTCTGGCGAAGAAGTGCAGGTTTCGTGGGAACTGGTGAGCCTTCGTGGACCTGGAAACGATGTTACAATTACGATTCACATCGACTTGTTGGACATAAACGGCTCTGAAGTGGCTCGAATGGTGACAACAGCCGCAACCGTGTCAACTCAAGGCAACCTCACCTTTGGCGCTGATTCAGAGTTCTTTACCACCCCTGATGAAACAGCAACGGGCGTTTACACCTGCCAAATTACAGTTGATTTCAACGACGACCTGCCAGAAAGCGACGAAGCCAACAACATCTTCCTCGGTGAAGAATTCTTCATCCAGAACGAAGAAGAATTGTGGGCCAACGACGTCGATCGCGATGGCTTCAACACCACCGATACGGGCGATGGAATGGTCGACGACTGCCCAACCACCTTCGGAGAGTCCACAATTGACCGCTACGGTTGCGCCGACATCGATGAAGACGGCGTTTCGAACCTGAACGACTTCTGGCCCCTCGATCCAAGCCAGGCCTTGGACACGGACCTTGACTCGTACGGGGACAATTCTCTTGGAACCGATGGCGACCAATGCCCCGAAGTGCCCGGGGTTGCCAACGGCGAAGGCGGTAATGGATGCCCTGCTGCAATCACCGACGCAGACGGCGACGGTGTTGACGATTCAATCGATGACTGCCCGGAGACGCCTGCTGGCGTGCCTGTCGGTCAAAATGGATGTGAAGTGACTGAGCCTACCGATAACAACACAACGGGTGGTAATGGAAACGAAACAACCGATGGCGAGGGCAACACCACGCTCCCTGTCAACGGAACCGACGGCGACGGCGAAGGCGATGGCGATGAAACGCCAGGCGAGCCGGATTTGGACGGCGATGCAACCAACACTCAATCAGACTCAGAGATCTTTGGTATGCCACCGATGTTAATCTACGGCGCGGCTGGCCTTGTTGTCATTGCCCTGCTGTCCATGCTCTTGCTGAGGGGCCGCAACAGCGGACCGACAAGCGCCTTCGCCCAACAGGAAAAGGCGTATGACGCTGGGGCCATGTCAGCCGTTGATCCAACGATTACGGCCGAACAGTTGGCCTATGAGCAGCAACTTGTTGCCTCTGGCTATCCTGCAGATTACGCACGAGCCTACGCCGACCAGCACTTCCGCCCTTGGTTGCAAAACTGAGCCTCAAACTGAACCCATTGTGGGCGAATGCTCATGACCCCCCGGGCCCTCGTAGAGTCATGCACGCCCTTATGGAAACCAGCGCAGGAAACATCACCATCGAACTCTACCACGGAAGCGCCCCCGATACGGTTGCTAATTTCGTGCGTTTGGTCGAGATGGGCCACTACGACGGCCTTCACTTCCACCGTGTAATTGAAGACTTCATGATTCAAGGCGGCTGCCCACATTCCAAAGACCCAATGTCTCGACGAGCGGGCACTGGTGGACCAGGCTGGCAGATCCCATGCGAAGCATCTGCGCTTCGTTTGAAGCACGACAAGCCAGGCGTCTTCTCGATGGCTAACGCTGGCAAAAACACAGGCGGCTCCCAATTCTTCCTCACCACGGTAGCCACTCCTTGGCTCAACGGAAACCACGCCGTGTTTGGCGAAGTTTCCGAAGGCATGGATGTTGTCAAAGCCATTGAAGGCTGTAAGAAACTGCCAGGCGACCGCCCAGCAGCCCCTCAAAAAATCATCAAAGTAAGCATCCTCAAGTGAGGTGAGTTTATGGGCATCCGGGAGCATTTTGGCTCTTTAGGATTCGTAGACCGGTGGTTCCCCAACTACCACAACTGGTCAAGAGCGAGGGTCACCTTGTTTCTGTTGTGTTTCTATTTTCTCACTGCTGCAGTTCCTTACTTCTTAACAAATCAAATTGCTGCATGGCGCGATGCATCGCTCTTTAATCCCAACAATTTCATCGATGACATGATCCCCTACATGTCTTGGAACATCGTATTCTACTTCTCATTTTATCTCTATTTTCCAATAGTGGCTTGGTATGGTTCCAAGGAAGGCCAACGACGAATTGATGGATTTTTATTCCACCAATACCTTACACTCTCAACATGGGTCGCTTGCATTCTCTTCCTCATTGCACCTGTTAAGGTTCAACTCCGACCCAAGTTAACGCTTGGAGAAGGGGTTTTCGATCAACTTCTATCGACAATCCATGAAGCCGATCCACCGTTCAATTCCTGGCCGTCCCTTCACGTATTCCAAAGCGCCCTCATTGTCATGGTCATCCGTCACTGGATGAAGTCTGATGGAACCTGGACGAAACTTCACTCTGCAATAATCTGGGCGTTCTGGAGCCTTCTTGTTCTGTCGACCATGGGAATAAAGCAACACTACATGTTTGACGCTGTAACAGGAATCTTGTTCGCAGCTTTGGTTTGGGTTTACTTCTGTAAACCAAACCTCAACCGTATCGATTCTAACTGCTAGAAGGGCAATGAGTGCATGGCCAAAACAATCGCTGGTTGCGGCGGAATCATCGCAAAACCTCGATCGAGCAAGATTGCATTAGCACTCCAAACAACGCTCATGCACCGGGGGCTTGGGCAAGAGGGCGTTACCCGATGGAAAGTGGAGATGAAAAATCTTAGCGCTTACCGATAGACTGAGCCCCTTTTTCGGGTGCACGAGGAAATAAGAATCCCTTTTATGCAGGATGGGTGGTCTTTCAGTCACCTTGCTTAAATGGCAAATTCAGGCAGAATTAGCCTAAATCCCAACGCGACTGACCAACCCCCACATATCCAAGCCGTTGGCCGGATATCCGTACGAACGGTGAAGAAGTACCGCTTCCACGGCTGAGCATGGCTAATGTACGCATTGAGGCGGACACCATGGGCGAACTTGAAGTTCCAGCGGACAAATACTACGGTTGTCAAACGGCACGCTCCCTGATCAATTTCGACATCGGAGATGATACCATGCCCGTTGGCGTCATACGTGCGTTCGGCGTCCTCAAACAGGCTGCAGCAAAAACCAACGTGGCCCTTGAACAACTCGATCCCGAGGTTGGCGATCTGATTATCGCCGCAGCACAGGAAGTTCTTGACGGGCATCTGAACGACCACTTCCCACTGCGCGTTTGGCAAACCGGCAGCGGCACACAGTCCAACATGAACACCAATGAAGTCATCGCTAACCGTGCAATTGAGATGGCTGGTGGCGTCCTCGGATCGAAAACGCCGGTGCATCCAAACGACCATGTCAACCGCGCTCAATCTTCCAATGACACCTTCCCGACCGCAATGCACATTGCTGCAGCTGAAGCGATCACTCACGACTTGCTCCCGAGCGTTCGCGCCCTCCGCAACGCCCTTGATGAGAAAGCAAAAGCCTGGCATGGCATTGTCAAGATCGGCAGAACCCATTTGATGGACGCCGTTCCGCTCACGCTCGGACAAGAAGTCTCAGGATGGGTTGCACAACTCGATGCAGACCTGCGCAGAATTGACTTTGCTCTCGATGACTTGTTTGAACTCGCTTTGGGTGGAACTGCTGTTGGAACCGGGTTGAACACACACCCTCTTTTCGCTCAAATGGTCGCTGACGAGATCGCCAACATCACAGGGCTCACCTTCTGCACGGCTGAAAATAAGTTTGCACAACTCGCAGCCCACGACGCCATTGTGGCCACATCTGGAGCGCTCAACACCCTAGCTGTCTCCCTCATGAAGATTGCAAACGATGTGCGTTGGCTTGGATCTGGCCCTCGATGTGGATTTGGCGAGTTGGCCTTGCCTGCCAACGAACCAGGCTCTTCGATTATGCCAGGAAAAGTCAACCCAACCCAAGCGGAAGCGATAACCATGGTCTGCGCTCAAGTGATGGGCAACCACACCGCCATTACCGTTGGTGGCAGCCAAGGGAACTTCGAATTGAACGTCTACAAGCCGATGATGATCCATAACCTTCTCCATTCTGTGCGATTGTTGACAGACTCGTGCCGCACCTTCCGCTCGAAGTGCGTCGAAGGCATGGAGCCGGTAGAATCTGCTATTGCCAACCATCTTGAGAACTCCCTCATGTTGGTCACCGCCCTCAACAATCACATTGGGTATGACAAAGCGGCTAAAATTGCAAAAAACGCTCACGAGAAGGGTATGACGTTGCGGGGATCGGCCCTCGAACTTGGCTACTTAACCAATGAGGAATTTGACGCCTGGGTTCGTCCTGAAGAGATGACAGGGCCTCGTTCAACGCAATGATTTCGAGTTCAGCGCGAACCTTCGATGAAGACGAAATTGACCATTGCTTGGAACAGCAGAAACCAGATTCCAACCATACCTATCAGCGCCAAACCACCAGGGTCTGAACCAGTCACGGTTCCGTAACCGATGATGATGGCAGCTAAACCAAGTAAAAAGAACACTCGATATACAATTTGAGTGAGTATCCTCGCTCGAGCAGACATGGCTTTCCACCCTGCAAAACCAAACCACCGTCCAATAAAACCAGCTTCTTTCGTGTCTTCCTGCTCCATATTCATCCGCCTCGTTGTTCTGTTATGGACTTTTTGAGCAGAAACTCAATTTGCCCGTTCACCGAACGCATATCGCGCTCGGCCATTCTTCGAATAACTTCATGGAGTTCGGGGTCAATCCGCAAAAGTACTTTTTTCTTTGACATCTCTTCACCCCTTAAACTCATTCAGAACCCAATACAGGGTGCTAAAAAGTTGGCCCAGCCCTATGAGTAGAATAATTAGAACCGTGAAATAGAACGATTTCGGCGATTCATCTTTTGTTTTCCCCTTTACTTTCTGCGTCACCCAACAATAGCCAGCGTAAGCAAACAAGAGTACTGAAACTATGATTGGTAAAACGAGGCGGCTAATCTCTCCTATGGTCATCAAAGCCTCACATCATTGGTAGAGCGTTCCTGTGTTGACAACTGGCGTTGTATCGGTTTCTGAACAAAGCACAACAAGGAGATTGCTCACCATGCTTGCCTTCTTGTCTTCATCGAGTTCGATGATGTTCTTTTGACTGAGTTGCTCAAGAGCAAGTTCAACCATGCCAACGGCCCCTTTGACGATCTCACTGCGGGCAGCAACGACAGCACTTGCTTGTTGGCGTCGGAGCATGGCCTGTGCAATCTCTTGGGAGTAGGCCAGGTGGCTGATGCGTGCTTCAAGCACTTCGATACCGGCGCGCTTCAGGCGCTCCTCGACTGAAATTTGCAATTCTTGAGCGATCACTTCTTGATGGCTGGACAGCGCAATCCCGCCGACATCCTTGTCTTCAATGATATCATATGGGTACTTTGTCGCCATAGCGCGCAGGGCAGCTTCACTTTGAATCTGCACATAGTCGTGATAGTTATCGACTTCGAACAAGGCTTCGGCAGTATCAACGACCTTCCAAACGACGACTGCTGCGATTTCAATCGGATTTGCATTGACGTCGTTTACTTTGAGTTTAGCAGATTCAAAATTGCGAATTCTGAGCGAAATCTTTTGTTTCTCATAGAGGGGGTTGAGCAACCAGTGAAACCCCTCCTCGTCAACTGTGCCGGAATACTTGCCAAAGAATTGGAGTGCAGCACCTTCATTCGGGTTGATGACAAGGTAACTGTTGAACATCACGAACCATGTGATTCCGATGACGATCTGAAGTAAAATTCCCAGCGCAACACCGATACCCCCTCCCGCATAAAATACGAAGGTGAACAGGAAAATCGCAGGGACGGCCAACCAATGGATGGCGATTCCTAGAAAGCCGTTTAGAGTGCCTTTCGAGACATCTTTGAACATAATTTCATCAGAAAGCTTGTTTTTTTCGGCAGGGGGAGGCGATTCCATAGATACGACCAGTTTGCGCTATCAGAGTGATATCATAAAGATATCGCAAAACCCTGCCAAGACTCCTGATGATCTCGCTTTTTTGTTTCGTGCCGAGGAGGATTCAATCTTCAGGTGAACCCTTGAGCGCAGTTCCAAGGTAGAATCCTGCGCAATTTACCACGACATCTGATATCTTATTGCTGATCTCTTCTGTTGTAAAATCATAAGGCAGAAACCATTCAAGAACTTCCCAGCCAATTGATAGGGCGAAAAAGAGAGGCCAGCCAATGGAAAACACCCGTCCGATAAACGCCCATTGGAGAAAATGACCGAGGGACCAGAGGTTGAGAAGGGTCATACCTCTGCGAGGTAAAAGGGGCGTATAAGGTTGTAAATCGCCTTCGGTCGTATTCGAATACAATTATGCCGTTGTGTTCGCCTACGAGTACAAGGGGAACATATACCACCGCAGACCAAGCCATCATTACGTCAGCTGACTCTATTGACGCCAACGCTGAGCCATGATGATTGATGGAAGGGATTCTTCTTGAGGTTTGGCTTTGACTTATCTTGCTGTATTTGTGTGGATTCTAATTATTTTTGTCGGCTAAACACTTATCGTGGTTTGAAACTTTTCAATGCTATGGAGTTGAAAGTTGCGCTACTCGCTCAACGCGCCCGGTTCGCTTATTGGAGCCCAGTGCTCGTTTTTCTTTTGATCGTGACCCTCAACGTCACTCCTTTTGCAGGAATGGATTTCGAACAAGAATATACGGATGAGGAACTAGAAGATGTTGACGGGTCCATCGATTTTTACCCTGACCATTATCTGATTGAGAATTCCTTTGAGCAGGCAGAAGAGAACCCAGGGGTCTTCGGCGGGAGCATTACCACAACCAACGATTATGCCAATGTCGAAGAGATTGAAGAATTAGGAGATATTGCAGATGTGGTGAGTGGCCGACTTGCCAGCATAACATTAATTGGAAGTTTTATGCTGATTCTTGGATTCGCTTGCCGAAGAGAACGACTGGATGCTAATCGTGCACTCAATGGAAGGAATCTTACTGGTGTTGGTTTGGCCATCATTGCTTTCCTCTCACTCACCATGAGTGTCACCATCGTCCAAGACTTTGGAGAAATTCAAGACGAATACAACCAAGAACTGTACAATGATGACAGTGCGGTTGAGATTAACGAGGGTGCATGGGGAAAGGTTGTCTTTGAAGATGAAATTAGCACTGAGGTGAGTAAATGGGCCCCAGGCGCCCTGTTTTGGCTTGGAATTCTCGTTGCCTTGAGCTCCGGGGTTGGAGCCGTAGCGAACCTTTCGTACCTCAAAGAGGATCTGGACATCGAAGATGCTGAGATTTGGCCCAATGGAGTTATGCCACAATGGTTTACTCGGGACTGGACAAAGACAATGTTTGGAGTGATGGGTGTCGCAGTGATGGTTGCCCTCTTCGCCCCTTGGTATGAAGTTGATCAAGAATGGCTCAAGAGCAGGACAAATGGGGGTGAAATGGCCGTTAACTCAACGCATGATTTGGGTTGGGCCATGAATCCATTTTATCTCAGTTTTACCAACGACACTGGACTGTTTGAATCCGATGGCGGCGGCCAAGAATCAGGGGTCTCTGGATACGATGAACGGTATGAATTGGGGAATATCGCACCGATCTTGTTGGGTTTGAGAACACCGTTGGTATGCATCGGATTGCTGTCCTTGGGTTGGGCAGCGTTCCAGTTTTCAAAGCGAACCAGTGAACGTATTGGGGCCCCTCAGGAGAGTTGGTCACTGATTCTGTTATCTCTCATCACCCTGGTTGTTCTTTTGAGCAATGTTGCTTCGTTTGAAAAGAACATGACGCGACGAGCAGACGGTGATTTGGCAGACATGTCACCCGTCCTCAACTTCACTGTATCTCATTCCGTGGATGATTTGTTTTCAGGTCAGAGTTATACGGTGGATTTTGATTTTGAAGGATTCTCGAATGAAGGCGAGCCAATCACGACCACATATTATGGAGTCATGGAGTGGGGTCCGTCATGGGGCTATTTTGCCATGAGATCTCTCCCCTGGCTATTTTTCGCGAGCATTTGCCTTCGCTTTGGCCCTGAAGTGGTTGAGAGGCTCAACAAAGAAAATTTCTCCTTCGAGATGTCCGTTGACAGGGAGGTATGGGGTGCAAGACCAGTCGTAGCCGTCATGGTAGCCTCATTGCTCGTGACAGTGGTTGGCATTGGGCCGGGCGAATTACTTGATAGTTCCCAATCCGATGCCCCAGGAAAACTCTACCAATGGCAAATTGATTGGGATTCGGGGGATTATAATGATGCGGAGTCAAATCTCATTATGACAGACCAAGAAACGCTTGTCCTGTTCTACACGACCACCGATCATTCATTGACCCAAACAACAGGCATGTACCTTTACATGGAATGTTATGAGGGTGACCAAGGTGAATTGACAGATTTCTCTGATGAATTCAGTTGGCAAATCACCCCGCCTGAGGGCGTTGATACTGGCTCATTAACAACTTCAGGGACGGTTGAGTGTGGCCAATACGTCAACAATTATTTGGCATCCGATGTGAACGTACCCAACGAGGAATGGGCGCCGACAGAGGCAGCTTATCTTTCGCTGGTGGAAATCATTAATCCACTGGATGGTGATTGGACGTTTAGCATCACTGCGCAAGTCAACGAAGGAAATGATCCCTTCTCCAGCGATAGTAATTTGGAGTTTTCTTACGGAATTGGGTTCTATTCAATTGAGAACCTTAGGGCTGAAAAGATCGAATGAATCTTAGAGTGATTGGCTCAAAACTCGCACTAGGCTGATTGGTCAAGGTTGATTTTACAACCAGGTGAGCGGATGAGATATGTCATTTCAGGCCGAGGGAGTTGTCAATTGATACTGCGACCTATCGCATCTTCCACGGTGTTCAACAAAGCCTGTTCTACACTTGGAACCGCTGAATCATAACCCAATCTTGCCAGTGAGGTTGTTGTTTCAGCAACAAGTCCGCATCCTGCAACCCCTTCAACTCGACCAGTGGGGTGTTGACGTTGATGGTGAATCCATGGCGGCTGACCCAGCGCAAAAAGGATAGTCTCGATGAGGAGTATACACGAGGGGAGCCCTTGTGTATGTATACGACGCTATGGGTACACTTGCGTTCGCATACGGATTAAAGGGGACCCCTTATATTCACACAATACGATGATTTTATTTCCTTCGCGAACTACCCTAGGTCATGAATGCTTATGAGCGCGCTATTGTATCATTACTAACCGGAATCTCAACTGGGGCATTTTTAGGATGTTTTTATGGATGGGCTTTATTATCTTTAAATGCAGATAATCTGTTGAATTCTAATATTTCCAACGAGTTGGATTTTTTTGTAATGAAAACCTGGATGATGGGAATTTCTATTGCTGGCTTTGTTAGTATTATAACATATTATTCAGGTTGGATTTTAGAAAAAATAAACGAACCATCGGAAATGAAAACAATTATTTTAGATTCAAACGAATCTTAAAAATAAGTTAAATTTGTATTAATTCATGGGAGATTACATTACCCCTAATGTACAAATTTACTGAATTGATGGGTTAGTGTATAATGCCCCTGTATTCACCTAATGCAAACTAATGGGGTTGCAGTGGGCCATATACAACGCTAGCGTCTGTATCGACCCATTGAATCCCCTTTGTATCGGGAAATAAAAGGCAAAAGGGTTTCGAGTAACCCCTTGCAACTTATCCGAATCAATTTGTCGCTGCTTTGGATTTGTTTCGGTTACGATTCCACTTCTTGATCCGTGGGAGTTGCCACTTGATTATTCCCGTCCAGAAAACAATCGCTACCACAGCTTGTCCAACAAACATCGTGACCCAAGGATCATTATCCCAGGCGTCAGTGTTTCCAGTGAAAGTAATTCGAGCGAAATAAACAGAAATCATCATCCCAAAGGTCAGATGAACCCAACGAAGAATTGTATTCCAATTTCTCGCCAAATTCATTCCTCTTTTGAGCTCTCTTGGTGTTCTTTCAATTTCGCTTCATATTCTTCTTTGGAAAGACCATGCCATCCTATACACATTCCAGTTGGTGATCTTCCGCATCCGCATTTACTCATAATATCAGTTCTCCTTTTCACTGGGAGGTACCCTTCCTATTAAGGTGGAAAAGTTCCAAAGCAGAGACTATGGTATCGGGGTTGGAACTGGGCGCTTGATATAATCAAGCAACTTGGTAGCAGTATGCAACCACCCATTTATGTGCAGCCCCTTTGCTTGCAATCACAAGGACGAGAATTCATCGAACTGTTAGGGAAGTCACATGTTCTCAACATGTTGTTTTTCATGTCCCGTACGAAAAAACCAATGAGATTTAATCAACTTAAGCGA
>CAJIZC010000009.1 GCA_905181785.1 uncultured Candidatus Poseidoniales archaeon
CGGGCAATGAGCGAGGAGAATTCAGCAATCACAATCGAAGTGCAGCCCCTTAGTGCGCACTTCCCTGGGTGGTTGCAAGAGGCCTTTGTTGAACGTAAAGCGGATGAACTCCTCATCGTGTACCCAAACGAACCTTCTCGCAGCCAAGCGTTAAATTTCCTCGCAGGTCTTGGTTTATCAGTTGACACAACTCACCATTTGACCCTCGGCCGCCTTGTTGACTTGTTCCATCTGGATCTCAAGTTGCCAAGAAAACTGCAAGACGGTCCCGCACTGTTTAACGTCGTTCACGAAATGACAAAACAGGCGGCCGAAAAGGGCGACTTGCCGCTGTTATTTGCCCCGACAAAGCAGAACCGAGTGTGGAGGCCAAACAACACAGAACGCCTTCTTGCCCTTCATAGAGAATTGATGAACCTCGATGCCCCTTGGAACTGGGATGAAGACCCTGGCGCCCGAGAATTCAATCAGATCCTGCGCAGCGTTGGCTCCCGGTTGGAAGGCACTTACCCCACTCTTGTGCCAAAAACGGTGACAACCGCCCTCGAAACATCACCCACCCCCTTTACACTCAACGACGTCAATGGGATCATCCTGCTTGATGCAGCACCGGACTACACCGAATCCGAAATCAGTTTTCTCCGAGCAGTCTCCCTTCACAAACCACTTCATCACCTCTGCAACCCCGGCTCCTTCCGCCTTGGGTATCACGGGGCATACATCGAGGATGTCCCGTATGTCGATCAAGCGACCCTCCCTGATTGGGTACCGCACCATACCGTCATTTCCCCTGCCCTTGCCACCAAGATCGATCAAAAGGCGACCCCATCAATCCACAGGGTCCAACTCCACCAGCGAGCCCATGCCCTCGACGGGGCCGTCGACCTAATTCGCCACTTCAAATCTACAGATGGTGGCACAGTTTTGGTGATCGACGGTCAAGCAAGCGCTGCTATGGATTCATGGCGGGCGCGTTGCTTGGAACTGGGGCTCCATATTGGAAGGGGCACAGAACCTTTGAATGCCGTACCGGGCATCAACCATCTGCTCCGCATCCTCCGTTTAGGAATCGGTTCCGAGGCATGGTCAATGACCCATTTACGAGGCTTAATTTCGCACCAAACTCTGCCTCTAATCAACGGCGCAGTTCCTGAATCCGAACACCCCACAAAAGAGGACTGGGCGCCCAGGCCGCATGTGGAGGTTCTGGAAGGCATGGCTCGAAGTTTCCACGTGCGCGGTGGACCGGGGGCTCTCACTCGATGGATACGAACCCTTGCGAACGCCGAACCTCAACTTGGTCGCGACTCAGAAGCATCAAGGCGGGCGCTGGAAGAAACCCAGTGGTGGCTGTCCAGCGTCGCTCGATGCTGGGCGCCGTTCATCGAGGGCGATGATCAAGCGGTTCTCAAAGAGCGCTTGGTTGGCTGCAGCAGCGGTGAAACGCTCCAGCTCCCACCGGTCATTGAGACCGGAGAAGCATCGCTCAATCACTTCCTATCTTGCTTGAACTGGAATGCATTAAGCCAGCGAAATGGAGCCTACGATCGGACATTACCGGCGTTGCAGCTGATGTTAGCAAGCCACCTCACAGCGAAACAACTTCTACAGAAGGCTTCATTGAAACCTCCCACAACAGGTCCGGATTTTGTGGAATACCTCGAGCGAATTGTTTCAGACACCAAATTGCCGAGTGAACGAGCCTCAAGCCATGATGTGCGGATCCTCACGCCAGAAGAAGCGCATGGAACAACAGCCGACCTTGTGTTGTTGGTGGGCATGGATGTTGATTCTTGGTCGATGAAACTTCCAAAAGTGCCGTGGCTTGATGCTCCAACGAAACTCAAATTGGGTATGCTTCATACTGATTCAGTGGTGCGAAAAGGTCGTCATCACCTGAACCATCTTATGCATGCTGGATCCGCTGTGGTTGTTTTTGACAGCACGCTGGAAGAAGGCGGAGGTCCAGCAGCACCTCTTGCAGAATGGTTAGCCGAAGCGAAGCGCTCTGGGACCTCACTCATGCATCAAGGGGCTCCCGAATTTCTACCAGAACACGCGGTTGTCGGAGTGGATCCTCGGCGCGCATGGCAATATGACAGTTCAGAACAAGATCGTCATTGGCTCACTCCACGGCCGTTTACGATGCATGTTGTAGAAGGCACAGTGAGCGGGGTGCGCTCGGGCCACAGAGGGCGAGACGAGCGCCAACGAACAGGCCTTAATCTGCGCACCAATCATGCGGTAACGAGTGAAGTAAACGCCATTCATGGCTTGGCAATGGCCTTTGAAACTCGAATTCTCAACGACCGATTGCAACGGCAACCTTCCTTTACAGATCTTGAGAATGGAGAATATTTCCCCTGGGCGTCACGAGCACACCTCGTTTCAACGGACGCCTTGTCGTTGGACCCAACGGAAAATCAAGCCGGAATCGGCACACGTTCTCAATCCGAATGGCCCCACCTCGGGCTGCGGAAAAACGGCAACAGCAACGGGGTTTCAATCGACCCACGCCCCCTTCCTCCAACAAACTTGACAGCAGGTGTCCTGCCTGATGTTCTTGGAGTTCAATCACCCGGCGTGCACCGAGAGGTTTGGTCGGCAAGCCGACTCCAACCGTGGTTGACCTGCCCGCGCCAAGCTTGGGTCACCGGTCATTTACGAGCCGAAGGAGATGAAAATGAAACGGAAGACATCGATCACCGGACGCGTGGCCAGATTATCCACGATGCAGAGGCCGCACTTTTGGGCGCTCATGGTGTCCCGATTGGAGGAATGGCACACCGACCGACAGGCCCACTCCACCTCGGCTCGAATCCAACCCCTGCTCAAGGTTGGGACGTGATATTGACGCACCTCGAACAACATGTTCCATGGCTCGTTCGCAACGATGCGATTGCCACTCATCGGTGCCGGGACCTCCTCGGCGTCAACCCAGAATTGTGGCGCGCCCACCTTGAAGGGGAACAACTGCTTGTTCCAGCAGGTCGACTTTGGCGGCTTGTTTTGGCAGACTATCGGCTTGAGCATGCAAGCCCCTTGGCTTGTGAATGGCCCGTGGCGGAAGCAAATGGCACATCGATCGAGATCGATGCCTCAAACGACCGAGGTCAACCAGCCCCGTTCCGAATTCGAGGCAACATCGACCGGGTTGATGAAGTGATATTGAGTGAAGAAATGAATCAAAAAGCCGTTGAGGCAAATCTTCTCTCTCCCGATCCACTAGGCGAGCCGGTCGATTTACGAGACCCAAAGAGCAGTGGACCAGCGCACCGATGGGTCATCATTCGTGACTTGAAAACAGTGAACGGGCCGAAACCAGGTGAAGGCGGTGAACGGCACCTCAAAGCCCTGTTCAATGAAGTTCAATTGGGGCTCTATGCAAGAGCTTGGGAACTGGCTCACCCAGGGGATCGCGTGGTCGGTGTTGGGGTCATGGAAGTTGGAGAAACATCCACTCATTATGTGGAAATCGATCCAGAAATCGAGCCATACCTCCAAGGGTTGTCCCTCGGCGAAACAACCACAGTCAGCAGAGACCAATTCCGTTTTGTTGATGATTTGGCTTACGAGAGCAACGGGTTTAGGGCATGGATGTATCAGCGACTGCAAACGGCTCGCAGGGCCGTAGATACTGCCGAATCGGGCCACATTCACCCGGTGCCCAGTTCTTCGTGTTCTTTTTGTAAGGTCAGATCAATTTGTCCTTCATCCATTCTTGGGGGCGAGGCACGATGACAAACAACCGCATCCCTTTCAATCGCGATCAACAATTGGGACTCGATATCGACCGACACATTGCCCTCGATGCGGGTGCGGGGACGGGGAAGACAACCGTCATGGCTGAACGCTACGTTCAGCACCTCATCGCCTCGCTTCAACGCTCGACGCTCATGCTTCCCAACGGCCCGCGGGAGCCGCTCAGTGGACACGGGGCATTGCGTGCGCCTGCACGAGAACGCACTGAACGCAAGGCGTGGCCTGGCTTGCTCCCGAGTGAAGTTGTTGCGATAACCTTCACCAAAAAAGCAGCCTCCGAACTGAAGGCTCGCATTCGAGCGCGGGTTGCAGCGACCCGAAAGTCACCCATTCTCGGTGGCGATGATGTAGGGATTTTTGATCCGCGAATAAGTTCAGATGCAGACGTCGAGATGCTTCTTTCCTCGTTGGATGAAGCTCCGATTTCAACCATCGATGCTTTCCTGTCTCAGTTGCTTTCACCGCACCTTGATCTTGTTGCAGTTCATCCGAGCCGCGAGCAAATTGCGCAAGAGCGAGCGCCGCTTTTGGTCGAGGAAGCCCTGCATTCAGCATGGAGAATTCGGACGGTTGGCGACGCTCAGGAAGCCGGCGTCATGGGGTACGTAAATTCCTTCATTGAAGCCAGAAATCGCCTGACTGTTGCCCTTGGAGGCCAAGAACAGGCCTCAGTTGTTCTCTCGGGTTTGCTGAATAAATCCTTATTCGTTGAAGAATCAAAACGGGCCATTGAAGGGCACACACACCGCCTTCATGCACCATTCGACGGCGAGACTCAACTCCCGGAACAATTGTTTTTGGAGATGTTTTTACAACCGATTGCCGAGGATATTGACGCCTTTGCTTTGGAAATGCACGAGCTGTTGAATGATTACATCGACCTCTATCTTCAACATTCGGTCGGTTATGTGATGCCTGCTGAAGCCCTTGCCAACACCAATGAGACTCGATTCAACCATCTTCTGCACATGGCCCGCCATGCCTTCGATGCAGATCCTCTTCTTCGAATGCAATGGGTTTGGAACGTCGCGATTGCAGCCGGAGGGAAAATCAAAACCGACGGCACAGCAACCACCTTCTTCCCGAATGGCGCATTACCGCCAGCCCGGAAGAGCGGCTGGCACCCGGGCTTGCTCCCAAAATCCAAGGCAAATGGAACAAAAGCGGAAAAAGATGCAATCAACGCTCAAGCGAAAGCCCTCGGAACAAGCATGGCCACCTTGCTCAATTCTCAAACGGGCCGTTTGGTTTGCCTTATGGGCCGTTGCGCATCTCTCTTCTCCCCAACCATCGAGTCACCTTACCTTCCAGAAGACTGCATCTACAACCTTACTGAACTCGAGGTCGATCTCCCAGAATCGTTAGAGGGGGTTGACAAAATTCGCGTGGGCCCTGCTTTGCAATCGAGGGTGCTGTTGGACTTGCTGCGGGTGCATGAGGCATGCAAGGACATTCTGACACAACTCAAAGCGCATGAAGGCGTGCATGATTTTGCTGACATCCAGAACCTTGCGGCAGACCTGTTGCTGTCCCGCTGCCCTGACATGGTTCGCTTTGATTATCCCGCACCTGTGGTTGCCGCATTGGACAGCCTTGGCGATGAGCCATGGACTGATCATCACATTTCTCGCGCACTCACCCTTGCTGGAGACGATGAAGCGTGTGTGGCGGATCTGCAGCGTAGGTTCCACATCCTTCAGACGTTGAGGCGACAATACAGGGCGTTCATCATCGATGAATATCAAGACACGAATCCTGCTCATTTCAGACTCCTCGCCCGGCTATGGGGCCACCGCTCATTGCACCATGGAGAACCCGACCGGCCACTCGGGCCATGGGACCCAACGGTCTGTATTGTTGGTGATATGAAACAGAGCATCTACCGATTCCGTCAGGCTGAGGTTTCCGTGATGCGAAGGGCAGTAGCGGCGATTATGATGGCCAATGAAATCGAGTTAAGTGAGACCCGTTGGCCTGCTGATGTCCGTCGCGAAGGTTACGGAAGAGACCCTCGGCCAATCGGAGCCGGCGGTGAAACATCTGCGTTTATTTCAGCCGATGCGCTTGAACCATACGAAACGACCTCACAGGCGTGGCGGCACGTCAGCCTTGGCGAAGATTTGGACGGCTATGCACCGGAGTTCTCAGGCAGTGAGCGCCAACGCGCACGAGGGCTTGGATTGATTGATCTCACCAGCAATTACAGAACAAAACCGAACCTTCTTCACACCATGAATGGGATTTTCCGCGACGTCTTCAATCCGCGTCATCACCTTCTCCCGGGCAACTGGCATGCTTCAGCGCAAGACCTTGTGGCAGGGCGCGATGAAGGGGACGCGCCTGGCGTCATTGAATGGTTGATGCCTCTAGCAGCCGAAGAATGTGAACGCTCACAAGACCTCCTTGTTCCAGTGGACGCCTTTTCGAATCCAAAATCCAAAGACGTTCACCTCGAACATGAATTAATTTCCTCCCGCCTTTCCGCGTTGCTTGCTGGCCAACCAACCCGAGTTTGGAGCGCAACGAGTCAGACCTACGAACCAGTCGATGCACAAGAAGCACCAGTGGATGCCTCGGATGTCATGATTTTGGTCCATTCGAGAACCCATGTACCCGACCTTATCCGACGGTTGCAAGCCCGAGGAATACCTGTGGTCGCGGACCGACAGGGGAGCCTCCTCGGACGACCAATCGTTCAACCGCTGATGGCAACATTGAATCTGATTGCAAACCCGACTTCTCGTGCGGGAGCGCTTGGACTTGCCCGCTCCCCAGTGCTCGGATTTAGCGATGCGCATGTTCAAACGATGATGGATCAACCAGTCGAGGTCGATTGGTGGCATCATCTTCAGGCGCACGCACCAAACCCAACCGTTGCTTCCCTCATTGCTCACTTAGGAGAACTCGTTCGCCAAGGGGCTTTGTACGAAGTTCTCGATGCAGTTCTCGATCACTCCGATTTGCTCGTTGCTTTCCCAGAGGATGCCGACCGACAAAACGCAGAGGCATGGTATGCGTTGGCTGCTTCCATCGGCAACGAACTTGGTCATGAGGCTGCAGCCATCCATGAGCGAATGGGTGAACTTCAACGCCTGAAGCACAAGGGCCCACCGGCAACAACCGTACCGGCTGGTGGCGCTGTTCGCATCATGACGGTTCACAACGCAAAGGGCCTTGAGGCGGATGTTGTGTTCGTCGCTGGGCTGTTCAAGGCAGGCGCTTCGGATACGAGACTCAACACCAAAGAAAACGTTCTCGTTACGCCTCAAATTATAGCAGGCCGAATCAATCCCTGGCGTTCCCTAGATCGTCCACAAGATGGTTTGTGGGAATTCACCCTTCAACTCGACAAGGCACAGACACAGGCAGAACGGCGTCGTTCGTTCTACGTCGCACTGACCCGCGCCCGCAATCGCTTGATCCTTGTCGGGTCCCATACCAACAAGGCCTCAGTGAACGTAACGGGGCACCTCGAAGTCAGCACAACGGCCTCAAAAAGCACAATGGGTGGCATGTGGCTCGAAGGGCTACGAAGCTTGTCTCATGAGGCGGGTGCAGAGGAATCGCCTTGGTTGCTGGCGAAGGATTTGGACAGCGCCGAACTCGCTCCTTACGACAAGAGAACCCTCTCTGTGGACCCCTTTGCTCTGCTTAATGATGCGCAATTAGGAGAACATTCTGTCGCTTCGCTTCGACTCTACCACCACCCAGATTGCTTTGCCCCTACGGTCACAGTCACACCACTGCAAGAGTGGCAAACCATAGAACAGAGAATTACAGATCTTGTGGTTCAACCAGCGGAGGAACAACCACTCCTTCGCGTCAAAGAAACGGTCCGCATGACCGCCCACGGTTTGGACACCAGCAAGAATTGCAGGCGCCGGCACTGGCTTTCAGAAGTCAAAGGATGGGTGCCTGAACAACTCAATTTGATTGGCCTTACAACGGAAGGTGCCGCATCAACAGGTCAGTTCGCACCGGCCACGGTGTTCGGAACCATGATGCATCGATTGGTCGAACTCGGATTGGCAAACCCGTCAAAAGCCGCTCAACCACACGCAGTCCCTCTTCCCAAGGCTTGGCAGTTTGATGGAGAGGATGGATTGGACAATGAGGGCATCATCGATGTTGTGCTTGGCGAAGAAGGCTATGGGGGAGATGGCTCCGATGCGGACAACCTTGTGGGGCAAAGGACAGGAAAGCGGATGGCCCATCTCGGCACGTTGGTTCGTCAGGGTTTACTTGGCCGATGGGCCGATGGAGAAACCCACCGCGGGTTCACCGTCGAGGGCCTTCGTACAGAACTGCCGTTTTATCATCGCCATGAAGTGCCTGTGGATGGGCTTGACCGCTCTCGGTTTGGGGCGTCTGGTCCAACCCCGAACGCTTCCATCGAGGGCCTGACGTTGGTGTTTGATGGACGGGCAGATCTCGTGATTGCGCTGCGCGACCAAAGCGGTCAGGGCTTTTTGCAAGTTGTGGATTTGAAAACAAGAGACTGCCGCGACGGTTTCAATCCAAACAACCCTTCCGCAGGAACGCCACTCCAACGGTATGTGGGTGATGTGCTGAACCCAATGGCGTCTACTGAAGCTGAACGGGACATGCTGCATGAACATCGCCTGCAACTCACCTTGTATTCGCTCGCTCTTGAAGCGATTGAACAACGCAAGCCCCTCAAAGATCGGCGAACCCTTCTCCCACCCGCCTTGCTTGTGGGGGCCTCTGGGCGTTTGATTCAATTGTCAGGTGAAGCTTTCGAACAAGCCCGAACCGATCTCGCCGAACAACTCGAATGGATTGGGCACCTTGCGGCGATTCCAACCTCCATCGAGGAACCGCAACGCTTGGAAGAAGAAGCTTCAGAACCCTGTCAAACTTGCCCGTTTTTCACAGGCGCAATACGGTTGTGTGGTCCAGTGGGCCAGCCACTTGGCCTCCAAGTTCCAGATGTTGATGTTTAGCGACTTTGCTTTCGCCCAATCATCACGAGCGTGCCAACAAAGTCCCCGCTTGCCGCGGCTCGGTGCATTTCGACTTCCACAAATCCCGCGTCAACCATCGCTTGCTTCCACTGCGCTTCGCTGAGCAAACTCATGTGGACGTTGAGCGCTGCAGGCCACCCGTGGCTGTCTTCGTTTTCGAGGTAATGATCGACGCCTGCCACCAGAACGCCTCCTTCATTCAACCACTCATCGTGGAGCGACTGGACCATTGAAACCGGGTCGTGGAGGTAATACAAGAACTCCATTGAATGAATTAAATCAAAGCGTTCTGAAGGTTTCCATTGTGGTAATTTGGCCATGTGAAACTCCCCATCGCCGAGTGCTTTGGCTTTTCGAATCATTGCTTCAGAACCGTCAACGCCAACTGCGTGGGTGCACCCTTCAATCGCTTCAAGCGCCCTGCAGACCCAACCGTTACCGCATCCAACATCAATGGCAGAAAAGGGTGAAGAGGTTTTGGCTAAAGCCATGTCAAGCATCTCGCTAACAGAGGCGGCGTGACCCTTTTCCATGCCCAAGTCTTTGTTTTTATCCGCCCATTCAGAGAACACATCGGTTGCAGGTCGTACGGCCATCATCTTGCCCTTGCTCGGCGTTCTTTCAACATGTCCCTCGTACGAAAGGCACATGCATGGGCGTTTCTTGGCCGAAGCCATGCTGGACACAACAACAACACTGGATGACGTGCTCTTTCCTTCGATTGAAACCTATGATTCAGGCACGCTGCAAGTGACTGACCTCCATACAATCGCATGGGAGAAATCAGGAAACCCAGAAGGTGTCCCCGTCGTTGTGATTCATGGCGGACCTGGCGGTGGTGGCCAACCCGCTTACCGTCAATACTTTGATCCTAGCAAATTCAACATCATCCAATTCGACCAACGAGGCTGTGGAAAATCAACACCTCATGCCGAACTGAGGGACAACACAACGCAAGCCATGGTGGCTGACATCGAAGCACTCCGGGTTTCCTTCGGCATCGAAACATGGCATGTGTTTGGAGGCTCTTGGGGCTCAACGCTTTCATTGATTTACGCGCAGACCTATCCAGACCGCGTCATCAGTTTGGTGTTACGAGGCATCTTCATGTGCAGAAAAAGCGAATTGCATTGGTTCTATCAAGACGGAGCAAGCCACATCTTCCCTGATGCGTTTGAACCCTACCGAGAACACATTCCAAAGGCTGAACAAGCCAACTTGATCAAAGCCTATTACGCCCGTTTAACAAGCGAAGACGGTGATGTGCGTCGCGCCGCAGCAAAGCAATGGACGCGCTGGGAGATGGCTACAAGCAGGCTTTTCCCTGACCCCTCGTACCTCGAAAAAGCTGAAGATTTAGATTTCGCAGTGGCGTTCGCTCGGATTGAGTGCCATTACTTCATCAACGCTATTTTTGTTGAAGAAGCCCACATTCTCAACCATGCTTCAATTATCAACCACATACCAACGGTGATCGTCCAGGGTCGTTACGATGTTGTGTGCCCTGCACGAAGCGCATGGGAGTTGCACAAGGCGCTCCCAAACAGCAGTTTGGTGATGGTTGCCGATGCGGGACATTCGATGGGGGAAGTCAGCATTGCTCGAGAACTGGTCAAGGCTACAAACGCGCTCTGAGCGGGAACGAACCCGCAATTTCACGCCCTTTTGCAGGCTCGGTGAGGCGTCGGCTTGATAGGGTGGAGTTAAGTGGACTCGCATGGAGGCTTACCTCCCGGTGATACCATGACTGAAGAAGGGACCGTCACGCCAGAGATTCGAATTCAACAACTCGAGGAACAACTCGCCACTGAGACAGACCGTCTTCAGAAGTTGTTCGCAGCCTATGAAGCGGTTGAGAAGGACCTGTTTGATTCACGAACCGAAAATGAAGTCTTGGAAAAGGAAATCATTGAGCGTGAAATTGAAAAGGAAACTCAAGAAGCACTCCTTAACGAACGTGAAATCCGCGTTCGAGAACTTGAACTGCGGGCTGTCAAAGCCGGAAAGCAAGTCGAACACCTCAAGCCCGAACTTGAGAAAATGGAAGAGAAGTACTCCCGTGAAAAGGACCGACTTGGCAAGGTGTTTGGAATCGCAGAAGAACTCGATAACGACCTCCGATTGGCTGTTTCAGAAATGAAGGCTCGAGACGACTGGTACGTTGACCACATGCAAATTTTCGAAGACCTCAACAAGGCGATTAAGCAACGATACGAAATGATCGAGCGCGCTGTTGAAGCCGAGCGCAAGTCCCAACACATGTCCCGTGCGTTCACCGAACGAATGGAGGACATGGTCGAAGCGCGAGCAGCAGACATGACCATTGAAGAAGCCGAGCAAACCACTGCGGAAGGCGATTCAGCATCTGTTGAAATTGTGGGCGAAAACGCAGTTGAAGATCTCCTTGACGATGGGAAACTGAACAACAGCAACACCGCAGCATCGGATGAGTCAGAAGAATCACCAGAATCACCAGAAGCCGCAAAGGCTGAGCCAGTTGCAACAGAAGCAGATGCTTCAGGTTGGTCAGATGGCGAGGACCCTTGGGCAGAGTGAGGCCTTAGCATGGGTGTGTTGGCCCACGGAGGTCACGCGCCGGTTTTGATTACCTTCATGATGGGTGTAAGTTCCATCATTGTTGGAACACTTATCGATCCACTCAGCGGGCTTGTTCCTTTGTTTGGTATGCTTTGTTTGATGACATCAGCCTTTTTTGTCAATTTTTGGCGCGACCCGGATCGCCCGATCCCAAAAGCAGCAGGGGTTTTGGTATCGCCCGCTGACGGCCACGTAATGTTCGTTCGTCGAGAACGAGCTACAGGGCGAAGACCATCCAGAAAGGAAATCGATTCTGGGCACATCGAACATGACGAACTCACGGGCGAATGGGCGCCTGAGCCATGCAAGCATCCGTTGGAATTTGAAACCGAACAACGGTTTGAAGCGGTGCCCGAAGGCGAAGAAGATGTTCTTGATGTGATTCGAATTGCCATTTTCATGTCGCCACTTGATGTTCACGTGAACCGATCTCCCTTTGCCGCATCCATCGAGCGGATGGAGCATCGAACCGGAAAGGGCCTCAAGCGCGGGCCGTTCCGCCCGGCTTACAAGAAAGAAAGCCAGTACAACGAACGCGTGAGAACCGTGTTCCTCAACGATGAAGGCATGCGGATCGAAGTCAATCAAATTTCAGGGGCTTTAGCTCGAACCATTGTGCCATGGAGCGGAATTGGCGACGCAATGCGACGAGGCCAGCGGTTTGGAATGATCCGTCTTGGTTCTCGAGTCGATGTACGAGCGCCTGCCGTGGCGTTTGAGCCAGCGGTTGTTTCCGCCGAAGCGAACGATCCTGTTCATCCAAAGGGGCAATTCGTACAAGCCGGCGCCTCGATTTTGTTCCAACCAAAGCCGTGAACCGCGTCGGTGGTTTCAAACACACTCAGCCAGCCAGTCAAACAAGGGGGGCTTCGATGTTGAATCAAAAATCACTCACGTTGGTTGGCGAAGGCAACAAAGGGGCCCGAATTCACGATCTGGTCAAAGCGCCCGCCAACACACCTTGGGCAAAGGCCAAACAACAGTCTTGGGATGCGAGCGAACCAGCAACGGTTTACTACACACCCGAAACGCTTGCAGATGGGACTCCATGCAGCGCTGTTACCGTGATTTTGAGAACCAAAGGCTGCCATTGGTGGTGGTCGAGTGGGTGCACATTTTGTGGTTACTTCAACGACACGAGGGACGACGTGACAAACGAAGATTTGCATGCACAATGGGCCTACGCCAAAACGAAGTTTGATGATTTCAAAGAACACGCCATGGTCAAGGTTTACACCAGCGGTTCGCTGCTTGAGGACCGCGAGATCCCCGTGCCTTTCCAAGAAACGGTGTTGCGAGACTGCCAGGAACTCGGAAAGGAACTGATTGTCGAATCGAGGTGCGAGCAACTCACAGAAGAGAAGTTGGCATGGGCGACATCGATCAACACAAGTTTCGCAGTGGCGATTGGGTTGGAAGCCTACGATGATGAAGTTCTGCGCTTCCACGTCAACAAGGGCTTCACGACCAAATCTTGGGACAGAGCGGTAACCAACTTGAAGAAATTTAACGTTCGCGTCAAGACCTACCTCATGTTCAAGCCCCCATTCATGAACGAAGCCGATGCCCTCTTGCACGGTGTAAAATGGATTGAAGCGGTTGCCGATCGAAGCGATGAGATTTCAGTGAACCCGATGAACATCCAACGCGGGACCATCATCGATCGCTTGCACCGACACAATGAGTACCGCCCTCCTTGGTTGTGGTCACTCGTTGAGATGATTCGAAGAGCGCACCCGACCATTCACCCCAACGACACCGGGAACGGTGGCGAGGGCCAAATCAGCCGTTTGATTATTCATCCTACTGCAGGCGGAAGGGTACGTGGCGCTCATAACTGCGGTTCATGTGATGCCGAAGTTGTTGCAGCAATCGAACGCTATGCAGTTTCAGGCGACTTACAAGAATTCCAAGGTCTGTCGTGCGATTGTGAAAAAGCATGGGCCGAAGAGGTTGCGTTGGAGCATGCACTACCGACCCCGCTGGGCATTTCGAAACCCCGTCGAGGCAACATGTTGGATGCACTCCGAGCCCCTTGATTGGCTCCCAGCAATCCATCTTATCCCTCTTTGAAGGGTGTGAATCTTTATCACCGCTGTACGAGTGGGCGGAATATCCCCTATGGGGTCAGTTCGGGTGAACCTCATGACAAACGCAACAAGTCTGCCAGATGTAACTGTTGGAACCGGTGAACCGGCTTCCAGTCGTATTCTTTTGACCCTCTTCGCAGTTGGCGTAATTGGCCTGCTTGCGTTGTTCTCGAACGTCTTCGGCTGGGACAACATTCCATTGCTCGGCGAACTCGTTCCATTGATTGGAAACCTTGGCGGCAGCGGCATTTGGTACTACCTCATCGGACTTTTGATTGGCCTGGGTGCAATTGTAGCATCGCTTCTTACCGAGGTAATCGTCGATTAGGAGGTGTGATGCATGGAGACTATTTTCATTACATCCGGCCTTTTGGTCGCCGCTCTACTTCTGACCGCAAACTACCTTGTCAAGGGGATTGGGGGCATGAGTGCTCCTTTGCAACAAATCGGTATGTTCCTGCTCAACAAAGCACCTGCCGGTATCATTGATTTGTTCAGCGACGAGGCTGGAAGCGGCAGCAAGACCTGGATTCGCTTCGGTATGCTGTGGTTTTTGTTTGCGGCAATCTCGAGTTTCCTCGGTCTGTGGCACAGTTATGATGCAAACGCCTTGAATTCCTTGGCAAGCATTGGCTGGTCGTATGACGATGGCTCAATGCTAACGGATTACACCAATGTTTTCTTTATGACCGCTCTCAATTACATGTTGATCGGTGGCGCACTTGTTGCGGTTTCTCGCACAGCTAAAGGACGACTTGCAAGCGAGAAGAGCGCATCGATGGTTGCTCTGTTGTTGACCGTATCAACCGCAGCCTACCTCTTGCTTCCTGTCTTGCTCTCATTCGTGAACCTCAACAACGAAGCGGGCTTGATTGAGACCGTGACCAATGTTTCTTCCCTCGTTCTTGCGGGTCTGCTCCACGTAGCGATTTTGATCAACATCCTGATCACCATTGCGAACCGATCATCCGACAACCTCTCTCCAACAACATGGTTCCTCGTGCTTGCGCTCGTCGCTAAGATCCTTGCTGGGTTCATGGCCTTCATTGGCGAACTTGCCGGCTCTACACAAACCGTATGGATGGCCGAACATGTTCTGACCGGATGGGTCCCACTTGCTCTGATTTTTGGCCTTGCATACCACATCATTCCATACACCACAGGCACTCCAATCTGGTCCGAATCCATGCTCAAAGTCAACATGGTTTTGCTGTTCGTTACCGTTCCTCCGTTCTACATGACCGCAGCAACCAGCGCAGAGTTGCTCCAAAACCTCGGAGCAATTTTGCTAACGCTTGGCATGCTTCCGCTCTTCGCAGGGTCGTTCAACTTGCTGATCACCGCCAAGTCGAACGCAGCAGCCATCGTCAAGAGCCCCGGTGCTTTTGCGGCAACAGCGGCTATGCTCGTCTTGCCTTTGTTCACCGTCGGTGGCTACTTCACAGGCATGGATGTGTTTGTCGGCCTCGGCAACCTTGGAACGATGGCTCAAACCGTCGATCAAGGATTCATGTACACCGTTGGCGGCTTAATGATGCTCGCTAGCGTCTTCACAGCCTATCCTCTTGCAGCACGCAAGCAACTTGCCAACGCCTCCAACGCTCAACTCGCCGTTTGGTTCACCCTGATTGGTGGCCTGACCTCAACGATCATCCGCTTGATGGGCAACTTCACCGACCAAGCCGTTCTCAATTCGGGTGTCGAAGACGCCGTATCCTCTTCTGGTGGCTTCCTTTTGGTTTCCTCCGCAATGTTCTACTTGTGTGCTTTGGCAACCGTTATGGCAGCTCAAATCATGATTCGAACCGGTACACGCGGTAACAGTGATGCCGTGGAGACTGAAGCGGTGAGCGACATCGATACCTACACACTGGTCGAAGGTTCAACCACCATCCGAACCCTCCTCGGACGGGGCGTTGGGATCGACACTCACCTTCACATCGGAGAGACCGAAGAAGAGGCAGGTCCAACCATTATTGCCGTAGGCGCCCATTTGCATAACGAAGAAGTGACCGAATACCCAGAAGACCACGCAGCCCCACCAGAAGAATTGGTTATGCTTGCCGAATACCTCATGAAATCAGATCAATCGATTTTCGAATTCTTCCAGTCCATTGATTTGGATGACTCGGGCACAGTGGATGGATATGAATTCCAGAAAGCGCTCAAGAATGCAGACATCGCAAACCTCCCACCTTGGGAGATGGGCGCCCTGCTCGAAGCCGTGGATTTGGACGGCGATGGTAAAATCAACCTGCCAGAACTTGACATCGCTTTGACCAGAATTCGCAGCAGCCAAGCAACTTCCGAAGAAGAGTGAAACCATCAACGGGAGTGAACAAGGTGCGAATTGGCCTTGTTGGCAAGCCGAATGTCGGGAAATCAACATTCTTCAGTGCAGCAACACTTGCCAAAGTGGACATCGCAAACTATCCTTTTTGCACCATTGAACCGAACGTAGGTGTCGCCTTTGTTGCCGCCCGTATGGCTTGCCCGTGCAAGGACATTCGAATGAAATTAGAATCGGAAGGCAGGCTCGAACCTGTTACGGAAGATGACCCTCGAAAGGGAAGTTTGTGTGAACCAAGAACCGGGTCTTGCATCGGTCATCGACGCCTTGTGCCCTGTTTTTTAGTTGATATTGCAGGACTTGTCCCTGGAGCCAGCGAAGGGCGGGGGCGTGGAAATGCCTTCCTTGCTGATTTGGCCAATTGCAACGCACTGATCCAGGTGGTCGATGCTGCGGGGAGCACGGACTTGGAAGGCAACCCCCAAGGGTTGAACCAGCCCACAGAGCTCGCTCGTTCACGGGTGAACGAAGAGATTGAATTTCTTGGCGTAGAACTCGATGCTTGGATTGCTGGATTGCTTGCGGACGGGTGGACTCGTGGGGTCCGTCGCGTGCAGGCAGAAGGCGACAAAGGGCTGGTGTCGTACATTCATGAACGCCTCACAGGGCTTGGAGCCACCCTCAATTTAGTTGGTGCGGCCTATGAGGTATTTCGCACTGAACACACCGACCTTGGCGCACCTTGGGATTGGAGTGAAGCAGTCATTGCTCATTTGGCCATCCATCTTCGCAAAGCGTTGTTCCCTATACACATCGCAGCAAACAAGTTTGATGTTGCTCCGGATGGCGTATTGGACGGCGTGGTTGCAAACGGATGCATCGTGCCGTGCATGGCCGATGTGGAATTGGGCCTCCGCCGTGCAGCAGGAGCGGATTTGATTGGTTATGTTTCAGGTTCCGATGACTTTGAATTTACAGACGCTTCATTGTTAAATGAAGCCCAAATGAAAGCGCTTATCCACATGAAAGAACGACTTGCGGCAAATCAAGGGACAGGTGTTTCAGCCGTTTTGGACACCGTCTTGTTCGATGAGTTAGAACACATCGTGGTCTATCCGGTTCAAGATGAAGCTCGTTGGACTGATGGTGATGGAAAGGTTCTGCCCGATGCTTTCGTTGTTCCCGCCAACATTCATGCAAAATCACTCGCCTACAAGGTTCACAGCGATCTTGGCGACGGGTTCATCAGAGGCGTAGACGGACGAAGCCGACGCGTTGTGGGTTCGGATCACGAACTTCAAGACGGTGATGTGTTGAAGATTCACGCTAAGTCTTGATCAGTGGCCTTCAGGTCGCTCGTACGGCGGTGTAAGCCGTGCTAAATCTCCGGAGTATTGTCCACCGCGATAGATGAACCACACCGGAGTGAGAAGGGTCATGGCGAGCAAAACCAACAGGAAGTACAATCCCCATGGCTGCACGTCCCTAAGCACCATGATCCAAAGTGTCCAAAGCAATGGGATGTAAAGGAAAATACTGTACCTCCGAGCAATAATCTGCAGACGCGCACTTCCTAGCCCGCTGTCAAACATGTTTGCAGCGTCCTCTTTAGAAACGAGTCCTTGGTCGACACCGCACCGAACGCACATCTGCGTCTTTGGTCCATTTCCATGGATGAATTGTTCGCGTGGGTAGGTGCTTGAGCAATGACGGCAGGTTGGCATGGTCTTCCCTCAAGGTGTTCCAAATGCTCACGATTCTTCAAGCATCCGCTCTCATCTTGAGGAAATTACCCAAGACGCGGATTCCATTTTTGGAGCCAACGGATTCTGGGTGAAACTGAACGCCGAACACGAGGTCTTGCTTATGGCGAAGCCCCATGATGTCACCCGTGGCTTCCAGATGGCTTGTTTCGAGAAGGTCCGAGCCACTTACGGCTGCTAAAATTAAGGAATTATACAGCGCAAAAGGCTGCGGTGAGGCTAAGTTCTCGAACAAACCCAAGCCATCATGTGCAATCAAGCGAGGCGAACCATGAACCGGCCCTGAAGGCGTTTGGATCAGGTCCATGCCAGCAGCCACACCGATCGCTTGGTGGCCAAGGCAGATCCCAAGCAATGGGATTTGGAGTTCACCGCTCAATGCCTTTCGCGCAAACTCCATGGTCAGTGGCGAGTCATTAGGGGTGCCGGGGCCAGGTCCGAGAATCACGTGGCTGGGTTTTAGCCGTTCAAGAAGAGAGATTAGCACGCTCAGGGGGGAACTCTGGTGTTCAGTGGGTGTGCGTGCGCGATGAACCACGACGGTGTGGCCAAGACCAGCCACTGCATGAGCGATGTTTTGAGTGAATGAATCAAGGTTGTCAATCAGCAAAACACAGCCTTCGGCGGCCAATTCTTGATGATCGGAATGTATTCTTCCCGGTTCGAGGGCTCGAGGGGCGGTTTCAGGTTCGAGGTTGTGAATTTCCAAAGCACCTTGAGGGAGGTGCGCTCCCTCTTCGGCAGCCCACCCACACGCCTTGCGAAGTGCGGCTGCTTTCCATTTTGCTTCTTCAACCTCGTCGCTGGGGTTCGAGCCAATGGTGATCCCGCCGCCCGCTGCAACAGATCCAAACCACTGTTTTTTCTCCTTATGAGCGATGAGTGTTCGGATGAGAATGTTCCAAGCGCTTGCGCCCGAATGCGAATCGAACCATCCAATGGATCCTGTCCAAAAAGAGCGGGGTCGTTTTTCGAGTTCATCAATTGTAGCGCAGACAACGGTACGCGGGCACCCGGTGATGCTGCCCCCCGGAAACACAGCCTGCAACGCATCAAGCGAGGTCACGCCTTCATCCAAATCACCAGCCACCTGTGAAACAAGGTGCTGAACATTGGCATAGGCTTCGACGTCAAAGCGCTCCACTTGAACGCCCCCAACCGCACACACCGAACCCAAATCATTTCGCATGAGGTCGACAAGCATCCTGTGTTCTGCTCTTTCCTTTTCATCATTCAGCATCTCATGGCGAAGTGCCAATTCTTCATCAGGGCTCGTTCCACGCGGTCGAGTTCCTTTGATTGGAGCGGTGGTCAACCTTGTTCCGTTTGAGGTAAGCAACGATTCTGGCGATGAACTCACCAACGCAAAGCCAAGGTCTTCAGCGTGAAGGTAGGCCGAAAAGGGAGCGGGATTTGACTGGCACAGCCTTTGAAAAACTTCAGATGGGTGCTGATGAAGCAAGCCTTCCCACCACCTTCCTAAGTTCACCTGGTAGACTTGGCCAGCAGCAATGCTGTCACGAATGATCTCAACACCACGTTCGTGCACCTCATCCGTCATGCTCGATGCTTCTGGGTGGGGGTTGGTATGAAGCAATTCCATTTCCGCCAGATCAGGAGCCGCATCCAGTTGCTCAAACCTGTCAGCCCAGTCATCGCCAGGAAGAGCGAAGGCCTGAACCTCACCAGAAGATTTGGCTTCACACACAAACCGTTCAACCAGCCAAAGAACGGCTAACAAGGCTCCTTCTTGAGGGGGGTGTTGCAAAGCGATTGGCTGAGTCCATTGCAGCAAATCATAGGCCAGGCTTCCCGACCAGAACGCTCGCTGAGGCATGCCTTCTGGGGGTTGGCTTGAGAAGGGAACAGGTTCACAAAAGGCTTTCAATTTTCCAAGCAGGCCAGATAGAGTTTCATCGAAAATGGAAGTTGCATGATACCAGCAGCCATGCTTCCATTCCTCAATGCGCCCAACCAGTTGCGTCGGTTGCACAACCAGGTGAATTTCGCCTTGGCTTGGGGAGTGCGGTTGTGCGGGCTCAATGGTGGGTTGTCGGACAATGAAGCGTCTTCGAGATGGGCCACAAAGGATCGAATGCTTCGAAAGGTGTGAAGCAGGCCCTCCCGAAAGAAGGAGCAGTTCATCTGGCCCGCCGTACTTGATTGCAGAAGAGCCCAACAAACCTGAATGCTTGAGGTGGGCAATGAGGGGGAGCATGCTGTCTTCGATGGTCACGCCCCCACGTCAGTCCAAGCGTTCGTGGTTTCATAATGTTGGGTCAGCAACGTTTGGCATTTTTCTGAGAACTCGTGATTTGAACCAACGGGCTCGCCATCAATCGATTCAATTCGAGAGGCACCGATGCCACTGCCCAGAGCAATGACTTCCAACGCTCGGGCAACAAGGCGTTCATTCAATCGCCCTCGATGAACAGGAACACCTGCTTGTTCCAAGAGTGGAGCGAGCAGTTCCGCTGTGATGCCCATAACCCCCCCTTCAGCGGGCGCAGCGAGCCAAGCCGTGCCGTCTTCATCCACCACAAGCGGAGTGGCTCGGTCGCCATCCACGAGGGCGTAATCGTGAACCATGAGCGCCAAGTCTGCTCCCTTTGCGTCCGCGTGCTGCATGGCGTCAGCATAGGGGCCCCAGTCACCGTGCTTGGTGCCGTTGATTTTCGGTGACCACCGAGGGGCTGGGACCGTCACAGCCTCAATCCCTTCATTTCTCAACATGAAGGGGCGTCCTTCGAGTGAAATTTCGCCCGCACGCGTCAGTTCTAAACGGATCAAACCGGTGGGTGTGCGAGGGGTTTCGGTTCCGCGTGTTCCGATGCTTTTCTCCCACGCTCTGTTGATTTTACTCATCATGTTCTCAGGCCAAGCAATTCTTAGGCGTTGAGCATGAATTTCCATCCTGTCAAGATGGGCCTTGAGATCAGCCAGATGCGAACCACCGTCCCACACCACCGTCGTGAAAACGGCGCTTCTCGGACCTACTGGGCTGTCTTTCTTCATTGTCCGTCCTCAAAGCAAGTCATCCAAAAAGGATGTGTCAATGGTGTTCGAAGGTTTCGTTGGTGTTGTACCAACGCCAAGATCGCTCATCAAGTCGTTGTTTGGGGCAGGTTGCATAACAGGCTGTGAAGGTTGGTAGGCAGGCCTTCCATAGATGTCCTGGTTTGCTTGTGGCGCATACATGTTTTGAGCTTGTTCAGCAGGTTGCGCAGGCGCAACAGGAGCGGCCTGTGGAGGAGCAGCAGGAGGTGCGGCAGCATCGCCCCAGCCCTGTTCGTCTTGAATGCCCCATGTTGCTTCTTGAAGCTCCCAAGACTTCGACCGATTCCGTTGCGTGCCTCTCGTTCGGACCACTGCAACAAAGAGAATGATCGCTGTGAGGAACAATCCCGCAGCCAAGAGGTTAGGTGTGGTCAACAACGAAGAGTAATCGACGCCTTCATCTGCTTGAACCAAATCTTCACCATCGCCTCCGTCAGCGCCGTATGGGGCCAGCTTCACCGGGGTTAAGGCCTGTTTTTCGAACAATGAGTCTTGCAAGGTTACGCCAACGTACCATGCTGTAGCGTTCGTTAAATCTTCAAAGTTTTCCGAGGTGATCAAGAACGAGTTCGAGCTCATGACATCGGCCACCCATATTGCTTCAAGCGTTGTCGAGTATTCTTCTTCGGCGATGTAAATCACATAGTTTTCGATGCTATCGTCGTCTGAAAGCGTCCATGAAACAAGGATGTTTTGCTCATCAACCCATGCCGCCATTACGCCATTGACATCTGGAAGGTAATCGCCTTTTGCATCCACGCCATCGTCGATCGATTGAGCGGACACGGCCACTAAGTCGGTGGTAAATGCGTTGCCAGACGTGTCTCGAACCACGACCACTGCCCAGATTTCTTGTCCAGGAATGACAGGGGTGTCACCAGCCACCACATCGATGGAGAGTGGAAGTTGGGGGGAGCGGTCAAGGGTCACTATCGGCGTGCTTGGGCCGAGTGTGCCAACACCAACGCTTGTGAATGACCATGTGGCTGCATACACTTCGTAGGTACCGACATCGCTTGCGTCGCTGAGATCGAAATCAAGCAAGAGCGCACTGCCATCATCCGCAGGACGGTCGTACAAATTGAGTGCCTCCAGTTCGAGGCGAACCGGTGGTTCGACGTCCATTTCATTGTTCATCGGAATCACCGTTGCCTGCGTCAAATCCGTGAGGTGTACGTTTCCAGCAAAGTCGTGCACGGTGACGACAACATAGAGTTCCACATTTGGTTGAATTTGCTGAGGCGTGGCTTGTGTGATGCTCATCATGTTGCCTTCGCTACCGTAAAGCGCCGTGGTGAGTGTAATTTCAATTGGGTTGAATTCTTCATCCACCCATTGCTTGTTGACTTTCAAGCATCCACAGCGTTCCGGGTTTTCGCCAAATGCAGCCGATGCGGCAGAGAGGTCAGTGAGGGGTTGATCGGCCGCCCAAACGGTGTAATGGGAGAAATCATCAGCGTCTGAAATTGACCAGAGCACATCAATCGATGTGCCATCATCATCAGGATGATCAAAGGCTTGGACATTGGAAATACGGTCTGGTGTTGTGCCACTGCCAGCGGTGTTGCGGAGCGGTGTGACGCGAATCAAATCGACGTCTTCGAGGTTGACATTCAACCAATCATCATAGGCCACAACGCCGACGTAATACATCTGTCCGTCTTGGAGCGCAACCCCGTCAATGCTTGTGAGGATCGTCGATTCTTCTGAACAGTCATTGATAATTTGAGCCTGAGCAAATCCATACTCGGTAATGGGCGTTCCAACTTCAAGTTCAATTTGAGCATCAGCGTTGTCCCATGTTCGAACGTAAATAGCGTAGAAAGTGCAGTCTTCTGCGGGATTCATATCCCAAGAAATGGTGATTCGCCCACCGTCATCATCAGGTGTGTCAATGGCTGCCACATTTTCCATCTTCGGTGGAGCTGTGTTGTCATTGAGGCCACCCGTTGGGACAAATGGTCCCACGATTAAGGCGTTCATGATGTCCTCTTGACCGGCTTCGTCCACACAGGTTAGGCCGAGCCAGTAGGGCTGGCCTGGTTCAAGCGAAAGCACAGTCGAATTACCTTCCATCCTCATCACTTCTGCCTCGGGCGACAAGCCCAATACGTCGGTCATTGGTTGAGTGGAGGTGTAAATGTTGGTTTGCGTCAAATCGAGGCTTGTGCAACGGGCCCATTCGACGTCAAGATCCCCATCTTCTCCACCTTCGTGAGGTCCGGCTGTGGCCCAGACTGGAGGGAGTGGAACCTCATCGCTTGGCGAAGCAGGACCGAGGACTTGTGACGGGGTGCCGAGGCGCCCATCATCGTATTCAACAACCACCACAGCGTAGTAATCCACGCCATCAACCAAGGCTACGCCGTTTGCTGTTGTAACCTCACTCGAGAGGCGACTGTGGAGTGAAATTGCTTTGTCCACTGTCCGGCCGATTAGATCTGCGTTTGTCAGTGATGGGCCGCTTGTGTTGAACTGCCCTTCATTGAGGTAGACAAGGTACCGAGCAAAGTCGTCATCGTGAACAAGACTCCAGTCAGCCATCAATGCGCCACCGCCATCGTCAGGCCGATCAATCAAATCGGTCAGAAGGATTGGAGTTTCAGTCTTCACATAGTCGTAGATCAAACGCACGTGCATCGATCCGTTTGCTGGCGACCGCAGAGTGAGTTGAACGAATTGAGTTCCATTGACAATCACGCCGTTGTCAACAGCGAGTTGCATTGTGGTTTCGAAATCTGGGTTGTTGTTCAGTTCAATGGTTGCGTTGTACTTCAGGCTGACAGATTTCGCCCATGTGGCTGCGTTGTTTACCGGAGAAGTGAACGCCAACGGCACCGTTTGGAACATGATTCCGTTTGTGCCTTCAACGCCAAACGCCGGGTCGAGGGAAACGGTGTTGGAAGCGTCGGCCAAGGTGATTGGCATGCCGGGGTGCGTCATGTCGCTGATGTCGAGGGATTGAAGGTTGAATCCAACGCTTAGTGGATCAGCCTTGCGGAGGGAGAACCGTTCCATTTCGGAGTACTGTGCGTTGTTTTCATAGCCAAAGAGGCCGATGTAATCGGTTGTCAACCAGATGGCGTCGGCTGTGATCGTGCCGCCGGTCATCCCAGTGCCTTGGAACATCTTGAGGGTTGCATGCGTCGGCGTACGGGCGCTCAAGATTGAAGCGCCATTCGTTCCAATGGTGAGGACATGGTCTCCATCGCTGACCATCTTCTGAACGGGCCATCCAGCGACTTGGAAGGACGGAACTCCATCTTCAAATTGACTGGATTGTCCATTGTAATGCGTCATGGGTCCGATATCTGTAGCAATGTGGAGCCCCCACCAATCTGCAGCCAATGCATCGACGGTGTTCGAAGATAACTGATCGAATTTATGCCATTCAATCGCACCAGATGATGTTTCTACCGATGTAACGCCTGGGCGTTCAGCCCCGGCGCCATCGTGGCCAATGAAGAGGGTCGTCACCGTTGTGGTGACCCCGGCGTTGTCGGTGGTGGTCTGGGTGGTTGTTGTGAGTGATTGAGCTGAAGTAGCCATAAGGCCTGTTCCGCTTGTGTAGAGGGTCGTAGCGTTGGTGAGCGTGTCCATTTTAACAACCCCAGCAGCGGTTGCCATCCACAAATCTGTACCAATCATCTGTATGTCCTCAACGACATTGGTCGGTAAGCCATCGCTTGTTGTCAACGGATTGATCCAATCTGCAGCGCTGTAATCCCATCGACCAACGCCGCCATTCGTTGCGATGTAGAGGGTTGTACTTGACTCTGTAAAGGCATTGATTGAGTTGGATGGAAGGCCGCCGAGAAGTTTACCATTGCCAAATCCAGTGGTGAGGTCATAGAGTTGTACTCCAGCAGCTGAGCCAGAACTTCCCTGTAAACCAATGACGAGGGTATTCCCGTCTAAGAATAAACCATCCATGTTGGAGTGGAGGCCACCACTGAGCCTCATGAGCATGCCAGTCAGTGTATCGAGTTTGTAGAGTCCTGTTGGCGTGGTTGTGATGAAAAGATCGGTGCCGATCAGTTCCATGTCTTTGGCAACACTGTTCGCAGTCATTGTCCAGCCTTGCTGCCATTCCATGGTGCCGTCAGCTTGGCGTTCGCCTTGGAGCAGGCCAGCGCCGGAGGATGCTCCATTTTGACCAAATCCTTGGCTAGCGCCTTCAGTAGCGACCCAGATATGGGTTGAATTGCCTGCCATTGTGGTGACCTGTCCACTGACAAGGCCCGGGAAATCAAGGAGTGTGTTTTGGCCTAACGAACTGATCGTATCGACGTGGCTGTACCCTGAAGAACCTCCAGCTTGCCCAACGAGCCACTCACTGGTGAGCCACTGGAAAGAAGTGACAGATGAGCCCTGACCGTTGAAATTGACTTGTGCCGTCGAGGAGCCTGAAGTCGTGACAGCACTGTAGCCGCCACCAATGATGTTGTCACCCGATGTGCCGATGCCGTGCCCGAGGACAAGCATGCCATTGGCGTAATCAATCGCGTCCCACCAAACTCGGTCGCTCGGCAAATTGTTGTTGACTGTCGTGATCGGGTTCAGCCATGAACTGCTCGGATAACTGTACTTCTTGACGTCTGCTTGGTCTTCATAAAAGGACACATACAGCGTATCCGTTCCATCACATGCAACCCCTGAAACTTCACCATAGTTGTCATTCCAGTCGCTTGTTGTGAAGGTGCCAAGGAATGAATCGTTAGCCATGTCGAAGCGTGCAACGCCACCGTTGTTGGCATAAATACCGATGTGAAGAATTCCTGCGCATTCAGTCATGGTGATTGGATAACCGTTTGGAATGCCGTTTTGTCCAGTCTCATAGTCATTCCATGTTGTTCCATCCCAATGCGAAATTGCACCGTTTCTGAATTGTCCAAAGTTACTGACTTCACCGCCACCGACAACCAAGTTTGTTCCGTCGGTCCACAGTTCGTAAATTTGTTCACCAGCGTCGTTCGGAAGTCCAGAGCCTTCAGTCCATGTGCTGAGCCATTGCCCCGCCGCCTCGTCATAGCGGGCGACACCGTCTTCTGTAGCGAAGAGCACTTCACCATCGAATTCAATGATTTCTCGAATAGGGAACTCAAGATCATCTGCATCCCAAGAACCAAGTTCGGTGCCATTGGCATCCATGTATTGAAGGGAGTTTTCGCCCCATGAAACCCACATGTTGCCAGTTGATGATTGGTATGCGGTTACACGATCCACTTGCCCGATTGGCAGAATGTTTTCACCCCAAGAACCGTTGCTTGTGTTGAATTGTGCGATGCCACCAGAGCCATCAACCTGCCACCAGTTTTGGGATGCCACGCTGATCATGATGATGTCGTCAATGAGACCCATTCCATTGACATCGCCGTTGTTCTGACCAATTTGTGCGCCTGCATCAAGAGCAGAAAGGGCTGTGAAATTTTGGGCATCGAAGCGATACAGATTGTCGCTGCTGGCCCCGTCATGGTAATACATGATGTTCCCCTTGAGGATCATCTCAAGAGGGTCGCCATTTCCAGCAAACAGGTTGCTTGATTTTTCGATGTCATAGACTTCGGCCCCTGTCGTAGCATTGAGCAATTGGAATCCGTCAGAGCCTCCAATCCAAATGTAATTTGGATTGATGTCAACGGAAAGTGCAGTAGCATCTTCATTTCCATCATCGAGTACATTGTCATCGGTCCACAGCGTAAGCCATTCATCGTTGGGGATGTCATACCGGGCGATGCCAATGCCGTCAAGAGCGATAAACGCAACATCGCCGATCACGACAACGGGTGCGTTGTTTGTTTGTTCTCCAGCGGTCCACTCACCGACCACTTCAAAGGGCGAAGTGGTGATGATGCCAACGCCAGAATTCGTCCCTCCGAAGAGGTATGAGTTTGAGATGCCAGCCCCAACCGAGTAGGTCGCCCAGTTCGGCATGCCGTCGTATACGTTGAGGCATTCGCTGATTCCCAAAGTAGCAATGCTGTACTTGCATACGCCGATGTTGGTGCCAGCGTAGAGGTTGCCACCAGAGATGCTAGAAATGGCTACGAAGTCATAAAATTGTTGAGGGCGTGTGTCCCAAGAGGAACCTTGGCCGAACGTCGTCATTTGGTTTCCGTTCCATCGGCTTGCGCCTTGTTGTGTTCCGATGTAGAGGTTAGCACCGTCGGATTCGAGAGCGTAGATGTTGTCGCTGGGCAGGGAACTCGTTGCAGCACCTTGGCCAGGCGAGTTGCCAGCCGCGGTCAGCGGTATCATCAATTCGCCAGTGGACAAATCTTTCCGTGCAACTCCATACCCGGGGATTCCGAAGTATAGGATGTCACCAATAACCGCCACTGGTACCTCGTTTGCCCCATTGACGCCAGTCGAAATCCAGGGCGTGAGCCAAGTATCGTTCACGATGTGATAACGGAGCAACCCATCGTTTTGGGTTCCTACATATGCCACTCCATTGTGTAGAGCGGCATCGGTAACCGAGCCTGTATCCAACACGATGCTTTCGAACACAACTGGTTGAGATCCTGTGAGGTTAATGGCCAAAAATTCGCTGTAAAACTCGTTGAGCACCACGACGGTTGAACCGTCCGATTGGACGACGGTCACTTCGCTGCTTGAGAGCGCCGTGTTTGTCGTGTCCCACGTTTGGAGGACAGTTCCATTGTTGTGCATTTGATGAGCCCCGTTGTCTGCGGCAATGTAGACGTGGTTTCCATCGTTGCTCAGCCGGTTGATGTCGGCACCAATGAACACTGGTTCAATCCAGCGCGAAGTTTGAGTATCAAATCTGTTGAGGTACTGGTCGTCAGTGGCCACAAACAGCACGCCATCAAGTTCAGTGGCGTCGATCATTTGTTCAGTCGTCGGTCCACTGCCGAGCAACAAAACACCCGTGTTAAGGGGGGTTGAGCCCGGCGTAAGTTCCACCAAGGCACCGTTCCCATCGCTGAGGAGCATGAGTTCAGAAGCTGGGGAGCGGGCTCCTGAAGTTGGCCATAGAATCAGCTCTTGTCCTTCACTCGTCAAACCGAAATCTTCGATGGATTGGGATCCGGAGAACACATTGCTCGCCGTGTTGTAGGTGTGAATCGAATCACCATTGAGGATGTAGAGTGTGTTCCCAGATTGTGCTAGCCCAGCGACATCGTCACTGGCCAGCCAGTTGCCATTGTTCCACGTCGAGAGCCAGAATCCGGAACTCCAGTCATAACGAGCCAAGCCCGCATCTGGTGAGGCCATCAGGAGTTGATTTCCTGAGACCATGAGTTGAGTGACTTCATCCGAGTGAAGGCTGTTGGCTGTTGACCAGGTTGAGAGGGGTTGACCCGTACTCAGGTCATAGCGGCTCACGCCGGTGTCGTCAATCGAGGTGTAGAGGATGCCATTCAATTCAATCATGGAGATTGCGTCAGTGGAATCCGCTGCTGCGACGCTTACCCAGGCGGCTCCGTTCCAAAGGGACACACCTTCTCCATTTGCAGCATAGACATCGCCTGTGCTTGCAATTTCAAACTGATCGAAGTCAATGTACGCAGGATTGGATGCGTTTGGAAGAACAACCTGTGCGCTGCTGTCATCAAGAGAGATAGCGAAAAACCCATCTTCGGCTGTGAGAAAGTGAATCAAATTATTCGCAGTGTCGATTTCCATGTCCAGGACATCGCTCTCAAATTCCATCATGTCGATGATTGGGGGGTCGTTGTTGTAATCCAACACCAGGACATCGTCGAGGATGGCCATGTACATTCGACCATCATCTGGGTGGATGGCTGTCGCTCCAATGTCCAATGAAATTGGCTCAAAGGAAACTGCTGGGTCGACCGGGGCGAGTGCTTCGATCACGAGGTCGGTAATCTCTGCATCAGAAGGGAGGGTCCAGGTTGCTCCAGAATCGCTGTTTGGGGAAAGCCGACCGTCGTACGGATTGGACCCAGTGAAGGAATCAGCCGAGCCAAACATGCCAAGGCCCCGCCAATCAAGGAGGTTCACTCCGATATCGCTGGCCACAAGCATTGGTTCTTCGATCATCAAACCGTCGCTTCCGTCGACGCGAACTTGGAACGAAACGTTCGATATATCAGCTCCCGGCGCGAATTCGAGGGTCCAAGAGGCTGTTGCTTGCCCGCCAGTGTCAGGGTTTGCTCCGAGGGCATCGAGTTGAACCCACCCGGTATCGTTGCTGCCTGACTTCGGCCAGATGGTGTCAAAGGCAGACTCATGGGCTGAAACGCCCGGAAGCGCCATCATCGGGGCGACCGATGAAAGCAACATCAACATCACGAGCAACAAGGCCTTCTTGCCGGCCGAACCGGAGGAAATGGAGGTCACAAGTTGCTTCATGGAATAAGAGGGGAGTTTTGGGGTATTTGAACGCGGCCCCCAATCGTGCAATCAAATCTCATTCCTTGCTCCAGATTGCTCCCCTCCAATCGCCGAGGAAAACGATATGTTTCAGCGATAATTTTTCCCTGCAAAACCTCGTAAAAAATCGTGCTTCGAATTCATGAATTTCATTGCTTTGGATGGAATGGATTGCCCCGATTATGCCCACGCCCGGTCCCGTACACACACAACACTCAAACCCATCACCACATTCGTTGGATTCGATTGCCTATGAACCGCGAGAAGAAGGAGCGCTTGCTGAAGAAGGAAGCGCTCGAGTATCACGAGGCAGAACCTCGGGGTAAAATCAAGGTGGTCCCAACCAAACCTCACAGCACGGCGCACGAACTCAGCCTTGCCTATTCCCCCGGTGTCGCCTACCCGTGCTTGGAAATCGCAGATCGCCCAGAAGACGCCTACAAATACACCTCGAAAGGCAATCTCGTTGCGGTTATTTCCAACGGTACGGCCGTTTTAGGTCTCGGGAATATCGGCGCTTTAGCCAGCAAACCGGTCATGGAGGGCAAAGGATTGCTCCTGAAAACGTTCGCCGACATCGATGTGTTTGACATCGAAGTTGACACGGAGGACCCAGAAGCCTTCATCGACACCGTGGTCAACATCGCCAAAACCTTTGGTGGGATCAACCTTGAAGACATCAAAGCCCCAGAATGTTTTGAAATCGAACGGCGAATTGCAGAAGCCACTGATATTCCGGTGATGCACGACGATCAGCACGGCACAGCCATCATTTCAGCGGCTGCGCTGTTGAACGCTGCCGAACTTCAAGGCAAGGAACTTGCAGCGATCAAAGTGGTCGTAATTGGCGCAGGTGCAAGCGCCATTGCCTGTGCGAACCACTACGTTGCCATTGGTGTGACTCGATCGAATATTTCGATGGTTGACAGCAAAGGTATCGTGACAAAAGCGCGCCTGGAAGCCGGTGAATTGAATGAATACAAAGCACCATTTGCACAAGACCGTGAACCCGGGGAACTGGCGGACGCCCTCAAAGGAGCAGACGTTATGTTGGGCCTCTCAAGAGGAGGTTTGGTCAACAAGGACATGGTTGCAAGCATGGCGGCAAAGCCGATTATTTTCGCACTTGCCAACCCGACCCCCGAAATTCTTCCCGAAGAAATTCTCCAAGTTCGAGACGACGCCATCATTGCAACAGGCCGTTCCGATTATGACAACCAAGTCAACAATGTTCTCGGGTTTCCATACATCTTCCGAGGCGCCCTCGATGTCCGAGCTCGCGACATCACTCAAGGCATGAAAATGGCTGCTACTCGTTCCTTAGCAGCCCTTGCCAAAGAACCAGTTCCAGATTACATCTCCGCTGCCTATGACGGCGCAGTGATGCAATACGGTCCAGACTACATTATTCCCAAACCCTTCGATCGCCGAGTGTTGCTGTGGGAGGCATCTGCAGTCGCGCAAGCGGCCGTTGATGAAGGCGTAGCGGGTGTTCAGCCTGAGGATTTTTCAATCAAAAAATACCGTGAGGAATTGGAGGCTCGGCTCGGCCAATCCTATTCGATCATGCGCCACGTCATCAATCAAGTTCGAGGGCGAGGAAAACGAATCGTTTTCCCGGAAGGCGACAATGAAAAAGTGATACGTGCGGCTGCTCAACTCGTCGATCAGAAAATCTGTTATCCAATCCTACTCGGGCCCGAAAAGAGGATCCACCGCATGGTTGAAGAATTGAGTTTGCACTTTGATTACGAAGTCTATGACCCCCGCAAAGACGAGCGGAGGAAGGGCGTTTACTCCGAGTCAATGCTTGACAGAAGGAACAGGAAAGGCATGACGGTTGCCGATGCGGCTCGCTTGTTGAAATCCCGCCCCTATTTCGCAAGCCAAATGGTTGCCAATGGCGATGCTGATGGATTTGTTGGCGGCGTCAGTCGCAATTACGCTGATGTGCTCCGTCCAACGTTGGAACTCATTGGTCCGGATGAAGACGCCCACTGCATCGTTGGTTGTTACATGATGAATGTCAAAGGCAGAACCATCTTCCTCGCCGATGCAACGGTCAATGTGTATCCTGACAGCAGGACGCTTGCCGAAATAGCGGTCCAGACAGCCAAGGTTGCTCGCCGCTTTGGTGTGGCCCCGGTGGTTGCTATGCTTTCCTTTTCCAACTTCGGCAGCAGTCGAGCCCAACGTTCAGAGCGAATCGAAGACGCCATATCTTTCGCTCGCGAACTTGATCCTTCACTTGTCATCGATGGACCAATGCAAGCGGATACTGCGTTGAACGGCGATGTTCAGGGCGAATACCCATTCATGGAGTTCACCGGTGCTGCGAACGTGTTGGTGTTGCCAAATCTTGCGGCAGCAAACATCGCTTACAAGTTGCTTGAGGAATTGGGCGATGCTGAGATGACAGGGCCGATTTTGGAAGGCATGAGCCAACCAGTTCAGTTGGTTGCTCGTCAAGACGGCGTTCGTCATATCGTCAACATGGCTGCGATTTGTGCTGCAGATGCAATCCGTCAAGAGCCCTACTGGGAGAGCCTTGTTGAACCCGCTGATGAGAAGTAATTTTACGATTCATCGTAGGTGATTGTAGGCCGGCGTGGTCGCCAGAAAGCGCCGGTTACAAAACCAGCACAGAGCCCGCCAAACAACAGGTTTGCCCACCCGCTCTGGACATAATCTCCCATACCACGCAGCACGGGGATGGTGAATGAAGGGATGACGCCCAGCAGAAGGGTACAGACCAGTTCAGTCCGAATGTTTGCAGCCATATCTGCGGATTCAGGGACTCGTTTTGGGGCACCCTGTCGGATTGGGGTAATCACCAAACGCGCCACAACACCCGCGATGGGGCGATCGAGTGGAACGCTTGACAACGCAGTGATGCCTTCCTTGGATGGGTGGGTTTCAATGGCTGCTCGGTGAAGCGCCATCGGCCCTAAACCTTCGAAGCGACGTGGGCGTCCGTCCATCATCGCCCCTCGGTAGTTTGAGTTCACGGCGTCTGCGAGAACTTCGATCTGTTTCTTCTCGAGCCCCAATCCAATCGCCGAATCAGCGCATCTCCATTCTGCTTCTGAGGGGCAACGGACCTCCCATTGAACATCCGAATCAAGCCCCTGAACGCTCGACAGAGCGCCATCATTGCAGGCGCCCATGATGTGCTTCAGGGCTCCTGCATCGATGTTAAACAGGCTTGAGTCATCTTCGCCGTCTTGGCCTTGCAACATTCGTGCCTGCCCGTTTGTCAACGGAGCATCCATGATGTAATATTCGGGCAGCTTCACTTCATGGCGTGGACGCTGCCCAGCGTAAATCCATCCACCTTTATCGGTTCCAAGCAGCGTCGTGGTTGCCTCGACTCGGTAAAACCGAATTCCTGAAAGCGTTACCGATTCCAGGTGAATCCCTCATTGGAGTGTGCCCATCATTCGTTGGTACCAGACCATGCCTTTCTCGTGGTCCTCGAGCAATTTGAACTGGGGGAAGGGCGAGATTGAGCGCGTGTAGCCGAACATGGCGAAGTCCACCAAATCGGGTTCAGCTCCACCAAAGAAAGGCTTACCGCCGTGCTGATCTGTAAATTCGGTGAGCAAGTCGTGCCAGAGTTGTTTTGGCGTCCGGCCGTCTTTTTTTACCCGCTTTCGAGCAATGATGCCCCACATGATCGGAAACCCTGCCCAAGCATAGAGCCGCTTCGAAAAGAATCCAAACTTTTCGAGTTTTGAGATTCTCGTTGTCGTCTTTAGTGCAGCACCAAGTGTGCCGTAGAGAATTGGCACTGTGGCCTTGGAAACGTTTGCATCAGCCCAATCAAGCCATTTCTTCTGGCGCTCAGCGTCGCCCATCGCCGCCATTTTTCCGCCGTTGTAGGTCGCATCGAGGTGAATCATAAGCGGTGTCGAATCCACTACGTAGTTTCCATCTTCGCCAGTGAACACAGGCACTTTGCCCCAATCGCCAGCAAAAGCCACTTCTTTCTTGATTTTCATACCATTGACGCCAATGTATTCAACATCCATGCCGAGGTGTTCGGTTAGACTTCGAACCTTCCAACAGAACGGACATGTGTAGAGCATGTGGAGGGTTGGAGTTTGACCCATGGAGTGGCCTATCGCCGCCCCTTCTTCAAGCCTCGTTATCAGCGTTGGAGGCAGGTTTCCATCCTGATTTCCAGAAATCAAGGTCATCCAACCAGTTCATCCATTCGTCATCAGCACAACTCAGCAAGCGAAATGCCCTGGCTTCGAGGCCTTCACGGTTCGGGGGGCTGAGAACGCCTTGTTCCATTGCATCATGCCATTCGACCTGCATGTGCCGGATGCGCCTTCGGGCTTCTTCCGGCTGTTCGAAATTCATTTCACAGACATCCCTGAGTTCAGAGATCCATGTCCGAGCGTCCTTTAGCAGAGGGTCATCGATGCGCATACGCTTTGATGGCTTTTTTGATCCGAAAGGCCACCATCCCATGATTTGCTGAAGCGGCGAAGAGCCTTAACGCCATCTGTTGATTGGGGCATGCACCCATTCGCTTCATCCACTTTGGCACAATCGCAATATGGAGCATTGATGCAAGTTCATCAACCACGGCGTCCAGCCCACGCCATGGGTCGCGTGGTTGTGCATCTGCACGGGGTTTCCAAACAGAAAGACCTCCGGCGTTTGCTTGAGATGTATGGCGAACGAACACAATCCAAAGGTGTGAAGGTCGAACTCCACTCGGGGAAGTTGTCTTGCAAAGCGTATGCGGAACTTCTCGGCCACCTACCGGGGACGCTGGTTTTGATGGATGAAGCGGGCGCCCTGCAAACCTCGATCGAATTCGCAAACCAGTTCAAAGGGTGGACGGTTGGAACCGAAACGGTGCACCTCGCCATTGGTCCCGCTGAGGGTTGGACGGTTCAACCCGAAGGCCCATTTGAGCGCCTTTCGCTTTCTCCATTGACCATGCCGCATGAACTTGCAAGCGTTGTGCTGATGGAACAGGTGTATCGGGCTACAGAAATTGCTCGAGGCTCCGACTACCACAAGGCTTGAGCAAAGGGTCAAGAAGCACCGAACATTGGCGCAAACAGAGGCAAAAGCATGTTGCTCTTTGAACACGACAGCCTTCGATGGATACTGGTCGCCTTTGAGTGCCTCATTGGCCTGGTTTTAATCCTCGGATCGAAAAGCCAACCCTTCCCGCTCCCGTCGCGACGGTTTGGCTGGATTGTGCTGAGCATCGGACTGCTCTTGGCTCTGGGGCAATTTGCACCCCGCCCTGTGTCTGTTATCGGGCACCTCTCGGTCCTCACTGCCATCGGCTCGTTCGGGCTGCTCATCGGCATTTACCACTTAATTCGTACTCGAAGGGAAGTGCTGATCGCTCCATTTTCAGGGTTCATGTTTTGCGTTGGCGTTGGTGGACTGATGGTCACCACATGGGCGGACTTGAACACGTTTGAACAGTGGTCAGGGTTCCTCGCGCTTGTGGTGCTTGGCGGCGGCCAGACATGGCTTGTCTTCCGCGGCCTGCTGATTGGGCGGCTCCCTTTGGCTTGGAGCCAAGCTGGCATGGTAGCACTGCAGCGTGGTTTTGTCGACGGGCCAACCGGGGCTATCTCTTGCTTCGAAAAAGGTTGGGACGCAGAAGAAGAACACCTCAACCCAATGGCCTATGTTGCTTTACATCGCCTCAATCTCTTCATCGGTAACCGTGAAAAAGCAACTGATTGGCTGGATGCATTGAATGATGTCGGTGGTGAAAAAGGCGTCGCACCTGAGTGGATTAAGGCGATTCATGAGTCGATTCTCCGCATTGATCCAAACGCTTCTTCCCTCTTGCCAATTCTTGCGGCTGAAGAAGAATAGTTCCGGTTTATGGGGCCTCGGGCGTCGATTCCGTTAGAAAGCGGCTTCTTTTGGACCCAGATCGACGAGAATGTACACATCTATACAAAGCACTTAATATCATGGAAGTCGATATAATACCATGGAAGAAGGAGAAAACAGGGCGAACAACCTCTCGATGAGCACCCTTCTCTGGTACGCCGTTTTCGTTTGGTTCGCTTCAAGCCTGTTTTCCCAGTCCCTCTACATGGGCTTCAACGGGGTTCCATACGATGCGCTCGTTCTCTTGGAGGGATTAGGCCCGCTCTACTACGCTGTCCTGGTGGTTGAACTCTTGATTTGGATTGGTTTGGGCTCCCTCGTCTTGAAAAAACTCGTCCAGAAAGCAGGACGCGTCCTCACAACCCCTGCTGCAATTGCCTAGTGTTCATTTTCCAGATCAAATCAGGACAGGCTCAGCAATAAGGGTCGGCGAACATTGAACCAACCCTTGATTTTAGCGAAAAATCATATGTTTTAGCCGATGACTTGATGGCCCGTCAAGTAAAGGAACGCATGTGAGAGAGGCAGGCGAGGTACCGTTCTTTTCAGGTCGACCTATGGACACATGTTCATTGCGCGATGAGGAAGTTGCCTTGCGGGTGCTCCCCCGAGGCGCACGGCTTGTGACGATTGAAGAAGCCCGTGAAAACCTTCCAAAGGTGACTCGATGGTTGGCTGAACTCCAAGCGATGAGCGATGAGGCTCACGATCTGACTGAAGAACTCGAAGTGCTGCTTGAATCCCTTGAAGCAGAACATGAACACGTTGTTGAAGTGGCGGAACACTTGGCGCAACTTGTGACTCAGTGGCAACACACGACCTCCAGAATCGAGGAAACAGGAACGCGAATCGCCTGCCTCGAACCTGGCCGCTTGGAATGGTACGGCGTGGTTGATGAACATCTAGCGTTGTATTCTTGGAGTCTTGGTGAAGAAGACATCGAATGGTATCATCCCATCGACTCGAGCTTCATGGCCCGAAAACCACTCATAGAAGCATGACTTGGCTTGCATGAGGGGAGAACATGGTCCGCATCAATCGAGTGTACACCGGCGGCGGTGATGGAGGGGAAACTTCCCTTGTTGATGGCTCGCGCCGTTCCAAAGCCGATCTTCGCTTCGAAGTGGTCGGAACCTGTGACGAATTAAACGCCGTTTTCGGTCTTGTGGCCATGGAAGCGGAACGCTTGCCAAAGCACGAAGATGGCGGCACAAGAGCGACAGTACAGCGGGTTCAGACGATCCTTTCGATGGTGTTAACTCGCATTCAAAATGAACTGTTCGACTTGGGAGCAGAACTGGCTTGCGTGCCTTCTGCTTTACCCGAATACATGGTCTTGATCAATGAAGATCAGAGCAAGGTTTTGGTCGACGAAATGGATGCATGGCTGGAACATATCGAGCCACTCACCAGTTTTATTCTTCCAGCAGGCCATGGCCCAGAAGCAATGCTGCACCTCGCACGAACGGTAACACGTCGGCTTGAGCGAGCCGTGATTCGCCTCAAGGAACACGAAGGCGAGGATTCGGTTCGCCCGTTGGTTCAAGTCTATCTCAACCGGCTTTCTGATTGGTTGTTCGTCTTAGGACGGTGGGTTACAGCCGGACTTGGCCACGATGAAACATTGTGGCAACCGCTTGGCAAAAGGGGCCCTGAATCGGGAGTTGCGGATCGCATTCGTCGCCTTTCCGCTTCAGATGAAGATTTCAAATCCCTGTGATCACTCAAGGCCTAAATCGGCCATGTGTTGGCGCGCTCGACGCAACACGGTTCTCGTCGCTTCATGGGAAACTTGCTGCTCAGCCATGTCCCAATCCAACCACATGTAGCCGCGATGTTCATGGGACAATTTAACCGTCAACTGCTCCGTTTGAGCGAGGTACCAAAAGACTTGTTTCTCCTTCTTTTTTCCACGGTGATAAAAGCTGTATTCACTTCGTTCGACAAAATCCTTAACGAATTCAATACGATCAATACCGGTTTCTTCAGCCAATTCTCGCTGAGCGGTAGCATGATGATCCCCATCCTCTTCCTCGACGTGCCCCTTTGGGAAATCCCAGTGACCCTGGGGGTATTGGAGCAAGAGAATCGTGCCATAGTTTACCAACACAACACCGCATGAGGTCTCCATGCATTGCACTGTGAGGCTCGCGGTCAAGTCACTTGTGGCTGTATCCCTTCCGAAAATCTTCTTGTGAGGTGTGCTGTGGCCCACTGTATGAGCGAAGAAATGAGCGTGCTTGAGGCAGCAGGTTTGCCAGAATTCACATCCATTATTGCCGATTCGGATTTAGATGGCCTTTGCGCTGCAGCCGTTCTCAAAGCAGCAAACCCAAACGCCACCGTTCACTTCGCCCACGCCGCATTGGTCCGCTCTGGGGCCATTGACCATCTGGTCGACCGCCAAACCGCCATGGTGGATTTGCCCTTCCACCCAGAGTGTGGTTGGTATTTAGATCACCATCAAACGAACCGGCCAAACGAAGTTGAAGAGGCTCACTTCATCGCTCAAGGTGGTACTTGCCATTGGGAAGCCACGCCTTCCGCAGCTAGGTTGGCGTATGATGTACTCAGCCCCTACATAGACCTCAGCCACCTTGAGGAAATCATGCCGATTGTCGATGCACTTGACTCGGGTCAAATCACCCGTGAAGCGTTCATGGCAGACGGACCGGTGTTGCAACTCGCTCGCTCGCTCTCCATGCGAGAGCCTGAACACATGCAACGGCTGTTGGACATGCTCGCACAGGGCACGCGTCTTGCAGACGTGTTGGCAAACGCCTCAATTGCCCCCCATGTGGCACGTGCAAAAGAGGAACGTTCTGCCGCACAGTTGGTTGTTGAAGCCCACACCACCATCGTTGACCGGCTTGCAATCTGCAGAATGGATGAAAAGGGCGTCCGCTCGAACGGCTACCTTGTTACTGCGTGGGCTGGCGACAAAGCAGATGCATGTTGCATCGTCCACGGTTACGCTGATGGTTCCATTGAGACTCCCGATCGCCCTGCTCTTTCTGCAAGTTTTTACGCCAATTCGTTCCTCATAAACGGGCAAGGTCGGTTCGATCTTTCTCGTATGGCCACGGCTCTTGACCCAACCGGAGGCGGCCATGCAAACGCTTGCGGTTGCAGGGTTCAACCGCCAGGCGTTGAAGCAAACCTAGACGTTTGGCTTGACATGTGGGCCAATCGCACTGAAACGCTTGCAATTCGCTGATCATCCCAAGACGGTGAACAGGTACAGGAAGCCGAGGAAGGCGTGAATGAACACCAAGACGACGACCAAATCAGCAGCACGCCCGTGCTTCAGCACATGGTGGCTAAATTTCTCACCGCCGTTTCGAGCAGCTTTGGCCTTACGACCCATTCTTGCAAGCAGGAACAAAAGGGCGAAACCAACAGGTCCCATGAAGCCATGAAGGCTTTGCGGCATGAGGTAAGAAAGCACGTCGCCATTGGTGCGTTGGCCAACAACAGCCCGGGCAAGGAAAGCCACTAGAATCACACCGAGCGTCGACCAAAGCAAGCGTTCACCCATTCGTTCATGACGGCTGCGTGCCGCAGTCCGATCTTCTCCCTTGAGTTCATGGCTTTTTTTCCGCCACGAATATTGCCACCAAACCCAGACCAGCAAGGCGGACGCGAGCAGCGGGTGCAAGAGCATCACGATTGCATTCACCGGGTCCATTGAACTCGCCTCAAACCAATGGGAGGTTTACCCGCCTCATGGATGTTGTTGGACAACTTCACAGAAACCACTCATCCCTTAGGAGTACAGCCTGCCGGTGGATTGAAGGAGGGTAGGTTGAGCCAAAGGTGAGGGGCGAGCATTCTGCAGGAGGACTATCTGGCAAATTGCCTTCAAGTTGCGTTCAAATCAAACGCACCTAAAGTCCGCCGCCAGTCGCTCGTTGTTCGGATTCCAGATTGGAAACTCCTCGAGGACCCCTGGCGCCCAATTTTGCATTTGGCGGTCTACGAAACCGAACTCCCTGCCGCAGATGAAGACGACCAACCCTCGCCAATGCGCAAACCCTCAAACATGCGCCGAACCCGAAGCCGTCGAGGTGGCCGGGGTAAAAATGAGCCACTGGATTCCCTTCCAACAGCAGCAGAAATGGTCTTGCCAAGTGATTTTTCTGATGCTTACCGACTTGCCGTTTTGCTGGCCCACAAGCTGCTTAACAAAGACGACTGGGATACAACATGGGAGAAAACAGAAACCACTTTGCGCGATTCATGTTTGGCAAACGGCGTCCACCCTGTTTGGGGCGAACTCGCTCAACACACGCCTTTGTTTGGTCAATTCGCAGCCTTTCCTGTCGCCAAACCAAAGAAGAAAGCATCGAAAAAGAAAATTGACAGTTCCGCAGGCTATGTCGATCCAATGGTCACCGAAGATTTAGCGAAAGCGATGGGATTGCTGGCAGGTGCTGTTGATTCAGCTGAAGCACAAGTGGCGCTACGAACCGTTGGCTCACAACTCTCTTCAGGCCGCGTATTGAATCCAGCGGATTTGTTGCTTGAATTGGACGGCCCGGCTTCCCTCATCTCTTCTCTGCTTTCTATCGCTGTCGGAAAAGACGCGACAAAGAGCCTTGCTAAGGTAAAGAAGATCGATGAAACCCTTGCCGCTGAATTAACCGATTTAGTCAATCTACGCAATGGTCTTGTTGAGGATTGGAAAGCGAGTTCCAACGCCTCTGGCGATCATTCTCTTGCCCATTCACGCCGCTTCCTCGCGTGGCAGCACCCGCCTGAATCAAGTGCAAAACTCAAGGCGAAGGTGCTGAGCGAAGGCTTGGAATTGCTTCGCGCTGGCAAAGCATCTGTGCAAGCCATTGAGCGCGTGATGTGGTGGCGACTTTCTGCGCTCCACCGCGAAGGAAAAACCGAAGAAACGGTGCAAACCCTGACCTCCTTGAAACTCGATGCCCATGCAGAACTTTCCCACCTTCTTCCTCTCATCTCAGATTTGAAGAACGACGAGGTGCAAACTTGGCTCAACGGTCAAATCCCACACTTGGACGACGGGGCTTTGGTTGACATCATTCGTTTCAACGGTTTAGAAACCGAGATTCAAGCATGGGCAGCAAAGCATCTAACCGAAGAAAACGGCGAGGCTTGGGAAAGCGTTCTTCCGATTGTAATCGACATTTACACCCGATCGATGAACCTGCGACGTCTTTCAGAAATCATTGTCAAAAACGATCTGACGCCCTTGTCTCACCCCTATGAAACTCTACTCGCTGCGCATCTTTTAGCGGCCGGAAAGGACAACGAACTCTGGCATTCTGTTCGCTCAGCCAGAGCCAAAGCCCTTGACTCGGTTCACAGCACAGAGGCACCCGCTGCATTTTCCTCGACCAGTGAGGCGCTGTTGATGCTCTTTGAAGGCGAAAACGTAGACGATGAGCGGTTGAGCACCCTGCTCGATAAGAACGGCTTGCTTGCCTTTGGTGTCATCCGTCGCGCTCTTCGTGAAGGCGGCTCTGGCATTGTGGAGAATAAGGAACTTAAGGCCTTAGAGACAAGCATCACTGAAGCAAAACTATCCCTCATGGAGCAACATTTGTTTGCTGCCGTAATCGATACACTCAGGCTCAATCGCGTGGCCTTGATGCTTCAACATGGAACTTCTGATCAAGAGACTGTTGAAAGCGTCAACACCCTTCTCGGGAATGAAAACGTTCCAACAGCAATGATTCACTCCGTACGCCATTTGGTCTTGGATCACGACTTGGGCCTACCATCGCTTGTGCGCTGGTACCAAACAAATGACCCCTTGTCCCCGTGGCATACACTCGCCCGAGCTTCAGTTTCTGCAGCCAATGAAGATGAGTTGAATGCTGCCCGCGATTACCGCCGCGCTGGCGATCATGAAGGCTTTGACTACGAGCACAAAATAGTGCTTTACAGGAAATCTCTGATCCATTTGGCATTCGCTGAACAGTGGAAAGAAGCGGTTGAATTGCTTGACGCGCAACCAGCATTGCGAAGCGCCATCACGAAGCGCTTTCAACTCTATCTGCGCGTTTCGCACATGTCATTGAAGGACACCAACGCTGCCACTCGCTTGTTGAAGGACTTCGTACGTTCAACCAAGACAATTTCTCAGGAAACAGAAGAAGGAGAGATGGAAGACATCGAAGTCACTTACTTCGCAGAAGACGATCTTGACATGCTCAAAACCTACCCGTTGGAACACCACAGGGAGCTTCCGTCTGACCCATTCTGCGGCCGAGTTACAGCAGCTGTGAACTCACTGCAAAAGAACCGACGCCGCCAACGCAACGCCTTTGACACGCGATTTACTCAATTGATGCAAGGGCCCTCGCCCACCCTCAATGAACTGTACGAGTTGGCCCGAGAAGCGGCTCAAGAAAAACCAGTCGAGGGCTTAATGTTCCTCGAACGGGCTCAGAACAAAGGACAGTTCAACCTTCGAGAAATTAAACGCATAGCCGATGCCGAACAAGGTCTGTTTTCCTCTTACAAAGACAACATTCCAAACTCATCTCGCCGTTACTTGCGAAACCTCTCCCTCTCACCGCTTGTTATCGTTGACACGAACATCCTCGTTGACGCTCTAATGGACGCCATCAAGCATCGCTTGGAAGTGTTCACCGAAGCCAGCCTCGATATCGGCGGGCACGGTCACTTCCATCATGTGTTGCTGAAGCGAGCACAAGAAGGTAAAGTAGAGTTGTGGCTTCCTTCAATCGTCAAGCAGGAACTCACAGGCCTCGCCAGCAACATTGATTTCCTTCGCAACCGATTCAGCGGGCTTCTTGTTCCTCCTTCAATGCTTGATACGGTTTTCCGCAGAGAAGTCATCGACGAACTTGTTGACCAAGTTCTACAAAATTACAGCACCTGGCGGCCAATGGATCTCCAACTGGAAGCCGAAGCAAACGATGAAGAAAACAAGGCACTGATTGTTGAGTTCCTGAAAGATTACACAGAAATTTACGAAGAGATCACGGCAATGAAGCGAACCAGAGGCGAACCTGCACGTACCGTTGTTGACGGTTTGGATGTGTATCCAGAAGCCCCTGATCGCACATTGATGAACATCGCACTTCACCTTGCAAAGCAATCGCTGGGCAACCTTGGAACCGTTCTTGTGGCCACGAAAGACAGTGACTTCACGCTTGTATCCCGCGCCTTCGAAGAACGGTTCGGATTTGGTGTGGCTAAGAACAGCAGGGCCCTCAACAGTTTCCTTCACGGATGAGTTCCACTCACATGTGGGAAATCATTGCATCGCCAAAAGCGCTGCATGAAAGAAGAGTAGCGTCGTCCATCAACCGCTCAAAGTCATAGGTGACGGTCTGTGCAGAGATTGCACCTTCCATGCCCTTGACGATTAGATCTGCAGCCTCAGTCCAACCCATGTGGCGAAGCATCATCTCAGCGGAGAGGATCAATGAACCTGGGTTCACTTTGTTTTGGCCTGCGTACTTTGGAGCGGTTCCATGCGTTGCTTCAAAAATGGAGATACCTGTATCGTAGTTGATGTTTGCACCAGGTGCAATACCAATACCGCCCACTTGAGCAGCAAGTGCATCAGAAATGTAATCTCCGTTCAGGTTCATCGTAGCGAGCACGGAATATTCCGCGGGTCGAGTGATGATTTGTTGAAGCATGGCGTCAGCGATGACGTCCTTGATCAAGATGCTTCGGCCTGTGTGTGGGTTTTCGAGGGTGCACCATGGCCCACCATCGAGTTCAACAGCGCCAAATTCATCCTTGGCGATGTCGTAGCCCCAGTCACGGAACCCACCTTCGGTGAACTTCATGATGTTGCCTTTGTGAACAAGCGTGAGGCTTTCTTTGTCGTTTTCAAGCGCGTAGCGAATCGCCGCACGGACGATTCGAGCGGTCCCCTCTTGCGAAATTGGCTTGATGCCAATACCAGAGGTGTTGGGGAAACGAATCTTATCGACGCCCATTTCATTTTGCAAGAAGTCGATGACTTTCTTGACGCCCTCGGAGCCAGCTTCCCATTCAATGCCAGCGTACACGTCTTCGCTGTTTTCACGGAAAATAATCATGTCAACATCGCCAGGTGACTTGACCGGTGATGGCGTGCCCTCGTACCATCGGACAGGTCGCACGCAAGCAAACAGATCGAGTTTCTGGCGCAAAGCCACGTTGAGGGAGCGGATTCCGCCACCCACAGGGGTTGTCAGTGGACCTTTGATTGACACAAGACCGGTTCGCATTGCGTCAAGCGTTGCTTCAGGAAGCCATTCGCCCGTGGCGTGAAACGCCTTTTCTCCAGCCAACACTTCTGACCAAACAATGCCTCGTTCGCCACCGTATGCTTTGGTCACCGAAGCGTCGACGACCTTGATCATGACGGGGGTGATGTCGACTCCGATTCCATCGCCTTCGATGAAGTGAATTACCGGATCGTTCGGTATGTTGAGTTTGCCGTTTTCCATTGTGACGGGTGTTCCTGACATTGCAATCGATACGACGCAGAAGCGCCCCCTTCAAGAATGAACCGCCCTTAGCCCTTCCATGTACGGGCGCGTAGAATGGACCGGTGGCGACACCTTGGCATGCACAAACGAACGGGGCGACCAACTTGCTCTCAATTGGGAAGAAGGCCCAAGCCCTATGCAGGTCACCTTGCAAATGATCGGGGCATGCTCTACAGTTGACATCGTAACTGGTTTGAAAGACCGAGCGTTCAGCGAAGTTTGGGTTGAAATGGACGCTACAAGGGCCACAGAGCGTCCAAAAGTGTTCACTCATATCCACATGGTCTACCACGTCCGCGGTGATGTTCCTCTGAAGTTGGTTCAACGACTTGTAGCCAAAAGCCACGAGAAGTACTGCACGGTTTCACAAATGTTCGTTGATGTTAACATCACTCACGCTTGTGAGGTTCACGAGTAAATCCTCAGTTGGACACAACACGGATTGCGGTCAATGAGTTCATTGCGTGCAACAAGAGTTCTCGAAGAGCGTTGTACAGTGGATGCCATGTTTGAGGGATTTGTGGCGGCGGCGCAACCGGCAATGTTCCTTGGTCCGTTGAAAGAACGGTAGCGAAGGGGCGAACCTCTCCAGTTCCTACCATGTCGATGATCAATGACAAGTGGTATGCTTGTTGGTCTTTTACGACCTTGGCCGATTCAATCTGAGCAATAGCTTCAGCAGGGAGGTCACTCAACCAGTCTTCACCGCGTTGAATACGAGAGTGAAGTTCCTTCTTGACCAAGATTTCCAGCAGTTCGGTAACAACTTCTGATGACACCGGGGCTACGGCTGCTTCAGGGGCGGGCTCAGGAGTTGGTTGGTGGGCCTCAACGGTGGATGGAGAGCTTTCAGTTGATTCTGTGGTGATGGAGAACGTTGATTCTCCAGCCATCAGACTTGGCTCTTCGTCTTCATCCATGAACATGGCCAACGGATCGGAGGAATTGTCGAAGGTGGCGGGCTGCTGCTGAGGTGCGGCTTGCACAGCATTTGGGCGCACGGCACCTAATTCTGCGAAAATATCCAACTCTTCTTCTTCGGCTTCAACTGGTGCAGTTTCCCATGGTCCCATCATAGTATCACTTCGATTTGTTCCTTTCATAGTACATGAAAGGATGTTTTTTCCTCATTTATGCAACAGAAGCGCAGTTCGCACATTTGACCGATAGATTATCAACAAACAAGTGCATCCAATGCCCAAGTGTCAAAGGGGCGGGCGGATTGGGTTTGGTTGAGGCACATGAGGGTCATACGCCTGCGTCCTACCATCGTCGGAATCGCTTTGATGATCGTGCTTCTTGCCGTTCCAAGTTTTTCCAGCGTTCCAACCGGTGTTGGAAGCCTCGGCGATCAAGGTTGCACCTGCCATGGCGGTGATTCCAAAGATACCCTCGTAACGATTCACGGGCTTCCAGCCTCCTTTGAATCGAACACGTCGTACAATCTTTCCATCACGGTGGAAAGTTCTGTTGCGGAACATGAAGAAAATCACCAAGGTGGTTTTCGCCTCACCGTCACCGGAGATGGCATCGTGGCCTTTGAAAACACAAGCCAATCGCAATTTTTGAACGATGGGTGGACCCATCAGAACAACGGCACCTATCAGCGGATGTGGAATTTCACCTGGACCTCGTCTGAAACCTCGACGGACCCTGTTGAATTCATTGTTCATGGAAACGCTGTCAATGGAAACGAACTCTCAAGCGGTGACCTATGGAACAGTTTTGGCCAAGCTATCGGGCATGTGGACAACCCACTTACGCCCGTACAACCTGTGTTTGACCGCGATATTGGCGCTCTTGATTGGGCAGTATTCACATTCGGCCTCTCGGCCTTGACCCTGTTTTTCGTACGCGTCGTGCGTTGACATCAGTTTACGAACTCAATGTGACGGTTCTTGAGAGCGCGGAGTTGTCGGTTTTCACTGGCACCATGAATTTGTTCGCTTTTGACACCCGTGAGTACAAGCATCACTCTGATTTCATCGCCCAGTTCTTCTCGAACCGCAGCACCCCAAATCACTTGGGCATGAGGTGAAATTTGTTCACTGATGATCTTGGCGCATTTTTCTGCCTCCCCTAAGGTTAAACTCGGCCCACCGACAACATTGATCAGAGCGCCTCGAGCATCAGAAGAGTCGATATCCAGCAAAGGTGAATGCATCGCTTCTTCAGTTGCTGCCTCAACTCGACCGGGCCCACTTGCTTCGCCAAGCCCAATCATGGCCACACCGCTGCCGAACTGAATAACGGACTTCAAATCTTCGAAATCGAGGTTCACCATACCGTCCGTGGTCAACATTTCAGCCACGCCAGTAATGGATCGAACAAGCAATTCGTCACCGACTCTGAACGCATCTCCGATTGGGAGGTCTTTGACGCCCTCTATTTCTAAAAGGCGCTCGTTTGGAATGACAAGAATGGTGTCACAGTGTTCCCGCAGACGTTCCAATCCCCATTCTGCGTTCTGCTTGCGCAACGCACCTTCTGAATTGAACGGATAGGTTACCACAGCAATCGTCATGGCGCCTTGCTGCTTTGCAAGTCGAGCGATGTGGCCTGCCGCGCCAGTTCCAGAACCACCGCCCATACCAGCGGTGATGATGGCAAGTTGTGTGTCGTTTGTGATTCTTCGAAGGGCGAGTTCAGACTCGAGAGCTGCAGCCTCTCCCTTCGTTGGATCGCCACCAGCCCCACGGCCTCTTGCGGTTCTGCCAATCAAGATTTTTTCCTCAATTGGTGACATCAAAAGGGCCTGAGCATCCGTGTTGATCGCGTAACCTGTGACATAGGAGTTCTTGAACAGCCGTTCATCGAACAGACGATTGACGGCGTTGCATCCTGCCCCACCGACACCGTACACTCGGATCCTTGGTTGGAGGGACTCCAGCAACGCTTGCAATTCCACTTCGGAGTTTTCACCCATCGGCGGAGCTGCGGTTTCATTCGCAACCTGTTCAGCTTCAGTCAGTTCCAAAACTCGTTCAACAAGGTGTCGCATGCTTGTATGCTCACCCAAGTGACCTTGAATGTGCCGCACCAGAAAACGCCCTTAACGGGCTTTTCTCGGGGTAATGATCAATCACGGAGGCCTTCTTGAGTCACCTGGTAGACGCATTCGCCATCGGGCAGGTTTGGAGAATCGACAAGCCGAGCAATTCGGCGTCCAGCCTTAGCCTTGCGAAGGTAGAGTCGGAAGGTCGAGGCGTGTGCGAGGACGTGACCGCCGATTGGCTTGGTTGGGTCGCCCCACATTGCATCAGGCTTCGAGTGAACTTGGTTGGTCACCAACACGAGTGCGTTGTTGATGTCAGCCAACTGCTTCAGGTCCTTGAGGTGCCGGTTGAGCTTTTGTTGGCGGTTTGCAAGCATGCCACGACCAATGTACTCAGCCCGGAAGTGACTGGTAAGAGAGTCGACGATGATCATCTTGACGTTCAAGCCCTTACTCATGCGCTTGATTTCATCGACGAGCAGCATCTGGTGAGCGGAGTTGTACGCTCGTGCCACGTGGATGCGAGAAAGGACAGCATCAGGGTCAAGGCCGTAGCCACGGGCCATTTGCGTGATTCGCTCCGGACGGAATGTGTCTTCAGTATCGATGTAAAAGACATCGCCGTCGAATCCACCTTCGCTCATTGGGAGGGTGCAGTTGACTGCAAGTTGGTGGCCAATTTGCGTTTTACCGCTTCCAAAGGCACCGTAGACTTCAACGAGGGCTTGGGTTTCAAACCCGCCACCAAGCAGATCGTCAATTGACTGAACCTTCGAGGACAGTTTGAGGACTTCACGTCGCCGTTCAAGGAGTGCATCGCCGGAAACGAAGCCGCCGATGTTGGCCATTTTCTTTGCTGCGCCAATGATCTTGGTCGCTACAGCTTCTCCAAGTTCAGCTTGGTCCGCAAGGTCACCGGGTGACATCACTGCCAAGGCAAGGAGGTCGTCAAAGCCTGCTTCGCGCAACTTTTCTGCGGTCGCCGGACCCACGCCTGGTAAGTCGTCAATTTTGACTTCAGGGGCTTCATCTTCCGTTGGCATCACTGCCAATGGCTCCTCTTGAAGGTCTTCATTGTTTTCAATCTCTATCTTCGCTTTCTTTTTCGATTTGGTCGCCATTTTGGTTCACGCTCAACCCCTGTTGGTTCGGCTAAGGTATATCAAAGACAGAAAGGCGGCGCGACTTTCTATTGCTTCGAATAAGATTATTTTGCCCTACCAAGGGGGACGCAGCACCCCGTTTAGTTCACTTTTAATTCAAATTCAGCAAAACTGAAAGTGAATTGAAACCTGAAGTTCATGCCTCGTCTTCGGGCATTTCTTCATCGGTAGGGAACGGGTTTGTTGTGCTCTCTTCGACAGCATAAGCAATGGTCACGACGTGGCTGATGTCGACGTTTTCTTGGTCCTGATTCAGGCCAACCTCGAGGGTCCAAGCGCCCGTTGAAGGATTGAACTCATTGTGCATCCAGTTGGCGTCTTGGCCGTCAGCGATTTGTTCAGGGGGGGATTCGACCACGGCCTCACCTTCACTGTTGTTTAGGTACCATGTGACGGTGACCGGAGAACCACCGAATCCAGGCAAGTTGGAAGGGTTGGTGATTGTTGAATCAATTTGGATTTGTTCGGGCAGTTGGCATACACAATCTGGTGTGACGTCAATGCTCATCGTTCGTGGATCGGTGGTCCCAGTTTCGCTCCAGGTTGTTTCTTTGTCAATACGGATGGTGATGTTTTCAGAATATTCATTCCCTTGGTCGTCCACGGCGCCAATGGTGGCCGAAAACATCCCGTGCGTGAGGTAGGTGTATGTGATTTCTCCAGTGTCTGCGGCATTGACAGTGACTGGGTTGGAACCATCACCCGGGGTGTAAGAGAACGTAGAAATTTCACCTGCGCTGGATTTAGTATACGAAAAATCAAACAGGACCTCGACTCCTGTTTCCGAAACTTGCTGGTTGTTTTGAATCGTTTCTTGGATGGTACCGGAGGTCACATCATAGTAGACCACCAGGTCAATTGGGCCATCGTATTCAGCCTCTTCTTCGCTGTCAAGGCACCCTGCAAATGTGGATGCCAGCAAAACAGCACAAAGCAAGAGTGGCTTCAGCCTCGATGTGCGCATGTATATGAGAGAAGGTTCTCCTTCATCAAATCAACACCCTGTTAAAATTTCATCAATCTTTGAATCGAATTCTCCTTCGAACGACGATAGGCGTGCATCGGTGGTTTGAAAGGAGGGAAGGTCGGCCCTTTGGTTAACGAGGTGGGGTAGTCTGGATATCCCGTCGGGCTCATAACCCGGAGATCGGTGGTTCAAATCCATCCCTCGTTACCAGAAAAACGGTCAACCGTACTCGTAGTAGTCGTGTTTTGGCGTCAATGCATCAAGCGCACTCTGCAACCGCGCATTAGCTGCGGCTTCGCCGCTTACAATAGCGGCTTTCTCTTGCTCAATTCTTTTTGCTTCCGAAGCACAAAGTTCAGTGTTGCCAATGCCATGGGGGACCGCTCCAAGCAAGGCCGCCGCAACTTGATCTGCATCCACCGATTGACTCCCAGTTGGCTCCAAATTGAAGACCTTATTCGAATAAATCACAGGCCCTGCAGCAGCACAAGAATTGGCCAAGCGGTCGATGAGTTTGGCCTCATAGCCCACATATCGGCATGCGTCAAGGGCGCTGGCCAAGTTGTTTGGGGCCATTTTTTCAGCTTTCGAGTAGGCTTTACGAGCGGCACGAAGCCTCCCTCCAGCACCGTACACGTTGCCTGCTCGGTGTTGATCCTCTGCTTCGGGCGTCATTTGTTGAAGCAGGTGCGGGGCCCCTGAGCGAAGCGTTTTCACCAACTTGCGCCGTTCTTTGAGCAAAATACCCACGCTAGCGACCGCTCGTGCGCCTTTGTTACGAGCGACCAAAACGTCGCAAAGGATTCGCAATCCCTTGACCAACATGATTTGATCCTCTGCTGTTCTTTTTTTCCGAAGCAAGTACATCTCGGTGAATTGAGTTGCCATGACTTCAGACATCTCCATGCGCCCATCCAAGATGTAACGCTCGAGTTGAACGAGCGTTTGAGCCGGGTCCTCCATTCCAAACATAGCAGCAGTGGGCGCTGGGCCTCTTACCTATTGATGCCTTTGTTCAACCGATTCGATGCCAAGGAACGACGCCTGTTGCGGTGTGCTTGGAGGTGGATGTATTAACCGGAAGTCCGTGGCGTAACCATGGATACAGGACGAATCATCGCGGTTACCGGAACCCCTGGGTGTGGAAAGACCACGCTTTGTGAAGCGTTGAAACAAGCAGGGTACGCCGTTGAGTCGGTTGCTGACCTTGCTCGCCGATACGATTGCCTTGGCGATGAAGACCCGACAGACGGTGCCGCGCCCGTTGACGTTCACAAGTTAGCTGAAGCATGGCAAGAAGAACCGGAAGCAGTGCTTTTTGTTGACGGCCACCTTGCTCACCTTTTGGATGTCGATGCGGTTGTGATCCTTCGCTGCACCCCTGCGGTTTTGGAAAAACGCCTTGCAGAGCGGGGCTACGATGAGGCCAAAGTGAAGGCCAATGTTGAATGGGAAATGCTTGGCGGCACATGGTCTGAAATGCTTGAGTTTGAACTCGAAGTACCGGTTCTTGAACTTGATGCAAGTGAGGTCGAAAGCGCTGTGCTTTGCTCAGAACTTCTCGAATGGATTGAGTCCGATGCACCGTCTGACGGTGTTGAGGCATCAGCCACCGAAGCCATCGATTGGTTGGCCTGACCACCCAAAGAACAAACACCCCCCACCAAAGCACAGGAGTCGATTGGCATGGCACTCGAGAAATTTCGCAGCACATGGGAGAGCGTGGTAAACCCGCTCATCGATTCGATTTCAACCTGGAAACCATCCACCTTGACATGGATTGCTTTACCCCTTGGGGTGCTCGGTGGTTTAGCCGTTCTTACGGCTCCAAACGACACCTATGGGGCCAACATGTTGTTCGGCGGAACCCTGCTCATCACCATGGCCATCACCTTGGACGCTCTCGATGGTCCACTCGCCCGCCGAACTGGCCAAGTCACGCGTTGGGGCGATTACCTCGACCACACCTTCGATCGATTGCTGGATGCAGTATGGATCGTTTGCTTAGCGGGTTCAGTCTTTGTCGGTGACCTCACCCTCGGCTTAGCAGCGGCGTGGGTCATCTTGCTTGGATCGTACATGGGGACGCAAGCACAAGCCGTCGCAGGCAGTCGAAATTACCGTGGTTTTGGCCGAGCAGATCGAACCATTTTAACCATCATCTCAGTCGCCTTAATGGGCGTTTTTATCCATCTTGAAGTCGGGAGTTTTGGCACTTATCCAGGCGTGCTTGACCACATTGAAATCAACCCAATCAGTTTGGTTGTCTTGATTTCTGCTTTCGGAGGTTTGTGGACCTTCTTGATTCGTTTCGTTCAAGCCAATTATGAGATCAAACAAATCGATCTCGACGACCCTTTGCCACAGCCAAATCAGAACGAAGAATCAGAGTGATTCCGCCACCCCTACGGGGTGCAATGAACCGCTTGTTTAACCGCATAAGAGGCGGCATACTCATAACGGTAGCATTCTACAAGAGCATTGATGACAGACCACTTATTCGGTAAAGGCGCTGAAAGGAAAGCAGTTTTCCTTGTGTTGTGCATGTTGATGGCCATCGTCCCTCTCTCCAATGTGGCAGCGGAAGACCTGGGTGCTCCAGCCAACCTGCAAGCTCAGGATATTGCTGCAACATTCGACCCGCTCAGTGAAACAACAACCATCACATGGCGCAACATTGACTTCGATGGCTCAGTCCTGTCAGGCCTGTTTTCGGCCACCTACAACGTCTACCGTTCTGCCGATCCAATCACCCAGGTTTCAATAGCTCAACTTTCGCCGTTTGCAACGGAGATTACCGCTTGTTCAGCGGTGGACGTGTTGAATGATGCTTTCAAATGCCGTGGAATCAATGGTACGGTCGATGCTCATACCGCCTCGTTCTTGGTGCCACCCGGTGTCAACGGCTCGTTCTATTACGCCGTTACAACCACACATGGTGACGGCACAGAGATGCTCGACCTCGACACCAATGCCTCCGTCATCGAAGAACCAATTCCAGAAATTACGACCCCGATTCGAACCCCATACAACCTTGTTGGAACCTTCGACCCCGAAGCAAGCAACACGACATTGACGTGGGTGAATTACAACGACATCTTCCCAATTCTACCTGAAACCGGCGAAGATGCTTATCAAATCCATGTTTGGCGCTCTGAATATCAAATCACCCGTTCCAACGGTGCGGACTTGCTCGGTAGCGGCTCCCCTGTGGCAGTCCTGCCCGCAGGCACCTCGAGCACCGTACTCAACATTCCAACAAGCACCGACCGGGACGCGTACTACGCTGTTACCTACTTGCTGCCAAATTGGACCGGGCCAGGCCAAGACTACGAGGACGTCCGTTTCCTTTCCAATAACGCCATGACAAGCGCCCTTGTTGAAGACAACATGCCACCTTCGCAAGTTGGCATCATGTATGCAGAGTTCATTCCTAACCCGGACTCAGGTGGAGGCACAACCACAATTTCCTGGACCGATGTCCCAGATGAAACCGGTGAATCTTACCGGATTTACATGTCAGGAAACCCATTCACGACCATCGTGAGTTCAGAGGTGCAGCTCATCGCAACCGTTTCAGAAGGCGTTGGTTCGTTCAACTACGACGTCCCAATTGGACGTCTTGGCTACGCTAACTATTGCATCATCACCATCGATTTGTACGGCGTTTACAACCCTGAAACAACCGTAAATTCCTGCGCAGGCCCAGAGTTTGAAGATGCCTTCACCCCATGGATTGCTGAACCAACACAAGTCAACGCCGTCTTCATCGGCGAGCGCATCACAAGGGTGACATGGCAAGATCAGTTGGGTGTTGAAGGGGAGCGATACCACGTTTGGCGCTCTAACTTCAGAGTCACCGGGGCAGAATTCGTTGCAAACCAATCCATGGAATGGCTTGGCTCGGTCAGCGACGGCATTGGGACCTTTGACGTTCTGCTTGATGCAGACATCTTGCGAGATAACGCTCACTACTACGTCACCACAGAAGCCCTCTACGGTCACGTCAATGGGACCTACATGGACACTCGATTGAATCAAAATCACTTCGGGCCCATCTCAGAAGACACCCGCCCACCAAATCCAGCGCGCATCAAAGAAGCGACTTCCCTCGGTTCATTGAACCTCATCACGCTTGAATGGTTCAACGAAAACGACGTCAATGAAGGCTATGAAATCTGGCGCCATTACGGCGCTCCATTTGGAGAGAATGAAGATCAAATCGGCACCCTAAGCGAAGACGGATGGGAATTCGTCCTTGGTGACATCAGTCCAGGGGAAGGTATGCAAAGCACCCTTGTTCGACAACTCCCAATCCCCGACGGCGTAGACCGAGAGGTTTGGTACGCAGTCATCATTGAAGATCAATGGGGCAATCAGAACCCTGAGATGTTCAATGGTATTGGTGGAAACGCAGTCAAAATCAATGAAGACACGAAATTCCCAGTAGCCTCGTTGCTGCTTCTTAACGAAGACGGTGAGGCTTTCCAAAGTCCATCCCTTGTGTCGGGCTCCTATGTTCTTCAGGTGGAAATCGACGAATACCTCCAAGGCAATCCAACCGTGAACATCACGACCGTTGCTGGGGGAGAAATATCTGGTGGCGACATCGAGATGAACATGATTGCAGACAACAACAACAACCCTGAACGGGGCCCAGTCTATGCTTTCGAATTCTTCATCGGACAGAATACAATTGCAGGCGACATGGTCATTGAACTGATTATGGAAGACGAATCTGGCAACGAAGTCAGCCAAAGTTGGTTTGACCGAGCTGTCGATGCAAAGCGACCTACTGTTCAGATCTACGCTCCTTCTTCCGGTAATGACGGCTCGAAGTATCTTTACGGAAATTCCATTCAATTGCTCGCTGGTGCAACCGATGACGTCATGATTACTTCCTTCCAATACAAGTTCACCTACAACTACGGCACAGGAAACTCCCAATCCACTCCATGGTCGGAAGCCACTTCGGTCACCGATTTAGAAGGGGATAATCGCTCCATGGTGCTTGATATGGAATTCTCCGCCGGGAACTTTGAAGCCGGTCAACACGCCGTGTTTGTTCGCGCTATCGATTCAGCAGGAAACGAGATTTCCAAGAACGTAATTTTCGTTGTTGACCAATGCCGTCACCGTTTGGACGGAACAACCTCCTGCAACTATGTTGAATCCCTTCAGCCTGAGCCAGAACCAGTGGTCATCAAGCCTTCCATGACCGACCCGCCCTACGTTTTGGTTTGGGTTCTAACCGGTGTGTTTGTGTTTTCCTTGCTCGTCATGGCAATGGTGCTCCAAACCAGCATGTCTGGCCCGAAGAAGAAGAAGGCGAAAGGCGACGATGAAGAAGAAGACGATGACTGGATGTCAGAGTTTATCGGCACTTCTCAGGAACTTGATATGGGCGCTGTCACCGACACAAGCGGCGATAAAAAGGAAGAGGAGAAGAAAGAAGCCGCTCCTGCCGAAGAAGCAGATGAAGAAGATCCCTTTGCCGTGAACCTCGTTCAAAGAAAAACACGCAGCAAGAAAGCAGCCGTGGAAGAGGACGACGACGACGACGATGACGATGACATGTTCAACTGGAACGATGATGACGACGACGATGACGATGAGGACGACGAACCCACTCCTGTCGCAAAGAAACGCACCGTCGGTCGCCGTGCAGCACCTCGTAAAGCACCGACTCGCCGCAAGGTCGGTCGCAAGCAAAAGGAAGAGTGAGCCGCTCACATAGCGGTGAACTCAAGTCCTAAGCCACGCTGGATTTGTTCATGGGCGAAGCATCTGCTGCAAGTAAAGAGGAAGATACAAGCCTTGACGAACAAATTGAAGTCGTTTTTGATCGACTCATCGATGCCGTGAATCCACTCAAGAACAAATTGAACTGGTTGCTGCTTGCGTTCCCCGTTGCGCTCTGGGCAAACGCTGGACATCATGGTGAAATGGCTTTTATCTTCTCGATGATAGCGATCATGCCTCTTGCCTTCTTGATGGGGAAAGCTACCGAAGAAATAGCGCTTCGAACCGGGGAAACGGTTGGTGGTTTGCTCAACGCCACCTTCGGCAACGCAGTCGAGATGATTATCGCAGGCCTTGCACTTTACACGGCCTCGAAATCTGTTGATCCTGACACAATTGAAACCATGATCACAGTCACGCAAGCTTCACTGATTGGTTCCATTCTTGGCAACCTTCTGCTCGTACTGGGCCTGGCCATGGTTTGGGGTGGAGTGAACCACAGGATCCAACACTTCAATCACGAATCAGGGCAAATGAATGGCTCATTGCTGCTGCTTGCTATTGTTGCTTTCATCATTCCAAGCGCGTTAAACTACGCTGGTGGCGATGCGTCGTCAATCAAGGACCTCTCCCGTTACGCGGCCATCATCATGCTCGTCATCTATGGGCTTGCCCTGTTATTCCAACTCAAGACCCACGTTGATGTGTTCGCAACCGAAGCCGGCCACGGAATGCATGAAGACCCAACGATGAGCATCAAAGATGCCTGGATTTTGTTGATCCTTTCAACCGCTCTCGTCGGGTGGATGGCGCACATTTTGGTGCACAACCTCGAAGGGGCTGTCGAGGAACTGGGCGTACCTGAATTGTTTATCGGCGTCATTTTGTTGCCGTTCTTTGGAAACGCAGCAGAACACTTTGCAGCGGTCATCGTTGCTGGTAAAGATAAGATGGACCTCGCCATCGCTATCGCCATTGGATCAAGTGTTCAGATTGCCCTGTTTGTCGCACCTGTCATGGTCCTTCTGGGATGGGCGCTTGGTGTTCCGTTGACGCTTGAATTCGGATTGCTTGAAACATCAGCTACTTTCATCTCCGTGCTCGTGGCCAATTCTATTCTGGCTGATGGCAAAACGAATTGGCTTGAAGGAGCCATGCTGCTTGGCAGTTACATCATTCTTGGAGCAGCGTTCTTCTTGTTTTGAACTCGGGGTGAAGTGAATGAAAAAAACTGGCTTTGGAATCCTCATTGTATCGACGCTCCTGCTGCTTGGGGGGACCATCGGGTTCACCATGGATGGGGCAGTTGAGGACGTGCCAACTCCAAACGTGCAGGGCCTGGTGTTCTTCTCAGACGACGCAATGACCGGGAATGCAGCTGCGCTGTTGCTCAACGCGGATACTACCATTACATGGGATCGCGATGATGTGTTCCTTGTCATCGCAGACAAGGGAAAAAAGAAGCAATGCGATGATATTGCCAACGGGGGGAGCCTCAGCGGTTTCGATACGACCAGCCAAACCTGCTCTTACGGCGATGAAGGCTATGTTGCCAGCGGGGACGATGGAATTCAAGGGGTTGATTGGCGCGTTGAATCCGGTGAATTTTACCCCGGAATTGGAACCAAAGAAGGCGTCTTACCCGAAGGATCGGACCTGAACCTCTCTTACACGATTGACCTGACTCTGAGCGCGGCGGGTTACCTGTTCTTGCTGATTGGCGAGGGCGCTGGTTTCCTGCTTGTTCGCCAAAAATGAGGCGTCACTCGACACCGTCGTAATAGGATTGAACGGCTTCGTCTAAATCCATCCACGACTTGCGTTCATCAATGGTTTTCGTTGTTCCGTCGAAGCGAATTTCCTCGCCGCCAACCCAGAGGTCAAGGCATTCAGCCCCGTTGAACAAGAGGTTGGTGATGTGGCGGTTGTTCGACCGACCCACGGGCCTCATCCGTACATCCTCAAGGTCCCAAACAGCCCAGTCTTGACTGCCTTTGGTGGCCATGGCAAACGCATTGTTAGCCGTCATCAGGGTTGCGTCCCAGTGGTCATGGCGTTGGACTAAGGCTGCAAGCCGCGCTTCAGCCAGCAGGTCAAGCCCGTTTCCCGAAGAAGCAGCGCCGTCTGTTCCAAGCCGTACATCAACGCCAGCATCATTGAACGCAGGAAGCGACATCGTGCCTCCACAAGCCAGTTTCATGTTTGATGAGGGGCAATGCACGGCAGTGACTTCATGGCTGGCTAAAGTGCGAATCTCATTTTTCTTCATCCAAGAGGCGTGAGCGCACACCGTTCCAGGTTTGAAAAAATCAAGGCTGTCGAGGTATTCAACAGGATACATGCCGGTTGAATCATGGCAATCTGCCACTTCTTTGCGCGTCTCGCTGACGTGAATGTGCAATCTCCCGCTTCGCCGTTCAGCCAGTTCAGAAGCTCTTCGTAGAGTTTCTTCACTGCACAGGTAGACCGAATGGGTGGCAATGGCGTATTGGATCTTGTCGATGGGCGATTGTTGCTTCAGCAAGGTATCGAGTTCATCAAGGGCCGACTTTGCATCTTCGTGCGACGGAAGCGCCGCATCGCTCACCGGTCCACCCACAAGGCCTCGCAACCCCGCTTGACCGAGCACTTCACCGGTGACTCCGGGGTAAAAATACATGTCAGCAGCAAAAGAGGAGCCGGTTTTGATCATCTCAGCAGCCGCAGCCTGCGCTCCAATTCGGACAAACTCAGGCGTAATTCTCGCTTCGGTCGGAAAGATGGCTTCATTGAGCCAACGGTGGAGTGGAAAGCCATCGCTAAAATCGCGTGCATTCAATTGCATGGCTAGGTGAGTGTGCCAGTTTTGCAGGCTTCGGGTGATCAATCGCCCCGAACCATCAACATCCAGTTTGACATCTTCATCCCCGCTTGACTCGGTCCACGAACCATCGGGATGAAGCAACACATCACCGACGTGCTTGTTGCCTCCTTCGTCATAGAGGACAGTGTTGCGATAACGCACCGCATTGTCTTCCCCCATGACCTGCTGTGAGGCCCTCCCCCTCATCAACGCTGGCTTTTGGACCGTGTGGCTTATGTCCATCAGTCGCCGCCGACCATCTGCGCCACTGTGGCTTAGCTGGTATAGCACCTGATTCGTAATCAGGAGGTCGGGAGTTCGAACCTCCCCAGTGGCTCCTCATCACTGAATGTTGATCGAAGATTGAGTTTCCATGGAAAACGCTCGAGCGCTCGCTTCTAAACTCGACACCGCGGGAAGGCTTCGTCCAGAGATGTAATCCAAACATGCTCCACCACCGGTGGAAACGTGCCCCATCTTCGATGCCAAGTTGCGTTTCATGATCAGGGTCGCAGTATGGCCTCCTCCGACCACAACATACGCTTCTGACTCAGCGCAGGCGTTGAGCATCTCAACAGTACCAAGGGCAAAATCAGGCAATTCAAATACACCCGCAGGGCCGTTCAAGTGGACTGTTCCTGCTTGCTTGATGGCTGCAGAAAGGTTCCGAATGGATTGAATTCCAAGATCAAAAATAGGCGCTGAAACAGGCAGCCGTTCGAGGGAAATATCGACTCGATTGTCTTCAATGTTGGCAGCCAAGTCTACAGGGAGTCTGATTTTTTCAGGGAAATCGACGAGCAGAGCCTTGGCTTTTTCTACCGTCGGGTACCATTGTTTTCCAAGTTCGCCCACCAAGAAATCATGGTTGACCAACCCGATATCGTACCCAGAGAGTTCGACCATTAAGTTTGCAACACCGCCTGTGACCCAGACTTCATCACAAATCTCGTTGCGAAGCATGTTGTCAGCGACAGCGATCGAATCATCCACCTTAACGCCACCAAGCACAGCGATGCAAGGGCGAGTAGGGTGCTCCAGTGCATGGTCTAATTTACGAATTTCATTGGCCATCAAATCACCAGCAACGCATGGAATGAGGTGGGTAAATCCAACACCCGAGGGCGTGGCTCGGTGAGCGCATGCAAAAGCATCGTAGACATAGAGGTCGGCGACGCTTGCTAATTTTTGTACCATTTGTGTTTCTGCCATGGTTTCAAATGTACCCTTTGTCTTGATTTCTTCATCGTACATTCGTACGTTGTTGAGCATCAAAATATCCCCGTCGACCAACGCTTCGATGGCCGTCATAGCCTTGTCGCCAGCCAAATCTTCAACCCACTTCACAGGTCGACCAAGGATGCGCCCCAATTCTCGAGAATGCCCCAGTGTGCTTGTGAAGTCGTCCTTACCAGGTCGGGATTGGTGGGCCAACAACACAACTTTGGCTTTGGAAAGGCGGTTAAGGGTTGGAACAATGGCTTTGATTCGAGTGTCGTCTAGAAACGATTTGGTATCGGGCGCCATTGGTGAATTGATGTCCACACGGACAATCACGGTACGTCCTTCGACGTTGACATTCTCGAGGGTGAGAACACTCGCCATTGACCTGTCCAAGTGGCGTGGGCTTTTGATTCAAACGGGTCGAAATCATCTTTCGCGGTGTGCGTCTGGAACCAGTAAACCGCGCGTCTTGAGGTGGTCGCCGGGCCGAAAGGTGATAAAGTCGCGAACACCGCTAGCAAAGGATGGCACGCGAAGCCCCCGAAAGGGACACCTCGTTGGATGGTGCACGGCGGCGCGCCAGCACAAGCACATCCGCCTTTGGTGTGTCAAGGCGTGAAGGTCACGACGCCTCAACCTACTATGGAAGCAGGCTCAATGAGGGCCTGGTTTCCATTCGAGAGGTTGGCGAGGAACAAGCTCTACCTCCAACCATGGCGAACACGGTCATCTCTGGGGATTCAAGAAACCTAGACCTTCCCGATAATTGCGTTCACCTCGTGGTCACCTCACCGCCCTACAACGCAAGTAAGGAGTACGATGAGGACCTCTCACTTGGCGAATACCTCGATCTTTTGCACGGGGTTTTTGCAGAATGCTACAGAGTCCTTGCTCCGGGTGGCAGAATGGTTGTCAACGTCGCGAACCTCGGCCGCAAACCCTACATTCCTCTCTCGAGCCACATCAACCTCATCATGTCCGAGATTGGGTTTTTGATGCGAGGAGAAATCATTTGGGATAAATCCGCAAGCGCAGGTTCTTCATGCGCATGGGGTTCCTTCCAAAGCGCCAGCAACCCTTGCCTGCGAGATGTCCATGAATACCTCTTGGTGTTCTCAAAGGGCGATTACAAGTTAAAGCGCGACAAGAAAGAGCGGGCAGCGGGTCGAATTGATACGATTCCTCGCGATGATTTCATCAAGCACACCAAGTCAATTTGGTCGTTTGCGACCGAACGCGCTTCCCGAGTGAATCACCCTGCCCCTTTCCCAGTGGAATTGCCAAAACGCTGCATAGAAATGTACAGTTTTGTTGGTGATGTGGTGCTTGATCCTTTCAACGGCTCAGGCACAACATGCGTGGCTGCGAAGTCAACAGGTCGCACTTACATTGGCGTCGATCTTTCGCCAGAATACTGCACCATCGCCGAGACTCGACTTGAGTCTGTTGAACCCTGGGTTGCCCCAGAAGTGACCGTTTGAACCTCATTGAGGGGGTTGAACGTCGTCCCAAGGGTTCTGAGCAGGCTGTGCTTGCTGAGGTTGCTGAAGTTGCTGCGTCAATGGGGGGCTCATCTGCCCTTGGGCCATGCCCGGTTGTTGCATCTGTTGTCCGTATCCTTGCTGCACAGGCTGACCCATGGGAGCTTGGCCCATAACGGGGGCCTGATAGCCGACTTGTCCAGTTGGCATTTGCCCGGCAGGCATCATGACATTTTGCACAGGATCGTCCAACACAAAGGCCAGAATGAGTCCGAGAACCAAGAGGGGAACAGCGCAGCATAGTGCTCCAAAACCGCCCAAGGCAGCGCCTATGCCGCCGACAGCGGCGTTGATACATGCCTCATCGCAATACGTTCCACGGATGGTGACTTCGACGTTGCTTTGAACAGTGTATTCCATGCCAGCTTCGCGGTGATCGATATCTCCGTAATATTCCTCTTCGCCTGCTGCGTAGCTCGTACCGTCCCATAGATAGCATTCGCCAAGAACATCATTTCCACTGCTGTCCGTGATGCTGAGATCTATTGTCTCGCAATCAGCAGGGTGGATCGCATAAACTGAAATCCCCCAGGATTCATTGACGTTAGCCGTAAACGTTCCACTTGTGACCTTTGTAAGGTAGGTTTGATCATCACCTGCATCGGCCGCACTGCCAATGCCTCCGACCAATCCAATTCCACCGACGACGAGGAGGATTGCGCCGAGAATGAGCGTTACTTTACTTGCTATGTGCATAGATTGTGCTGGGTACAGTCGTTTATCAAGATGACCTCCTCGAAAACTCCCCCACATCAAAAATCGCACTTCCATGAAACAGGAGTCATTTTGAACGGCTGGCTTCCCCCTCAAGCCATGACAGGTTGGGATGTGGCGGATTTAGCCGGCCCAGACGGGGAAGACTGGAGGGTTCCAGCAAGTGAACTCGAGGCTCGTCAAAACCTTCTTGCAAACATCTTGGAGGAAGCCGGTCATGGTGGGGCACTGATTCAACACCCAATCGATTTGTATTACTTCGCAGGAGGTCGGCAAAACGCCTCGTTGTTCATCCCTGCAAAAGGAGCAGGCGGCAGCAAGGAGGCCGGCGGAAATGGGCCTGTGCTTTTCGTCCGCCGTTCCCTCCAGCGGGCCCAACACGAAGGCGGTGGTACTGATTGCCCTCATGAAGTGCTTGCCTTTCCTCGCATGAATCAATTTGCTGAAACCCTCGCCAACCGCGGCGTCACAGCCGCTCCATCCTTGCAATTTGGAGAAGTTCCAAAGACCTATTCCGATCGATTCGTGAACGCATTTTCTGAACTTGGGCCCTGCCTTGATGTCACTGGACTCATCCATAGCCAACGGGAGATTAAATCCAAGTGGGAACAAGAACAAATGGACGAAGCAGCAAACATTCAACTTCGGATGTTTGAAGCCGTACAGGCTGTTGGCGGGGCGGGTGTTACGGAGTTGGAATTGGTTGCAGCAGCAGAAGCAGTAAGCCGATCCGAAGGTTTTGGGGGTCACATCCACATGCGCCGTTTCCCCCTTTCGTGCGACCGGGGCGTGATTGTCGCAGGTCGGGCAGGAGGCATTCCTTCATTCTTCGATTCAGCCGTTGGAGGTACGGGGGCTCATCCATTGAACGGCATGGGGTCTGGTTTCACTCGAATCAAAGCGAATGAACCGGTGCTGGTTGATCTCGTTCACGCTCATCGCGGTTACATCGTTGACATGACCCGTATGTTTGTGGCTGGGTCACTCGACGAATCGTGGCTCAACCGACTTGAAGATATGGTGGCTGTGAAGGACACTGTTGTCGATGTTCTCGATCGTGGTGGACTCTGCAGCGAGGCATGGCATGAAGGATTCGCTTTAGCCCAAGAATTAGGCCACGCCGCTCACCTGATGGGCATGGAGCCAGATCAAAGCCGCTTTTTGGGCCATTCAGTCGGGCTGCAACTCGATGAATCTCCCGTCGTAGCAGCTGGATTTGAACGACCTTTGCCAATCGGAGCAACGATGGCTATCGAACCTAAAGTGGTCCATGTCGAAGGCAGCATTGGAACAGAAGACACTTGGATTCGAGATGAAGAAGGCATGCGCCCCATCACAGCAGATGGGTTATGGCCTGCAATCACGGAGTGGTGAACATGACAGAACAAGAACAAACGGAAACTGAAACAGATATTTGTGAAAAACTCGAAGGCTGGACGCATGAAGACGTTGGGAAACGTATACCGATGCGCAGCACCCCGAATGGAACCTACTACAATGAACCAATCGTGGCTGTTTTCTGCCAATTCTGCGGGTCGGAATTTATTGGTCCAAGCCGTGAAGCAGGCGGATTTCTTGGCGGCCACGAGTGCCTTCATGCTTGGGAAATTTCTCAAGCCATGAGCCGTGAAGACGGACTCACTGAGTGAACCCACCATCTTTGGCGACCATAGTGTTCAATATGCTTCCTCGCTGAGTGGGGTACATGGCCAAGCCCTACGCCCCCAGTCACATCGGTGCTGTTGCCTCAAACTTCACAGAAATGAGGTTGGCTGGTGCCGTCAAAGAGCGCCTTGTCGAACTTGCTTGTGAAGAAATTGAACGTTTGGTTCCTGAGATGGAGCAAGCGACGCTGGCGCAAGATGCCGAGCGAAAAACGTTGGATGATCCTCATCGCACCCGCCTCAATTACAACCGCACTCGGGGCTTGATGATTGCACAATTGAGTGCGGTTGAATCGGTTGGGTCGGCAGCGGTCCAAGGTGGAATTGAACACATCGAACGGCACCTTGCGGCGTTGCTGAAGCACGCTGAAGCCGCGGCGGAAAAAGACCGCGTTGCCACCATTAAACCCCGCCATCTGGAGATTGCCATTCAGGGCATGGGCCTTGAGAACGAAGATGAGGAAGGCATGGAAACCGAAGTCGTCCAAACCGAAGATTTTGTTGTCAGTCAAGGTGGAGGGGTTCTCACGGAATCTTCACTGCTGGCTCTGGCCAAAACCCATGCGAAAATGCCGGTGACCCGAGATGCAGTTGAGGAATTGCTGGAAACTTATTACATGGTGATTGAACAACTTGAATCCGACATTCGGAAGCACGCCCAACTGGGTGGAAACCCTGTTCAATTCATCGAGTCCCTCGGCCGGATGAAGACCCTCATGTCGCTGGGATGGATGCGATCAATGTTGAGCAAAGCAGCCGAAACAGCAAGAGAACGGGGCTACAAAAGAATCGACGTCGAGCAGATTGTACACATCGATCCGTTTGAATGAAATGCTACATTAAGCCGCCGCCGTGTTCTTATACCTCCTCTCGTTGGAAAGATTGAGGAAATCACATGGAGAACATGATCGGAAAACCCGCACCAGCTTGGAACGCACGAACCTACATCAGCGGCGAAAGCGTCAACATCAGCAGCGACGACATGAAGGGCAAGTGGTACCTCATGTACTGGTATCCTTTCGACTTCACATTCATCTGCCCAACCGAAATTGTCGGCTTCGAGCAATTGAAAGAGGAATTCGCTGACGACGGCATCACTGTGATTGGATGCTCCACCGACTCGTGGCATTCCCACAACGCTTGGTTCAACGATGAAACCATCTTCCCAGGTGGCGTCAACCACAATGTCATCGCAGATTGCACCCAAGACATCACTCGAGACTTCGGTATGCGCAACGACGCAGTCGGTTGCTCCTTCCGTGGCACCGTTCTTGTTGATGACGAAGGCAAGGTTCAGATGTGGTCCATCAACAACATGGACGCTGGCCGCTCTCCAACAGAAGTGCTCCGCACCGCCCAAGCCACCATGGCCGGCGGACTTTGTGGCGCGAACTGGAAGAAAGGCGACGACTACGCTGCTTGATTTCAAATCCCCATTCTACCGTTTGGAGGCTTTAATTTGGCAGAACTCGAAATTCTTGATCGTTCGACATGGGAAGAGTGCCTATCGGCACCCCTCGTCGTGCTGATGCTTGGCAAAACCGATTGCGCAGCGTGTGCGAAATGGACTGAAGACCTCTCTGGTTACCTCGCAGGAGCTGATGCTCCATCCAACGTGAGGTTCGGCAAACTCCTGCTTGACACCCCTGGTCTTGGGCGTTTTAAAATCGCACAACCTTGGGTGGCTGAAGTGGATGTCCTTCCGTTCAACGCAATCTTCGTCAATGGAGAGCGCGTCAAAGAGTGGGCAGGCGGCAACATTGATCGCTTGGTCAACCGCTTGAACCGTTACCTGTGATTCATGCTGGCATCATCAGTGCTTGTATCAGCATTGTTTGCGGGACTTGTGGCAACTTGCGTGACGCTTGCTATCGAACGCTGGGGCGGCCTTGTTGGCGGCGTCTTAGGAACCGTGCCATCAACGATTGTTCCAGCAGCAGCTGGCATGCACCTCTCAGGGCGTGAAGATCAACTCATTGAGAGCATGTCCATCGTTCCGCTTGGTATGCTCTTGAATGCCCTTTTCCTTGCGGTTTGGGTTGTGCTGCCAAGCCGCTTAACGAATCAAAAGCCATTGATTATCACTGCGATCTCCTCTCTGTTCATCTGGGCGGTTGCAGGCGTACTCTTGCTCCTGTTCATCGATTGGGTCAATGACTTGGGAGCATCACCTTGGGCCATCAGTTTAGCTGGTCTGGTGTTGCTGATCGCCTTGGCTGTGCGGTTCAATTGGGAGCCTCGTGAAGCGCCTAAAGGGAGCAAAGGGGTCCGATGGCCAATCCTCGTTGGACGAGGCAGTGCGGCCGCTTTGGCGATTGGTTGTGCGGTTTGGCTTTCAGCGCAAGGCATGCCCTTGCTTGCCGGTCTTGCCGCCGTGTTCCCAGCGATTTTCTTGACCAGCATGGTTGCGCTATGGTTGGCTCAAGGGGAAACGGTCCCCCGTGGCGCAGCAGGGCCAATGATGCTTGGTGGTGTAAGCGTAGCCGTGTACGCCATTGTCATCATGTGGGCGCTTCCATTGTTTGGAGCCGTTTCCGGTTCCATCATCGCCTGGTGCGTTGCCGTTGGCGGATGGTCGGTTCCAACGTTCTTGATCTTGCGTCAGAGGGACCTCAAGCATTCACTTCACGGGTCCAACGTTCCGATGCAGGAACCCCTTCAATCGTGATGTGCACATCAGTCACGCCTTTGATGCCTGATGTTTTTTGTTGTAAGGCTCGCAAATCAAGCAAGCAACAAGGGCAGTGGGGCCGGGCCGGTTCAATGACCATCTCGATGCGACCATCTTGCCCAATCTCAATGCTCTTCATGGCTTGCGTGGCCGTGTATGCAGCCTCACTATGAGGGTCTTTCCAACCGTTTAGCAACCGAACCACTTTCCTTGAAAGTGCTTGATAATGCCTTGGTTTCATGAAAT